>NZ_JBICXM010000001.1:0-449382 GCF_043200235.1 Streptomyces sp. NPDC048441
TCACGGATCGCCTCGCGTGCTCACATATCGGTCATCTCGGGTGTGGGGAGGGGTGGTTGGGGGTTGAATGCAGGAAAATCCCATGGGCTGGGGGGTGGGGTGGCGTGTCGTGGGATTTTCTTGCATTCTGCGGCCCTTCCCTCCACTCGGCGACCGCCTCCCGTCGGGCCGTGTGCCCGCTGACTCTTGGCGGGGTCTTGCATGGGCCGGTCCGCTGTCGGCAGCGAAAGCGGCGCGTACGCCCAGGCGGGCCGGCAAAGTGCCGCGCTCCGGGCGAGCCCCGCCTGGACTGGTCCGCAGACGGCAGCCAAGGCCGCCACCGGAGCCCTCCCCCCCACCCCGCATCGCCACGCGCCGCCTCCGTGAGGTGTGCGAGCCCGCAGACGGCCACGACACCTGCCATCACTACCGAAGCGGAGCCGCCCGGCCCGGCCCGGCCAGGCCAGGCCAGGCCAGGCCACGCCAGGCCAGGCCACGCCAGGCCGACGAGCATCGCCTGACGCCCGCACCAGAAGAACCAGTCCGCACCCGGCCGCAAACCCCGCCACAGCCAACGGAGTTGAGCCGTCGGTCGGTCGGGCCGAGTGTCGTCTCTCGTGACGCCCGCACCAGAAGAACCGGCCCGCAGACGGCCGGAGACCCGCCACCACCACCGAAGCTGAGCCGGTCGGTCGGCCCGGCTGAGCATCGTCTCTCGTGACGCTCGCACCAGAAGAGCCAGTCCGCACCCGGCCGGAGACCCGTCACCGCCACCGGGGCGTCCCCGTCTGTCAGGCGGTACCCCCTCACCGCGTGACGCTCACACCAGAAGAACTGGTCCGCAGATGGCAGGAGACCGACGAGCCCATCCACCGTCCCCATACGCCCCCTCCCTGGCCGCCCGGCCAACAAAAGCTCCTGCGGTGGAGGCGGGGCAGTCAAGGGTGGAGCGCAGCGCAATCGGCGCAGCCGACGCGTAGCGCAGCGGAGCGCCCTTTACTGGGCCGCCGGAACCGCCATCCTCCCGAGCGCCGGGCGGCCCCGGCCACCACCCCACGCCCCCGGCCCCGCGAAGCCCCCGCCCCCTACCCAGCCGCACCCCGTAACCGAGCCCCGGAAGAACCAGTCTGCAGACGCTCGACGAAAGCAGCACCCACCACCGACCCACCGCGCCGCCCCCACCGCGCCGCCTCCACCGCGCCGCCCCATCCGACCCACCGCGCCCCCCCGTGACGCTGCCCCGCGCCCCCGTTCCTCACCCCTCGTAAGGCGACCGCACCGGAAAGTACGCCGCCAGGAACGCGCGCATGGCGAGTGCCATTTCCTCCTCCGACAGCTCGCTGTCCGGGGATTCGCCGATGCAGAAGGCCGTCTTGCTGCGGCCCTGGAGCAGCTGGCCCAGGCGTGAGTGGTCGGCGCGGCTGCCGATGTCCACGAAGTCGTACGTGATGGACCCCGGCACCGCGCGGCCCGTGAGGTACGCGTAGTGGTGGTGCAGGGACGACACGAGGGCGAGGTCGCTGTTCGAGCGGAAGCGGCTGCGCGCGGTGGCTTCGAGTCCGTCCGCGAACCGCTCGGTGAGCTCCGCGAGGACGCTGCGGTGCAGGGCGTAGGGCGCGTGGAAGAAGCTGTGCGTCGTCGTCCTGCCGAACTCCCGCCGGAGCAGGGCGCGGTTGTTCTTCGCCGCCGCCAGATAGCCCTCGTCGTCCGGCGACACGGGCAGGTCGGGCACGGACGCCGTCGACCAGAAGAAGCGGGCGGTGCCCGAGCTGAGGAAGAAGGTGTCCGGGGTGGTGGGGCGGCCCAGGAACATGTCGTCGTTGAGATAGAGGAAGTGCTCCGACAGGCCCTCGATGCGGTGCAGTTGGCTCTCGATGGAGTGGGAGTTGAAGGTGGGGAGCGCGGCTTCGGGGTCGGCGAAGAGCTCGCGGTGGTCGACGAGCGTGACGCCGGGGTGGGCGGTGTTGAGCCAGGACGGCGTCTGGCCCGCCGTGACCAGGTAGATGTGCCTGATCCACGGCGCGTACATCGCGAGCGAGCGCAGCGAATAGCGCAGCTCGTCGCGGTTGCGGAAGCGGACGGGGCCCTTGTCCGGCGACGACTCGGGGACGGGGCCCCTGCCCGGCGACGACTCGTCGTCGGGGGCTCCGAGTGCCGCCTCGCGGTGGGCGCGCCACTCGGGGTCGGTGTCGTCGACCCAGGTGTAGACCGCGTCGATGGGGAAGTCGACGTCTCCGATGAGGAGTTGGGCGAAGACGTCGAGGGTGGGGTAGGTGCGGTCGGCGATGCTGAGGGTCGCGGTGGGGGAGAGGGAGGGGAGCTCGGATCCGGCGAGGGTGGTGCCGAAGGGGGCGCGTCGGGCGTCGGACCCGTCGGCCCCCGTGCGCGGCCAGAACTCCACGATGCAGGCCTGCCCGACGCCGTGCCGCAGGGAGAGCGTCGTCGTGGTCACCGGCTTGAAGACCTTGACGCCCGCGACCTCGCCGATGCCGTCGAGCCGTTCGGCGAGTACGACTCCGGGGGCGGCGTCACGCGGGTGGACGAGCTCGGCGTAGACGGGCTGCCCGTGCAGGGACTCGGCGAGGGCCTTGAGGGCGCCGTCGCGTTCGTCGTCGGCGACAGCGAGGGTGTGGCAGGTGCCCGAGGTGCGGACGAGGATGTAGGGGATGTCCGCCGACTCCAGGGCGGTGGCGGTCAGTTCGAGGTTCCAGTCGGTCATGTCGGGCGTCAGGACGTCGTCGCGGCGCTCGGCGATGCGGCCCACCGAGCGGACGAGGAGGTCGCTGGTGTCGGCGGCGATGATCTCGTCCTCGCGGGCGCGCTCTTCGACGCCGGGAGCCGAGTCCAGGGTGTACGGCGTGGTCGGACGGAAGCCGCTCCCGCCGGACGCGATGCCGAGCGCCACCCGGTCCGCGCGGTCGCCGAGCCGCTCCGGGGCGTCCCGCCTGGCCACGAGCCGGGAGTACAGCTCCTGCCAGCGGGCCGTGACGTCAGCGGAGGAGAACCGGGCGTAGACGCCTTCGCGGGCGGCGTGGGCGTAGCCGCGGCGGGTCTCCGGGTCGCCCATCAACTCGCGCATGGCGGCGGCCAGTTCATGGATCTCGCCGGGCGGTGCGAGCAGTCCGTCGACGCGGTGTCTGACGATCTCGGCGGGCCCGGTCAGGACGTCGTACGCCACGACGGGTACCCCGGCGGCGAGCGCTTCGAGCAGCACGAGCGGGAACGCCTCGTTGTGCCCCGCGGTCATCAGGGTGAGCCCCGCCTTTGCCCACTCGGCGGCCATGTCCTGGCAGGGGCCGAGGAGTTCGACGCGGTCCTGGAGGCCGAAGGCGTCGACGAGGCGGCGCAGCTGCTGCTCGCGGTGGCCGTCCCCGAAGATCCGCAGGGACCAGTCCGGGTAGGCGTCGGCGACTTCGGCGAAGGCCTGGACGGCGTGGTCGACGCGCTTCTCGCCGGTCAGCCGCGCGGCCATGACGATGACTTTGCTCTCCCCGTCGGCGCGCGGCCGGAAGCCGTCGGGCACGGCGTTCGGGATGACCGCGAGCTCGGGGGCGGTGGCGCCGAGGGACTCCGCGATCCAGTCGCGGGTGCGGTCGGTGAGCGTGACCAGGGCGTCGAGGCGCGGGGCGTGCAGAAGGAGGGGTTCGCCGGAGGGGCCGCGGTGCTGGGTCGGGCGGTGCTCCTGGTGCACGGTGACGACGCGGGCGGGCACAAGGCCGACGGCGGCGGCCATCAGGGCGGGCGTGGTGGTGACCAGGACGTCGGTGTCCAGGGTGGTGAGGGCGGCGGCCATCTCGATGTCGGAGAGGCGGTCGAACGCGGACTCCCAGGCGGGCTCGATCAGTTCGCTGGGGAGCGCGGCCAGGGTGCGGCAGGCGGCCTCGTCGAGGGCCGAGCCGCGCACCGGGCGCTCGGGCGACGCGGTGCGGTCGACCAGATAGCGCACGGGGCAGCTGCGGGCCGCGGGGAAGAAGGGCTCGGGGCGGGTGCGGAAGACGGAGATGACCTCGACGTCGTGCCGGTCCGCGAGATGCTGCGCCTGGGTGTAGGTGGCCAGCTCGGTGCCGCCCATCTCGTCGCCCCAGCCCAGGAGGTACGTGATCTTCATGAGGTCTCCTTCGAGATGTCCCAGCACGTCAGGGCGAAGGCGCCGGACTTGGTGAAGTGGGCGTGGGCGCGGACCAGGGCGCCGCTCGGCAGGGCGAAGAGACGGAAGGGCGTGGGGTGGGCGGTGGCGGGATCGCGTACGTCGGTGAGCCAGCGGCCGAGGGGGAGCGAGGCGCCTCGGGTCTCCGCCTCCACGTGGAAGTCCCACACCCACTGCCCGGGGCTCGCCCCTGCCATCTCCCCGATGGGCAGCGCGAAGCTGAACTCCTCGCCCTCCCATGCCGCGCCGAAGGGCACGGTGACCCCGTCCCGCCGCCGCACGGCCTTCGCCCGCCACTCCCGACGGGCGCCCGCCATGACGAGCCGTCCGTGCACGGTGATCCCGTCGGCCCCCGGCACGAAGCGCACGAGCTCGGCACGCGGCCTTGACCGGGTCACCTGAAGCACGGCCCGCCCGCCGCGGCACCGGACGACGCGGATGAGGGTGCCGGTGCGGGGGTCGGGGGCGTGCAGGAGGGTGGGCGTGGGCGGCAGTTGGGTGTCGCCGTCGATGCCGATGCCGCGCCGCCGGACGCGTCCGCGGGCGTCGGCGGTGACGACTG
Source organism: Streptomyces sp. NPDC048441 (assembly GCF_043200235.1). Lineage (NCBI taxonomy): Bacteria > Bacillati > Actinomycetota > Actinomycetes > Kitasatosporales > Streptomycetaceae > Streptomyces > Streptomyces sp. NPDC048441. Next base: position 4,689 of record NZ_JBICXM010000001.1, read on the forward strand.
TCAGCCGCCAGACGCCCTCGCCGTCGAGTACATCGCGCAAGGTCGCCGTCCCGGTGAGCAGCGCCCCGCCATGGGTGTGCTGCTCGGAGGCGAGCGGGATCCGGAAGCGGCGATGGCCGCGCGAGAGAACCAGCTGGGCCCCGTCGGTCCGCTCCCCGGGGAGGGCGGCGACGGCGAGGTTGAGCGTACGGCTGTCCCGGACCGAGAGATGCACGGGAGCCAGGAGCGCCTGCGCCCCGCGCCCGGCCCGCCCGGCGGCGGCGCGTTCCGCGCGGAAGCGGGCGGTCCTCGCGGTGGCGAGCAGCCGCCGGGCGGCGGGCGGCAGAGCCGGGGTCATGGCGTGAACCCAATGTGGTGCATTGGGCCACTTTGCCCGTTGTTCATCTCGGAGCGGGGCGTGGCCGCGTCCGGGTCACCCGGCTGGCCGAGGGGAGAGTGACCGGGGCGGGCCACAGGAGTTAGCCCCTTAATGATCATTTCCCTCGCGCGGTTCCAGCGCCGTAAGGAAGCATCCGAACCACCGGCCGAAGCCCCCTCTCCGGCCCGCCCGCCGGGCGCCGTCCCACCGCCCCACCGCTGGGCCGACCCCGCGGCAGTGGCCCTCATGACCCTCCTGATCGCCTGGCGCGGGAGCGCACTCGGCCAGTGGATCGTCGACGACGCCGCCATCACCTTCGCCTACGCCCGCAGCGTCGACGAAGGCCTCGGCCCCGTGCAGCAGCCGGGCGCCGACCCCGTCGAGGGCTACTCCAACCCTGCCTGGCTCGCCCTGCTTCTCGTCGGCCGCAGGCTCGGCCTCTTCGACCGGGGCGCGCTCCTCGGCGTCAGCGACCTGGTGCTCTACCCCAAGGCCATCGCGCTGCTCTGCACGGCGGGCGTACTCGCCTGCGTGGCCGTGGCGGCGCGGGCCGTGCTGCCGGGGCGGGCCTGGGCGGTGACGACGGTGGCAGGTGTCGTGCTCGCCGCCAATCTGTCGTACGTGGCGTGGTCCATCTCGGGCCTGGAGAACCCGCTGTACGCGCTGACCGCCGCCGCGACCGGCGCCCTGCTCGTCCGGGGAGCCGTGCGCGGCACCCTGCTGCGGCCCGCCGTCGCCGCGACCGCCGGGGCCATCGCGCTGCTCGCCGCGCTGACCCGGCCGGACGGTGCGGTGCTCGCGGCGGCCTACCCGGTGACCGTGCTGCTGTTCCTGCGCGGGGACGCCCTCGCGCGGGCCGCGCGGGCGGTGGCGCTGAGCTGCGGCACGTTCGCGCTGCCGTACGCGGCGTTCCTGCTGTGGCGCCGCGCGACCTTCGGGATCTGGGTCCCGAACACGGCGGTGGCCAAGGCCCAGAAGCCCCCGGAACTCTCCCAACTGGCGGCCACCGGCGAACTTCTGACCTACGGCGGCTGGGCGCTCGCCCTGATCGGCGCGGCCTGCGCCGGGATCGCACTGGCCCGCCCCGGAACACCCCGCAGAGCCCTGACAGCGCTGCTCGTCCCGCTGGCCCTGACCCTCATCGCGTACGGCGTGCTCGGCCGGGACTGGATGCCGCTGTACCGCTTCGCGACGCCGGTGTGGGTGCTCGCCGCGACGGCGTTCGCCCTGGCCGCCGTCACCGCCTGGGGCGGACAACGCCCCCGCGCGCGGGCCCTCATCGGCTCTGCCCTCAGCTGCGCCCTGCTGCTCTCGGCCGCCGGCCAGGCCGCGCAGAACCGCGGGTTCGTCCACCGCCCGACCCTGTCCATGTGCTTCGTGGCCGAGCGCTACGGCCACACCTTCAACGCGTACGCCACCTACCTCGGCCTGCGCGACGCCACCGTCGCCCTGCCCGACATCGGCGGCACCCTGCTCACCTCGCGGCTGCGCGTCGTGGACATCGCGGGCCTGACCGACCGCCGCGTCGCCGACGCGTACGCGAGGGCCGACAAGAGCGCCCTGCGCCACTACGTACTGAACGAGGTGCGCCCCGAACTGCTCCACGTGCACGCCGCCTGGACAGCGAAGTCGGGCCTGACCACGCCACGCCTGGCCGCCGCGGGCTACGTCCCCCTCTACCGCGAGGGCAACGGCGGCGACTTCGTCCGGGCCGACGCGGTACGCGACCCGGCCCGCATCGCCGCACTCCGCGAGCGTGTGCGCCCCGTCCTCGACGCCATGGCCGCCGAGATGCGCAGAGACGGCTGCGGGCCGACCCTGCGCGCGGGAGAGGGGTCCCCCGCATGACGACGACCCTCCCGCAGCAGACCCGCACCCCCGCAGGACACCACCCCACCGCCGACCCCGCGTCCCGGGTCGACTCCCTCACCGGGATGCGCTTCCTCGCCGCCTTCGCGGTCTTCGTGCACCACTTCACCGGTCTCAGTGCGCACGGCGGCGTCGCCCACGCGCCGCTGCTCTTCCCGTACTCGACGCTCGGCGCGAACGGCGTCGGGTTCTTCTTCGTGCTCTCCGGCTTCCTGCTCACCTGGGGGCACCGCCCCGGCACCCCCGCCCGCCTCTTCTACTGGCGGCGGATCGGCCGCATCTGGCCCGCCCACCTGGTCGCGACCGTGCCCTGTATCTGGGTCTTCTACCTGTGGGGCGGTGTGCCGACGGACGTCTTCAGCTTCGTCGCATCGGTGTTCCTCGCGCAGGCGTGGTTCCCCGGCGTCGTCCCGACGCTCCCCGGCAACGGCGTCGCCTGGACGCTCAGCGTCGAGGCCTTCTTCTACCTCCTCTTCCCGTACGCCGTCCGCGGCGCCCTGCGCCTGCGCACCCGCACCCTGGCCCTGCTCGCTGTCGGCGGACTCACCGCGATGTGGGCGCTCAACTGGTGGGCGGCCACCCATGTCTCGCCCTTCGCCACCGAGTGGATCATGAGGCACCCGGTGACCCGGCTGCCCGAGTTCGGCATCGGGATGGCCTGCGCGCTCGCCCTGCGCCGTGGACACCGGCTGCGCCTCAGCCCGCCCGCGCTGCTCGCCTGCTTCGTCGCGTACGCCGTCCTCTACTGCCACCGCGCACCCTGGCTCGGCCCGCACATCGCCGAGCAGCTCACCTGGAGCCTGCGGCCGACGGCCGCCGTCTTCGCCATGCTCTTCATCGCCGCCTACGTCCAGCGCGAGCTCGCGGGACACCGTGGCTGGCTCTGCTCGCGCCCCATGGTGCTGCTCGGGCTCTGGTCGTACGCCTTCTATCTGCTGCACCAGACCCTCAACCGGCTGATCATCGACACCTGGGGCCGCCCGGAGCCCGGCAACTCCGCGGTGTTCACGCTCCTCGGTGTCGCCGTCACCGTGGTCGGCCTCTCCTGGGCGATGTTCACGTACGTCGAGGAACCGGCGAGGAAGTGGTGCGCCCGGCGCACGCCGCGCAGATGGGGCCGTAAAGACGCGCCGGTGAAGGCGAGTTGACGGCGTGACCCTTTGTGTCGATACGCGTTGAACGCGAACAAAGCGCAGAAGAGCCCGGCCGCAGAAGAGCCCCGTTGGAGGACACGTGCACCAGTCCGCGTACGAACAGATGGAACTCTGTGTGGAGCAGTACATGCCCACCGGGAAGCGCCACCGCGTCGTCGATCTCGGCGCCCGCGTCTCCGACGGGCAGACCCGCACCCACAAGGCGCTCCTGAAGGGCCGCGACACGGAGTACGTGGGCGTCGACGTGCTCGACGGCCGCAATGTGGACGCGGTGATGAGGAAGCCGTACCGCATCCCCGTGAAGTCCCGCAGCGCCGACTTCGTCATCTCCGGGCAGGCGTTCGAGCACATCCCCTTCTTCTGGGCGACGATGCTGGACATCGCCCGCGTCCTGAAGCCCGAAGGCATCGCCTTCGTGACCGCGCCCTCGCGCGGCCACGTGCACGACGCGCAGGACTGCTGGCGCTACTACCCCGACGGGTTCCGTGCCCTGGCCGCGTACACCAAGCTCGAACTCCGCGAGGCCTACACGGACTTCCCGCCGATGAAGGGCATCCGGCACGCCTACGGAAGCATCGACGCCAAACATGCCTACTGGGGCGACTCCGTCGGGGTCTTCCAGCGCCCCAAGCGGTATCCGAGGCTGACGATGGCCCTCGTGCGCTCCTCGACGACATGGTGGGCGAACAAGGTCGGCGGGGTCGACGGAGTCCCGCTGCCGAAGCCCGTCGAGGGCCGTGACCTGTGCGGAAGGCCGAAGGTGGTGGCTCCGCGCACGGGGGACGAGAAGCCTGTTTCGGCATCAAGTGACGCCAGATGACCCTATGTTGACGAAATGTGACATCAAGGATGAGTTGCGCGTACTGTCCGCTCCCATGGCATGGCGACGCGCTGTGAATGGCGCACTGAAGCAACTGACCGGATATCAGCTGACGCGCACCCCGGTGCCGGCCCAGCGCGCGGCGACGGCCACGGCGTCGAAGCCCGCCCCGGCGCCGAAGCCGAAGCCGAAGCCGAAGGCCCTGAATCTGCCGGCGGATTACGACGACGAGGCGAAGGACATCATCCGTGCGGTGAAGCCGTACACGATGACCTCTCCCGAACGCCTCAACGCCTTCATCCTGGCGACCCGGCACGTCGTCCGGCACGACATCCCCGGCGACATCGTCGAGTGCGGTGTGTGGCGCGGCGGTTCCATGCAGGCCTGCGCCAAGGCGTTGCTCGCCGCCGGCGAGACCGAGCGCGACCTGTACCTCTTCGACACTTACGAGGGCATGACCCCGCCCACCGACGAGGACCTGCGCCTCGACGGGAAGTCCGCCGAGGAACTGCTCAAGCTACAGGGCAAGGACCGCCCGATCTGGGCCGTCGCCTCCCTCGATGACGTCAAGTCGGGCTTCGAGAACGTGCCGTATCCCAAGGACCGCGTGCACTACGTCCGGGGCAAGGTCGAGGACACCGTCCCGAAGCAGGCGCCCGAACAGATTTCCATCCTGCGGCTCGACACCGACTGGTACGCCTCGACCAAGCATGAACTGGACGAGCTCTACTCCCGGTTGGTCAGCGGCGGTGTCCTGCTCATCGACGACTACGGCTACTGGCAGGGATCGCGCCAGGCGGTCGACGAGTTCATGGAGAAGACCGGCGAGCGGCTGCTGCTCCTGCGCATGGACGAGGGCCGGATCGCCGTAAAGCCGTGAGTTGACGCAGGTGCGAGTCCAACTCGCGTGATCACAGAGCTATTTGAACGAGCCCCGTGCCGACAGCCCTCCCGGCTGACCGGCACGGGGCTCGTCGCGTGATCACTCGAATGGCCCTGCGCAAGTGACCCGGACGGGCGGCGGTTGTTAACCGGTAGGCCCCCCGCAGGACGCGCAGCCGTGCCCGTCAGTTCTCCGGAAGGAATGTGCGCACCGCATGACACCCCGACTCGCCGTCGTCGTCCCCGTCTACAACGTCGAGGAGTTTCTCGGCCCTTGCCTACGATCACTGGCCGAGCAGACCATGCCGGACCTCGAAGTCGTCATGGTCAACGACGGTTCCACCGACGGGAGCCCACGCATCGCCCGCGAGTTCGCCGCCCAGGACGGCAGATTCAGGCTGGTCGAGCAGGAGAACGCGGGTCTCGGGGCGGCCCGCAACGCGGGCGTGCGCGAGGCGCGCGGCACGTACCTGACGTTCGTCGACAGTGACGACATCGTCCCGGCGGACGCGTACGAGCGGATGCTGGCGGCGCTTGAGGAGTCCGGCTCCGACTTCGCCACCGGCAACGTCCACCGGTTGCGCACCGACGGCAGGAGCGAGCAGTCGGCGATGTTCCTCAAGGCGATGGGGTCGAATCGCAGGGGCACGCACGTCACCCGCGACTGGGAGCTGCTCGGCGACCGCATCGCCTGCAACAAGGTCTTCCGCAGGGACTTCTGGGACCGGCACGCCTTCGCCTTCCCGGAAGGCGTGCTGTTCGAGGACACCCCCGTGATGATCCCCGCTCATTTCCTCGCCGAATCCGTCGACGTACTGAAGGAGCCCGTCTACCTCTGGCGCCAGCGCGACGGATCCATCACCAAACGCCGCGCCAAGCCCCGCGCCGTCCGCGACCGCACAGCCGCCGTGCTCGCGGCCGGAAGGTTCCTCGCCGGGAAGGCCGAAGAGGCGGCGGGGACGCCGCGGGCGGCGGTCTGGGCCGAGGCCAAGCGGCGCTATGACACGACGGTGTTCTCCGGCGACCTGTGGCTGTTCATGGAGGCCCTGCCGCGCGGCGACGCCGAGTACCACGACGCCTTCATCGAGCAGGCGAACGCCTTCGCCGACACCGTCGACCCCGCGGTCATCGCCGCACTGCCGCTCGCCCTGCGGGTGCGGTGGCAGCTCATCCGCCTGCGCCGCCTCGACGACCTGCTCGCCTTCATGGCGTACGAGAAGACCAACCCCGAAGCCTTCCGGGTCCGCGGGCTTCGCAGGCGCCGGGCCGACTACCCCGTGATCGGCGCCCTGCCGCGCGGTGCCGCCACCCTGAAACGTTCCGACCTGCCGCTCACCGCGCAGGTCACGGACGTCGCGTGGGACGACGCGGGCAGGCTGCGGCTCAAGGGGTACGCCTACATCCCCAACCTGCCCGCCGGGCGGATCGGGGCGCGCGCCAGGGTCGCCTGGCTGCGGTCCGGGCGGCGGCGGGTGCTTCTGCTGAAGCTGCGCACGGTGCGGGCGCGCGAGGCGACGTACGGCTCCAAGCAGGGTCTGCACAGCTACGACCGGTCGGGGTTCGAGACGGTCGTCGACCCCCGCAGGATCGTCACCAAGCGGCGCGGCATCACCTGGAACGTGGAGATGGGCGTGGTCAGCGGCCTCCTGCCGCGCACCGGACCGGTGCGGACGAGCGGCGGTGCGCCGCGGCTGCCTGTGCGGTATCTGGAGGAGTTCCTCCGGGTGGCCGTCATCTTCAGCAAGGGGCGCCTGCGGCTGCGTACGGAGCGGGTGGCGGCGCGGCTCGTCGCGCACGAGGGGTGTGGAGGTGTGGTCCGGCTGCACGGCCGTCTCGCGCCGGGGGAGTCGCAGGCGGTCGACGCGCTGCGGGTCGAGAACTGGCACAGCAAGGAGGCGCACTACGTCCCCGCCGTGGTGAACGGCCGCGACTTCAGCGCCGATGTGCCGCTCGCCCTCTTCCACGCCGGTGAGGACGAGCGCACCGGAGAGCCGCGCAAGGCCGATCCGTGGGGCGTCGCGATCGTCCGTGAGGGCGGCGACCGCACACCGCTCGCCGCCTGCCCGGACGTGCCGCCGGGGCGGTACGGACTGCTGCCGGGGCGCGAACTGCTCGTCCTGGCCAACGCCTCGGGGAACCTGGAGCTGAGCGACCGGACCGTGCGGCCGCTCGTCGACCACGTGACCTGGGAGGACGAGCTGCTCATCGAGGGCAGCCACCCGGGCGCGGAGGACCACGCCGAGGAACTCGTCCTCGTACACGCGGGCCACGGCGACGAGACCGTGGTGCCGGTACGGATCGAGGGCGGTCGGTTCGCCGCCGCGCTGCGGCCCGAGGCCCTGCACGGCCCCGCGGGCACCCTGCCGCTCGCCGAAGGTCGCTGGAACCTCTACCTGCGCGAGCCCGGCGGGACGGACCCCGAGCAGTACACGCCGGTGTGCGTGGCACCGGGCAAGGACCGTGAACTCCCGCTCGTGCACACCACGTCCGGCCGTGACCTCAGCCTGCGGCGCCACGCCCACGACGGCCTGCACCTGCGCTCGGGCTCCGCGCTTCCCCTCGCCGACCGCGGCGCCCCACGCCAGCGCCGCCTCCGCGAGAGCTACCCGGCGATGCGCGCCGAGCCACTGTGGGACACCGTCCTGTACTCCAGCTTCGACGGACGCCAGTACTCGGACTCGCCGCGTGCCGTGCACGAGGAACTGGTGGCCAGAGGCGAGGAGTTGGAGCATTTGTGGGTGGTCCGCGACCAGCAGGCGGAGCTGCCGGGGAGCGCCGCGCCGGTCACCCTGTGGAGCGCCGAGTGGTACGAGGCCCTGGCCCGCAGCCGCTACATCGTGACCAACACCCAGCTCCCCGACTGGTTCGAGCGCGCCGAGGGCCAGTACGTCGTGCAGACCTGGCACGGGACGCCGCTGAAGCGCATCGGCCGCGACCTGGCGAGCCACTCGTCCGGCGACCGCGCCTACATGGCGACCCTGCCGGGCCGCGCCGCCCAGTGGAGCGTCCTCGTCTCCCCGAACCGCTTCTCGACCCCCCTCCTGCGCGGCGCCTTCGGCCACACCGGCGAGGTCCTGGAACGCGGCTACCCCCGCAACGACCTCCTGCACGCCGCCGACAGCGCCAAGGTCGCCGCCTCCGTGCGCGAGCGGCTCGGCATCCCCGAGGGCAAACGCGTCGTCCTGTACGCGCCGACCTGGCGCGAGAACCAGCCCAAGAAGGGCGGCCGTTACGTCCTCGACCTCCAGCTCGACCTCGACGCCGCCGAAAGCGCCATCGGCGACGACCACGTGCTCCTCGTCCGCAGGCACTACCTCGTCGGCGGCAGCATCCCCGGCTCGGACTTCGTACGCGATGTCACCCGCTATCCGGACGTCAGCGAACTGCTCCTGATCAGCGATGTCCTGGTGACGGACTACTCCTCCCTGATGTTCGACTTCGCGCAGACCGGGCGCCCGATGCTCTTCCACACCTACGACCTCGACCACTACCGCGACACCCTGCGCGGCTTCTACTTCGACTTCGAGGCGCAGGCGCCGGGACCGCTGCTCGCCACGGGCGACGAGGTCATCGCCGCACTGCGCGACCCGAAGGCCGCCACCGCCGCCTACGCGGACGCGTACGACAGGTTCCGCGAGGTCTTCTGCGACCTGGACGACGGAAACGCCGCCGCCGGGGTCGTCGACGCGATGCTCGGGGCGATGCCTGCGGGAACGCCCGAGGGAACGCCCGGGGGAATGCTTGAGGCCATGCTTGATGGAGGCCGCGCATGAGCACGCCGGAACTTCATGACGTCAGCTGTGTCGTCGTCGTCGGCGGCTCCACCGGCTCCACCGGCGCGACCTGCGTGGCGGCGATGCGGCGATCCGTGCGGTCCGTCGTCGACCAGACGATGGCCAATGTCGAGGTGGTCCTCGTCTGCCCAGGCGCGCGGGAGAGCCCGGAGGGACCGGTCGGCGATGCGGCTGCCGCACTCGCCGCCGCCCATCCGCACCAGGTGCGCCTGGTCCGCGCCGGAGAACCGCTGCCCGTGGGCGCCCTGCGGAACCTGGGGCTCGACGCGGCACGCGGCCGGTACGTCATCGTGCTCGGCGAGGGCGAACGCCTCGAACGGCACGCCTGCCGGAACCTCTTCGATGCCGCCCGGTCCACCGGCGCCGACCTGGTGGCGGGGCGCTGGACGCGGCTCACGGGCAGCGGCAGGAAGGAACGCGGGCCCGCCTGGCAGGCTCAACTGCACCGCAGGACCAGGGTGATCAAGGACCTCGCCGAAGCTCCCGAGCTCGTCGTCAGGGACTCCCTGATCAGCGGGTTCTGCGTCCGCCGGGAGCTCCTGGCCGCCGCCTCCCTGCGGTACGCGGAGGACCTCGCCCACAGTGACGTCCTGTTCGGGGCCGAAGCCGCCCTCGGTGTCCGGGCGGTCACCCTCGTACCGAACCTGATCACCACCCACCGCGCGGCGCCCGCCCCCGCCCGCGACGCCCCCGCCGCCGCCGAGGCCAACGCCCGCGTCGCCGCGCTCCTCGCGAGCCTGGGCCGCCTCGACCTGTGCGACGGGCGCGAGCGTGCCTTCCTCGGCGACCATGTGCTGCCCTGCGTCCGTACGTTCCCCCGGCTCACCGCCGAGCTCCGCCGCCGGGCCACCGCCGAACTCGCCCCCCACCTCGACGGACGTACGGACGCGCGCGCCCTCGACGCCCTCGGTCCCGTGGAGCGGGTGTGCGTGCGGCTGCTCGCGGAAGGCGACACGGACGGCGTCCTCGCCGCCGCGTACGCCCTCGCGCGGCCGGGGATCGTCGTATCGGAGCTGACCGAGCGCGAGGGGAAAGTCTACTGGCGCGCGGACGGTCTTGACGATCCGCGCGTACGAGAAGTACTCGACGTCACGGAACTCGGCCACCAGCACCGGAAGTTGAGCGAAGTGCGGCTCCTCAATCGCCTCACCAGATGCGACGTCGAGGGCGACAGGGCGGTCCTCGAAGGGCGGGTCGTGCTGCCCGGCGCTCTGGTGCCGGAACGGCCGCCGCTCACCGCCTGGCTGGAGGTCCGGGCACGTGACGGGGGGCGGCGCGGCTTCCACGCACCCGTCGACGAGGCGCACTACGACGGCGGCACGGTCCTCTGGCGGGCCACGGTCGTCCTCACCGGCGGCCTGCGCGAGCTCGGCACCGGCGACCGGGTCTGGCAGCCGAGGCTCCGGCTCGCGGCCGGCGGCCGGGATGTGACCACCGAGCTCGTCGCCGAGCGGGAGACGGTCGGGGAGGGGCAAGCCCAAGGTCAGGTCCGAGGGCAGGTCCGAGGGCAGGGTCGGGGGCAGGGGCTCACCGTCACCGGCGGGAACCAGCTGGAGCTGCGCCTCGGACCGCGCCACCCCGCCGACCGCGTCCTGCGCACCGCGCTGCACTACGCCACGCACTTCCGCCCCGCCCGCAAGCTGAAGCTGCGGCTCCGCGCCCTGCGCAAACGGTGGGACAGGCTCAGCGCTCAGCCCTTCAAGCTGCGCGTCTACCGGCGGGTCCTGCTGCGGCTGCCCGTCAGCAAGGGCTCGGCGGTCTTCGAGAGTCACATGGGCAGGTGCTACGGCGACAGTCCGCGCGCCATCCACCAGGAGATCCTCCGCCGGGGGCTGCGCGTCCGCTGCACCTGGTCGTACGCCACATCGCCCGACGGATTCCCCGCATCGGCCCGGCTGGCCCGCCGTTGGTCCTGGCGGTACCTGTGGGCGCTCGGCCGTGCCGAGTTCTGGATCGACAACCAGGGCTTCCCGCACGCCCTGGACAAGCCACGCCACACCACGTATCTCCAGACCTGGCACGGCTCCGCGTACAAGCGCATGGGCTTCGACGAGGCGCGCCTGAAGACGCAGAACGCCCCCCAGCGCGCCCGGCTGCAACGGGCCGTCGACCGCTTCGACCACTTCCTCGTGCGCTCCGGGCACGACGTGAACACGCTGGCCCGCGCCTACGGAATCCCCGACGAACGCCTCGTGCGCTGCGGCTACCCGCGCAACGACCGCCTGGTCGCCGCGCGTGCCGACGACGAGGCGTCGGGCCGCTTCCCGCGCCCATCCGTCGCCGCCGACCTCGGCATCCCGGACCACAAGACGGTGGTGCTCTACGCGCCCACGTTCCGCGGCCTGCCCAAGAACAACAAGGCGGTACAACTCCCCCTTGATGTGCGGAAGTTCGCGGAGCGCTTCGGCGACACCCACGTACTCCTGGTGCGCGCCCACTACATGGAGGCCGCGAGCCTCCCGGCGTGTCCGTCCGGCACGGTCATCGACGTATCCGCCCACCACGACGTGAGCGAATTGCTCTGCCTCGCCGACATCCTGGTGACCGACTACTCGTCGATCATGTTCGACTACGCCCTCCTCGACCGGCCGTTGGTGCACTTCGCGCCCGACCTCGACGCGTACGCGGCCGAGCGCGGCAGCTACTTCGCGCTGCGGGACGACGCGGGCGGGCCCGTGGTCGAGACGGAGGAGGAGCTGTTGCGTGTCCTCGCCACGCTGAAGGAGGCCGACGGGGCGTGGGCACCGGCCAGACGGGCGTTCGCGGAACGCTTCGGGGCGTACGACAAGGGGCGGTCCGCGGGCGATGTGCTCGACAGGCTCTTCGGCGAGCGGTTCGGGAACAGGGAGAAGTCCGGGAACACGTCCGGGAACACGGAGAAGGGGGCCGGGGCATGACGACCGTCACCGCGCACAAGAGCCGCGACATCTTCCTCGTCGCGAACACCGTCGACGAACTCGGCGGCGTCACCGCCTGGGCTCACCAGATGGCCCGGCTCTTCCAGGACAGCGGCCACCGGGTGCACGTCATCGGCGTCCACGAGGCCGAGCTGAAACTGGACCTGCCCGACGACCTCGCCTACCCCGTGACCAGCCTCTACCGCGAGCATCCCGCGACCCCGTTCCCCGTACGCGGCCTCGGTCGCCTCAACGTCGTGACACGGCGCCGCGAGGCGGCCAGGATCGCCGCCAAGCGCCGCACCGTCGAACGGCTCACGGAGATCTTCCGCGCCGCACGGCCCGGCGCGGTCGCCATCGTGACGCAGGTCTGGCCGATGGAGTGGATCAGGGAGGCGGACACGGCGGGCCTGCGCATCATCGGCATGAGCCACGAGTCGTACGCCTACACCCGCGCCTGCCACCGCTACCGCGCGGTCAAGCGCAATTACCCCTCCGTGGACCGCTGGCTCGCGCTCACCCAGGAGGACGCCGACGACTGGATCGCCGACGGCATCCACAACGTCGGCGCGATGCCGAACGCGCTGGCACACCTCCCCGAAGTGCCCTCGCGGCGCCAGGGGAAGGTGGTGTGCAGCATCGGCAGGCTCGCCGACCAGAAGGGCGTCGACATGCTCGTCGACACCTGGGCCCTGGTGGCTCCGCTGCGGCCCGACTGGACGCTGCGGATCTACGGCGCCGGGGCGGACGAGGCTGGCCTCAAGCGGCAGTGCACGCGGCTTGGCCTCGACGGTTCGGTGGAGTGGATGGGCCGCACGAGTGATGCCCCGGGGGCGCTGGCCCAGAGCTCCGTCTTCGTGCAGTCGTCGCGCGGCGAGGGCTTTCCCCTCGCCCTGATGGAGGCCATGGCCAGCGCGGTGCCGTGCGCGGCGTTCGACTGCGCGCCCGGCGTACGCGAGATCGTGCGCCACGGCGAGGACGGCCTCCTCGCCCCCGCCGGTGACATCGATGCTCTCGCCGACCGTCTCCTACGCCTCACCGGCAACCCGCGACTCCGGGACGCGATGGGGGAGCGGGCCAGGGTCAATGTCCAGCGGTTCTCCGAGGAGAGAGTGCTTGAGCGGTGGGAGGGGTTGTTCGAGTTGCTCGAGCGTTGAGGGGGTCCCTGGGGCGCGCGGTCAGACGTCAGGAGCGTCCCGAGCGTGCCAGCAGTGACGACAGCAGGCCCCTGGCCCGGCCCTCGGGTGCCTGGGTGGTCCGCTCCGGGGCCGCCTCGTCCGCGTGCCGTGACACCGGCTGCTCGGGCGACTTCGCCTTCTTGCCGCTGATGCGGATCATCGGGAAGGCGGCGACCTCCTCCGCTCCGTGCCACATGTCGTCGCGGCCCTTCAGGAACGCGGCGAGGTCGGTGTGGATCGCGTCGTAATCGCCCCACGTCCCATAGAACTTCGTGGCCGTGATGCACAGCGGCTTGAGCCCCGTGCTCGCCACCGCGCCCCACGTCGCCGCGGCCACGCCCGGACAGTGCTCGGCCCGGAAGTCGTCGAGTACGACGATGCCGTCCTGCCCGAGCACATCCTTGGCGGCGTCGATGTCCGCGTGGACGTGCTCGTACAGATGCGAGGCGTCGATGTGCACGAAGCGGCAGCTGTCCGGCTCCACATGGGCAGTGATCCCGGAGGAGGGCTCCTGGACGATCTGCGGCAGATCATCGTGGAAGGAGCCGTAGTTGGCCTCGAAGGCGCGGCGCGTGAGCGTGGCGTACGAGCGGCCCATCTCCGCGGAGTTGGCCTTGTCCGGGGCGGGCGAGTCGAAGAGGTCGCAGACCGTGAAGGTCTCCTCCGCGCGCAGATAGGAACCCATGAAGATCGCGCTCTTGCCGAGGTAGGCGCCGAGTTCCAGCAGGTCACCCCGTTCCGCCCGGTCGAACTGCCGGCTCAGGATCCAGTCGAAGAGCACCTGGTCGACCGGATGGAACCACCCCTTCACATCGGAGAGCCGCTGTGGCCGCGGCAGCTGGGAGGTGGTGGCTGAAGCGTTCTGCATATCTGATCCCGGGGAATGGGGGAAGGCGGACAGTGCGTCGGACGCGCGATGCCGTCGGACGCACGGTGCGGTGAGATGCGTGGTGTGCGGTCAGTGGCGCGGAGTGGGCTCGGTGACGTCGGACCGTGGCAGCGGCTCATCGGCCGCCCCCGCGGCCGGCGCGGGGTGCCGCTCCGCCAGTGGCGCAACAGACGGTAGACCCCCGGGTTCCCCGAGCACCACATGCCTCACAACTCGTTCAGCGGCCCGACCGTCGTCGTACACGCAGAAGCGGTTTCGGAACGCCGTCCGCAGTTGCGCCGAGCGCGATCCGCGCCAGTGGCCCGTGGCGAAGATGTCGGTGAGCTCGTCCTCGCTGCGCGCGATCGCGCCGGGCGGGAACTCGCGTACGTCGAAGTAGGTGCCGCGAGCCGCCTGGTACGCCTCCCAGTCGTCGGCGTGCAGGACGACGGGGCGGTCGAGGTTGGCGTAGTCGAACATCAACGACGAGTAGTCCGTGACGAGGGCGTCCGACGCCAGACAGAGGGACTCGACGCTCGGGTGGTCCGACACGTCGATGAGCCGCCCCGACGAGGACGTCATGGGCGCCCCGTACGAGTGATGGGCGCGCGTCAGTACGACGAAGCGGGGGCCGAGGTTCCGCAGCATCCGCTCCAGGTCGAGGGTGTGGAGCTGGGAGCGGCGGTAGTCGCGGTGGGTGGGCGCGTAGAGGATGGCGACCGCGCCCGGGGGGATGCCGAGGGTCTCGCGGAGGCGGGCCACGTCCGCGGAGGTGGCCCGCTGGTAGATGTCGTTGCGCGGATAGCCGTACTCGAGCGTCGCGAACGCGGCGGGGAACACGCGCTCCCACACGAGTGTCGAGTGGCGGTTCGCCGACAGGACGTAATCCCATTTGTCGGCGTTGAGCAGGAGCGCGCCGAAGTCCATGTCCCGCGCGGCGGCCGGGCGGTCCTGGAGGTCGAGGCCCATCAGCTTCAGGGGCGTGCCGTGCTGGGTCTGGATCATGACCTGGCCGGGGCGTTTGACCAGCCTGCGGTCGAAGTTGACGTTGTTCACGAGGTACTTGGAGCGGGCGAGGGCCGTCCAGTACGCTGCCGTTCCCGGGCGGATTCTGCGGGTCGCCGTCGGTACCGAGTGGTGGTGGGCGGGGTCCGCGATCCACGCGGTGCGGACATGCGGGGCGTGCTCGCGGAGGGCGGCCTCCAGGGCGCCGGGGTTGCAGCCGTAGCCGCGTCCCCAGTACGAGGAGAAGACCGCACGGTCGGCCCGCACCGGCAGGCGCAGCTGGATCCGGTAGTGCAGCTGGAGCATGGCGCCCTTCCCCCGGCGCCTCGCGGTGGCCGCGTACCGCTTGGCCCTGGACTTCACCCGTAGCGCCGCCCACAGCGCCCGGTAGGTGCGGTGCGTGCCGAGGCGGACCAGGCCGTGCCGCAGCCGGGTGCGGGCCCGCGGGCGGGCGCCGGGGACGCGGTAACGGCGGTAGTGGGTGCGGGCCTTGCGCAGGAAGTCGGCGCGGCTGCCGCGCGGCAGGCGGTCCCGTTTGGTGAAGACCGTCGAGAGGTGGTCGACCATCCGCCGGAACAGGACGGGCCGCCAGGTGGCCGAGAGTTCCGGGTGCTCGTCGAGGAACGCGAAGACCCTCTCGTACTGATCGAAGATGTCGAAGTGCTGCCGCGTCGTGGTGCTCAGGATGCTGCCCCTGCGCCGCTGCCGGTAGTGCACGCAGACCCGGTCGAGGGTGGCGAGCGAGTCCGCCGTCATCAGGATCGGGTACGTCCAGGGCGTGTCCTCGTAGAGGCCGGGCGGGAAGGCGAAGCCCTCGCGCTCGATGAAGTCGCGGCGGTAGGCCTTGTTCCAGGCGACCATCAGGAGCCTCAACAGGCCGGGCCTTTCGGTCAGCCGGAAGGGGGCGGCGCCGGTGGCGCCCCCCTCGTCGAGGAGGCTCGCGAACTGGTTGCGGACCTCCTCGCCCGACCAGAACGTACGCGCGTAGTCATAGATCAGGACGTCCGGCTCGGCCGTCTCCTTGATGCGGTCGGAGATCGCGTGCAGGGAACCGGGGGCGAGGGTGTCGTCGCTGTCCAGGAAGACGAGATAGTCGCCCTTCGCGTGCTCCATGCCCGCGTTGCGGGCCCTGCCGAGGCCGACGTTCTCCTTGAGGTGGATGGCTCTTACGCGGGAGTCGCGGGCCGTGAACTCGTCGATGAGGGCGGCGCAGGCATCCGGTGAGCAGTCGTCGACCGCGATCAGCTCGAAGTCCGTGAACGATTGTTCGAGGACCGATTCGAGACATGCGTGCAGATAGGCCTGCACCTTGTACACGGGCACGATGACACTGAACCGGGGCAAGGCACATCCATGGGTCGGCGCGGGCATACTGCCCGAAAACGCCCCGGTGGCCAGTCGGGTTACGCCGGACACGCAGATGGGGGAAGGAAGCGAGGGAGGCGGCCCTGTCGCGGGCCGCCTCCCTCGTCCTTGCGGATGTTCGACTCCGGGCCGCTACTTGACCGCGCCCGCCATCACGCCGGACACGAACTGCCGCTGGAACGCGAAGAACACGGCAAGCGGGATGATCATCGAGATGAACGCGCCGGGTGCCAGGATCTGCACGTTGTCGCCGAAGGACCGCACCTGCTGCTGGAGTGCGACCGTGATCGGCGGGTTCTGCGAGTCGGCGAAGATCAGCGCGATCAGCATGTCGTTCCAGACCCAGAGGAACTGGAAGATGCCGAGCGAGGCGATCGCGGGCGCGCCGAGCGGCATCACGACCCGGAAGAAGAGCCGCAGCTCACCGGCGCCGTCGAGGCGCGCGGCCTCCAGGAGTTCGCGCGGGATCTCCGCGAAGAAGTTCCGCAGGAGGAAGATCGCGAACGGCAGGCCGAAGGCGACGTGGAAGACGACCACGCCGACCGTCGTCTCGAAGATGCCGATCGCGCCGAAGATCTTCGACACCGGAAGCAGCGCCACCTGCACGGGCACCACGAGCAGCCCGACGACCCCGAGGAACCACCAGTCGCGGCCCGGGAACTCCATCCACGCGAAGGCGTATCCGGCGAGCGACCCGATGATCACGACGAGCAGCGTCGCCGGGACGGTGATCATGATGCTGGACAGGATCGAGTCGGTGATCGTCTCGTCCTTGAGCAGGTTCGTGTAGTTGTCAAGGGTCATCTGCGAGGGCGCGCTGAAGACCTTCCACCAGCCGCTCTCGGCCATGTCGGCGGAGGTGCGCAGCGAGCCGAGCAGCAGACCGATCGTCGGCACGAGCCAGAAGAGCCCGACGACGGCGAGGAAGACGCGTACGGCGCTGCTGCCCAGGACGGAGGCGATCCGCCCGCCGGCCGACTGCTTCGCCTTCACCACTTCGACTTGGGTGGTCATCGCCGAGCCTCCCGCCGAAGTCGCCGCACATTGAAGAGCATCACCGGGATCACGAGGAGGAAGAGGAGCACGGCGATCGCGCTCGCCACTCCTGAATCCTTGTCGAGGAACGCGGAGTTGTAGAGCTGGAGCGCCAGGACGTTCGCGTCGTCCTTCGACGAGTTCGGCGGGATGATGAAGATCAGGTCGAAGATCTTCAGTACGTTGATCATGAGCGTGACCGCCACCACCGCGAGGACCGGCGCGAGGATCGGTACGGTGATCCGCCGGAACACCTGCCACTCGTTGGCGCCGTCCACCCGGGCCGCCTCAAGGAGTTCACGCGGCACGCTCGCGAGTCCGGCCGCGATCAGGACCATCGCGAAGCCCACCCAGATCCACAGGTACGAGCCGATGACCGCGGGCGTGATGAGGGACGGGCCGAGCCAGTCCACGCCGTTGTACGGCTCGCGGAAGTTCGATGCGGGGAAGCGGAGTTGGGCCCCGTCGGCCTCCTTGGGGAGCGCGAAGGTGCCGTCGGCCGCCGCCTTCGCCGATGCCACCACCTTGCCGTCCTTGACGGCCTCGACCTTGATTCCCGGGTAGCCGAACTCGGCCTTGTCCGGGGCGTTGAGCTCGCCGCGGCCCTTGCCGCGGGTGAAGTCCTGCCAGGCCGTGCCGGTCACCCGGTCCGGGTCCGGCTTCGCGGCGGCGGCGGACTTGGCGTCGTCCGGCATGTTGTCCGGGGCGACGCCGGTCAGCGGCAGGGCGATGGGAGTGCCCGCGGAGACCGGCTTGCGCGTGATGAACGCGCCACCCGCCGCCGACTTCAGCGGCGACTGCGTACTGGGATGCGCCTGTGGGAACGACGACGACTCGGCGAACGTGTCGTGCACGCCCACGAAGACGGCGTTGGCGACACCCCGGTCGGGGTCCGAGTCGTACACGAGCCGGAAAATGATGCCTGCCGCGAGCATCGAGATCGCCATCGGCATGAAGATGACCAGTTTGAACGCCGTACCCCAGCGGATGCGTTCGGTGAGCACGGCGAAGATCAGGCCGAGCCCGGTCGCGAAGGTCGGGGCGACCACCACCCAGATCGCGTTGTTCTTGACCGCGGTGAGGATGGTGTCGTCCGTGAACAGGGTCTTGTAGTTGCCGAACGCCGTGAAGTCGCCCGACTTGTCGAAGAAGCTGCGGAAGACGGAGTACCCGATGGGGTACAGGACGAGAGCGCCGAGCAGCACAAGGGCGGGCAGCAGGAAGAGCACCGCCATGCCTTTGCGTGTTCCGGTCACGCTCTTGCGCGGTTTGGGAGCCGGGGGCAGCGCCGCACTCGGCGAGCCCCCGGCGTTCGCGGACGCCACCGTGTCAGTCCTTGTAGGCCTTGGCGGCGGCCGTCTCCAGCGCCTTCTGGGTGCCCGCGACGTCCTTCGGGTTCTTCAGGAAGTCCTGGAGCGCCTTCCACTCGCCCTTGCCCGGCGTGCCGCCGAAGGCCTGCGGGGCCTGGTCGGACATGTCGTAGCGGATGTCGTCGCCCGCCGCGATGAGCGCCTTGGCGATACCGCGCTGCACGTCGTTCGGGTACGCGGCCAGATCGAGGCTCTTGTTCGGCGACACGAATCCGCCCGCCTCGGCCCAGACCTTCGCCGCGTCCGGCGAAGCGAGGAAGGTGAGCAGCGCCTGGGCGCCCTTGCTGTCCTTCAGCGCCACCGCGGCGTCACCGCCGACGACCGCCGGGGACTCCTTGCCGACCGCCGGGAACGGGAACACCTTGGCGTCCGAGCCGATCTTGGCCTTCGTCTCCGAGATGGGTAGCGAGACCATGTCACCCTCGAAGACCATGCCCGCCTTGGGCTGGTCGCCGCCGGTGAAGGTCTGCTTCACGGAGATCGGGAACTCGGTCTGCAGCGCGCCGTCCGCACCGCCCGCGACGAAGCCCTTCTTACCGAAGAGGCCACCCAGCGTGGTCAGCGCGTCCTTGACGGACGGGTCCGTCCACTTGATCTCGTGCTTGGCGAGCTGGTCGTACTTCTCCGGGCCCGCCTGCGAGAGGTAGATGTTCTCGAACCAGTCGGTGAGGGTCCAGCCGTCGGCGCCCGCCACCGATATCGGCGGCACACCGGAGTCGTACACGGTCTGGGCCGCCTTGGTGAAGTCGTCCCAGGTCTTGGGCACCTTGGCGCCCGCGTTGTCGAGGACCTGGGCGTTGTACCAGACCAGCGACTTGTTGGCCGCCTTGAAGTACACGCCGTACTGCTTGCCGTCGACGGCTCCGAGGTCCTGCCAGCCCTTCGCGTAGTTCTTGTCGAG
Organism: Streptomyces sp. NPDC048441; assembly: GCF_043200235.1. Lineage (NCBI taxonomy): Bacteria > Bacillati > Actinomycetota > Actinomycetes > Kitasatosporales > Streptomycetaceae > Streptomyces > Streptomyces sp. NPDC048441. Next base: position 24,185 of record NZ_JBICXM010000001.1, read on the forward strand.
CTGCTTCTGCGCCTCAGGACCGACCGGCTTGGCCCACTTGTTCGCCACGGCCTGCTCGATCGCGCCGACCTGCGGAAGCATCGCCACGTCCGGCGGCTGGCCGCCGGCGACCTTCGACTCCAGGAAGCTGATGATGGGGTCCTGCGCCGGTACGAAGGTGACGTCCGCGCCCGTGCGCTTCTCGAACTCGTCGAGAACCTTCAGGAAGACCTTGCGCTCCGAGCCGCCCCACACGGCGGCGACCGACACCTTCTGGCCGTCCAGCTTGGGTAGTTGGAGCGCGGCCCCGCTCTCCTTGCCGCTGCCCTTGTTCCCGTCGTCGTCCTTGTCGTCGCTGCCGCCACACGCGGTCATGGTGAGCGCGAGCGCGCCCGCGACGACGGCTGTAGCGAGTTTGGCTGTGGTACGCCGATGGTGCGGTGCCCTGCGTGTACGAAGGGTGCTGCGCATCACTGCCCCGTTCTCTTCACTGACGAGCGAGTCCCGTGCGGTCTGTTTACGCCCGCCCGGGGAGAAGCGGCAAGAGCACCAACCATGACAACCAGGTGATCGTGATGGCGTTGTGACGTGGCGTCATGAGCGGTGAGGGCTCCCGCCGCGGGAAGCCGGGCCGCCCCCGCCGTGGGCAGGCGTCCCGCGAGGCGATCGGGGCCTCCCCTGCGAAACGAGGCGCCCGGCACGGGAGAGGCCGGGGATCACAACAGTGACGGAACCTTATCGGCGGCTACCGAGCGGGCGGCCCGCTCCAACGCACTGGCAAGCAATGCCAAGTCCGTCGGCCCATTGCCGAGTTCACGCACCGGACGGCGGGCCGGAGGATCACCCATCCGCTCCCACTCCAGGGGGACCACCGTGGGCCGCAAAGTAGACGTACGCGGAATACGCCCAGTAACCCGCCCCGCCTGAAAGGGACTTACGCGCCCTTCGGCAGTACGAAGCTCCCCCCGCCCAGGCGCAGGCTCCTCCGGCCCGAGAGAAGCCGCATCCAGGGCGATCCGCAGAGCCGCCCGCTGCCCCAACTCCGTCTCAGGAGTCCGCTCACTACGCGCCGTGGTGGCAACCAAGTGCACCCCGAGCCGCCCCCCATCACGGGCCACCGCCTCAAGGGCCCGCACAACAGACCCGGCAGCAGGTCGCCCCGGCGACCCGAGCGCAGGGGAAAGCAGCGCGTCGAAGTCGTCGACCAGTACGACGAGCCGGGGCAACGGCGGCCCGAGCTCCGCCCCCTTACGGGCGGCGGCGGGCCGCAACCGCATCGTGGAACTCGGCGGCGGATCAAGATCACCGCCGCCCCCGCCCCCGCCCCCGCCGACGCCAACACCCCCGCCAACGCCATTCATGCCACTTCCGCCGACCTGAGGCAGAGGCGCATTCGAATGCCACTCGGCGAACCCGAGCCGCCCCAGCAACTCCGCACGCCGCTTCAGCTCGGCTGTCAACGACTGTGCGAACTCCCGCATCCGGACAGGGTCGTTGGCGGCCAGGTGCGTGGTGACATGCGGCAGATCGGTGCAGACGGCGAGGCCCTCGACGAGCCGTATGTTCGCTCCGTTGGTCCCGCTGCCCACGCTCCCCGTGGTGTCCCGCCCATCGATCAGAACTATCCCAAGCCGGTCCGGCCGCTCCGCGGCGGCCAGCGAGGCGGCGATGGACCGCAGCAGTTCCGTACGGCCGCTGCCCGAAGGGCCCTCGGCGAGGACATGCGGACCCTCGGCGGCGAGATCCACGACCACGGGCCCGCGAGGCCCCGCCCCGAGCACCGTCCAGGCGCGCCCTCCCGACGACTCCTGATCGTCGGCGGCAGCGGCCCACCGAGCCATCAGGGACGCGGGGGTGGCCCGAGCGAGACCCAACTCGTCGAGGAGCCGCGCCATTTGAGGCAGCGGGGCGGACACGCGCGCGTGCCCATCGCCGGGTGCCCCATCCGTACGGAAGGGTGCGAGCGCCCTGGCGAACCGCTCGGCCCAGGCCTGCGACACCGCGTCCACCGCGGCGATCGTGCCGTGCCCCGCGGGCTGCCCGTCCGCGGTCCGCAGCAGCCGCAGCGCGGTCGCCACGTCACCGCTGAGCAGCGCGACGGCACCGCAGGCGCGGAAGGCGGGCGAGACCGAGCAGGCGGCTTCGTACGTGGCGGACACCGGCGACGCGGGGGACGCGGCGGGCGTCTCGGCGAGGCAGACCACATGGATTCCGGCGGTGGCGCCTTCCCGCGCGAGCCGTGCCACGGCCTCACGCAGCCCGGCGGACCCGGGGTCGCCGTCCACCACGACGACGGTGCGGGGGCCGGCGTCATCCAGGGAGCCGTCAGTCAGGGAGCCGTCAGAAGAGGCAGCGGAAGCCGAAGCCGAAGCGGAAGCGGAGACAGAGGGGGAGGCAGCGGCGGAAGCCCGGTCCGCCACGTGGTCCGCGAGCCGCCGCAGCAACTCCTCCGTACGCGCGGCAGCCTGCTCGCGGTCGTAGGCGAGGAGGAGGCGGCAGTCCTGCCCGTGCGTGGGCCGCAGATGCGGGAGCCAGCCGAGCCAGGACCACTCGGCGGCGCGCTCCGGTGTGGGCCGGGTGCGGTCCGTGCTGAGGAGCACGATCTCCAGGGCGTCCGGCGAGTGCAGCGCGGCGAGCTGGGCGACGACCGCGCGGGCCAGGCCCGTGAGCCGCTCGCGCGGTCCCGCGAGGCCGAGCGCGCCGGCCTCCCGCAGGCTGACCGTCACGGGGACGGCGGGCAGCAGCCCTCGCTCGTCGGGGTTCGCCCGGTCGACCGTGCCGAGCCGCACCGCGAGCGCCTCGGGGTGGCCGGGACCCCGCTCCCAGAGCCGGGGTCCCGGACCGAGCGCGGTGAGGAGCAGGGCCGCGGGGTCGGGCCAGGATTCCGGGGTCCGTGCGGCGGCGGCCACCGCGAGGTCCTCCGGGGTGGCGGCCGGCGGTTGCGGGGGAGAGGCGTCGCCGCCCGTGCCGTACGCGTCGTCTTCGAGGTCACCCTGGAGATACTCGTCGTCCCGGCTGCCCGTCAGCCGCCGGGCCCAGGCGGAGAGCCCGCCCCGCTTGCGGAGGCCGCGCGGAACGGTCGTCCCGCGCGTGGGAGTGCCCATACGGGTGCTCTCGGCATCGGGGGCGCCGCCCTGCTGGGGCACGAGCGGCACATCGGTGAGGGAGGTCTGGCCGTGCGCCCCGTGTGGTCCGTGGGCTCCGCCGCGGACGTCATCCCCCGCGGCGCCCCAGCCCGCGGAGCCGTACGCGTGATGGGTGCCTTCGGAGGGCGTGTGAGCGGCCTCCGGGGGAGTGCTCCGGCCCTCGGGCGGCGGAGTGCTCCGGGGCTCTTCGCTGCCCGCGGCGACCCGCTCTTCGCTGCCCGCGACCCGCACGCGCACGTGCCCCTCGCCGTCCGGAGCCGTCGGCAGCACGCCGCCCGCCCCGTCCCCGGCGGTGAGCCGCAGTGCGGACTCGCCGAGCCGCAGCAGGGAGCCGGGGGAGAGCCGCACGGGGCGGTCGGTGATCTCGCGCCCGTCGACCGTCGTGCCGTTCGTGGAGCCCAGGTCCGTGACGGTGACCTGGCCGTCCTGCGTGAGCGTCACCGCGCAGTGCAGCCGCGAGACATCCGGGTCGTCCAGCGGAACGTCGGCCTCCGCGGAGCGGCCGACGCGGATCTGGCCGCCGTGCAGGAGATGCACGCCGCCCGCGTCGGGGCCCGCCACCACGTGCAACTGGGCGGCGGCTCCCGCGAGTTCGGGACCTGGCTCGGCGGGGGAGCCGAGTGAGAGCACCGCTCCGTCGATGAGCGGCGGCTCCCCGAGGGTGCAGCGCTGCGCGTCGAGCCGCTCCGATTCCGCGTACAGGACGACCGGCCCGTCGCCGCCCGCGACGGCCGCGGCGAGGCCGGAGGCGACGGTGGCGAGCGCGGTCCCGGTGGGGGCGGTGACCAGCACGTCACAGGCGCCGCGCGGCACGGCAGGGCGGTCTTGGGGCTCGGCGGTCTGGCCGCTGCGCGGCCCGAGGACGGTCAGCCGGATCTGCATCGCCGTCAGCGGTCCCTTCTGCCCTTGCCGCCGGGCACGGGGACTCGCGCTGTGATTCCCCCCACCGCACACGGCCACGTCGGCCAGTAACAAGAAAGCATCCTCGCACCTGCCACTGACAACACGCCCGGCGGCTACCCGTAAGTGATCTTGATTGGTCGGCTCTGCTCGGAAAAGTGCCTGCTTGGACCGTTGCGATCACCGGCCGATGAGGAGTGACGAAGGTCAATTCGCCGCCACTCGGCAACCAACGGCCCCGGTCGGGCGTCTTTCCACCGAACAACGATCCGGGCACCGGCCCGGGGCACCCGGCCACCGGTGCGGAATGTGACCGGCCGGTGCCCCGTTCGGCGGCACTAGAGTGGGTCGGAACACCCTCCGGCGGGTAGCCGGGTCCGGACAGTCCAGCCAGATCAGCAGGGAGCATGACGTGCGGCCGGTAGGCAGCAAGTACCTGCTCGAGGAGCCGCTCGGGCGCGGCGCCACGGGCACCGTCTGGCGAGCCCGCCAGCGCGAGACCGCGGGTGCCGAGGCGGCCGTACCGGGCCAGCCCGGCGAGACCGTCGCGATCAAGGTCCTCAAGGAAGAGCTCGCCAACGACGCGGACATCGTGATGCGATTCCTCCGCGAGCGGTCCGTCCTGCTCAGGCTCACGCACCCGAACATCGTGCGGACCCGTGACCTGGTCGTCGAGGGAGAGCTCCTCGCCCTCGTCATGGACCTGGTCGACGGCCCCGACCTGCACCGCTACCTCCGCGAGAACGGCCCGTTCACGCCGGTCGCGGCGGCTCTCCTGACCGCCCAGATCGCCGACGCCCTGGCCGCGAGCCACGCTGACGGAGTCGTGCACCGCGACATGAAGCCCGCGAACGTCCTGCTCAAGCAGGACGCCGACGGCTCGATGCACCCGATGCTCACCGACTTCGGCATCGCGCGCCTCGCCGACTCCCCGGGCCTGACCCGCACCCACGAATTCGTCGGCACGCCCGCGTACGTGGCGCCCGAGTCCGCCGAGGGCCGCCCGCAGACCAGCGCGGTCGACATCTACGGCACGGGCATCCTTCTGTACGAGCTGGTCACCGGGAGTCCGCCGTTCGGCGGCGGCTCGGCCCTCGAAGTCCTGCACCAGCACCTGAGCGCCGAACCGCGCCGCCCCTCCACGGTCCCGGACCCGCTGTGGACGGTCATAGAGCGCTGCCTCAGCAAGAACCCCGACCACCGCCCCAGCGCCGAGAACCTCGCGCGCGGCCTGCGGGCCGTAGCGGACGGCGTGGGCGTGCACGCGTCCAGCGCGCAGATCGCCGCGGCGGAGGGCGTCGGCGCCCTCCTGATGCCCGATCCGGCGCCCGCAGCGGTCCCCGGGACGGCCGGCGCCGCCGACCCCACCCAGGTCCTGCCGAGCAACGCGGGGTCGTACGACCCGAGCGCGCCGACGAGCGTCATGCAGAACACCGGCTCCGGCCCCGCTGCCGACCCGACGGCCGTCATGCCGCCCGTGCCGTCGAACCAGCCCGGTGCGGACCCCAATGACCCGCACCCCTGGCAGAACCAGATGCGGGCGGCCCGCGACCGCAACGAACAGACGCAGGTCCAGTCGTATCTGGACCCCAACGACGACCCGCTGCGCCGCCGCCCCCAGCGCCAGGTGGCCCGCCCGCAGCAGCAGCCGCAGCGTCCTCAGCAGTACGCCCAGCAGCAGCAACGCCCGCAGCAGTACGCGCCGCAGCCCCAGCAGCAGTACGCGCCGCCGCAGCAGCAGCCGCCCCAGCAGCCGCCCGCCGGACGGCCGCCGCGCGAGCCGCGGCAGCGCAGCGCGAACCGGATGAAGATCCCGGGTCTCGGCTGCCTCAAGGGATGCCTCTTCACGATCGTCATCCTCTTCGTGGCGAGCTGGCTCGTCTGGGAGCTGAGCCCGCTCCAGGAGTGGATCGGTACGACGAAGGGGTACTGGGACCAGCTGGGCGAGTGGTACGACACGGTTTCGGGCTGGATGGGGAAAGTGGGCGGGAACTAGGGGCCGCCCCGCGTGGTCACTTGCTGTCCAGCCGCCCCAGCGCGTGGGCGTCGGCGAGGACGGTCCGGGCCAGCTGCCAGTCGGTGTGGTCGATGCCGGTGATGTGGCGTAGGTAGGCGAGGGTGACCTGCTGGACGAGGGCGACGCGGCTGGGGTCCTCGTCGGTGGTCTCTGCTGCCCGGTAGCCGGAGATGCCGCCGAGGAAGTGCTCGCCGCCGTAGACGGTGAGCAGGCTCTTGTCGCCACGGCTGAGGGTGTAAGGGTCGCTTGTCCAGGCGGGTCCTCGGGTGGTCAGCGGGAGGTCGTCCTTGTCGCCGGCGACCACGAGGCCGGGGGCTGTGATGTGGGAGAAGTCCTGGTCGCGGAGCCAGGGAAGGTTCTCGTGGGCGAAGGGGGTCAGTTCGTCGCCGCCCTTGCCGGCCGTGGCCAGTTGGATGCTGGCCATGACCCGGGAGTCGGACAGGTCGTCGGCGGTGCTGGTCTGGGGGTCGGTGACGCGCAGACCCACCAGGATGCCCGCGGTCTGGCCTCCGAAGGAGTGGCCCGCCGCGACGATGCGGCTGTGGTCGACCCGGCCGGAGAGGCCGGGCACGGATGCCTCCAGCGGCTTGAGCTCATCCAGGACGCGCTTCATGTCCTGCACGCGGTAGCGCCACAGGTGGGGCCTGCGGGAGTCGTCCGCGGCGATGGCGACCCGCTTGGAGTCGAGATGCGTGGCTTGGATCACCACGAAGCCGTGAGAGGCCCAGTGGTCGACCAGCGGTGCATAGCCGTCCAGGTCGGAGCCGAATCCGTGTGCGAAGAGCACGATCGGCAGGCGTGTGCCGGTGAGCGGTGCGGAAACGCGTACGTGCAGGTCCTGGCCGCGCTGGGGGGCGGGCAGCACGATCGGTTTGACCATGACGGTCGAGGTGGGAGCGGGGCCGGTGAGGCCGGTCGTCTGGTGAGTGGTCACGTGCGTACGCTAAAACTTGACGTCGACGTCAAAGGCAAGTCGTTATGGCGTAGATCACATGGAGCTCGGAATGCGCATTGGGGAACTCGCCCGCCGTACAGGCGTCAGCACCCGGGCCCTGCGGTACTACGAGGAGCAGAACCTGCTCACGGCCGAGCGCAGCGACAGCGGCCAGCGCCACTACCCGGAAACCGCGGTCGCCCGGATCCTCCTGGTCCGGGAGCTGTTCACCGCCGGCCTGTCGAGCAAGACCATCGCCGAGCTCACGCCATGCGTCATCGACGGCAAGGCCACACCCGAACTCCTCGACCGCCTGGCTGTGGAGCGCGGTCACATCGACCAGCACATCGTCGATCTCACGCACACCCGAGACCGTCTCGACTCGGTCATCGCCGGCGCCTCCGCGTCCATGGACACCGGGACCCCTTGCAGGCCCGGCCCCGCATCGACTGCTCCGGCGCAGGTCGGCAGCGCTGCCCTCCATGGCGTCAAGAAGCTCGGGAACGTGGGGGATGACGTCGTCCAGTCCGTTCGCGGTGCTCTGGAACAGTGACCGGCTCGCGTTGTCACGCGAACCGGCGAGCTCGAGAACGGCGCCGCTGCGGCGGGTGCGGCGGGTGCGGCGAGCGCATGTCGCCCTGGCCCGCGCACAGGGCACCGCGAACCGTCACCTTCATCGCCCATCTGCTTCATCTCCTATCTGCGATTGCTGGAGAACGGACAATCCCTTGCCGACTCTGGGGATTTGTCGACACCTGTGGGGTGATTTCTGGTCCTGGAGTGAAGGTTGGCGTCGAGGCCGCGTAGCTTTGTCGCCAACACGCATCCGTAGGAGCAGTCTTGGCACGCAAGATCGGTAGTCGGTACACCGCCCACCAGATCCTTGGTAGGGGCAGCGCCGGCACGGTGTGGCTCGGCGAGGGACCCGAGGGGCCCGTCGCCATCAAGCTGCTGCGCGAGGACCTGGCGTCGGACCAGGAGCTCGTCGGCCGCTTCGTCCAGGAGCGCACGGCTCTGCTCAGCCTCGACCACGCGCGCGTGGTGGGCGTCCACGACCTGGTGGTCGATGGCAACGACCTCGCCCTCGTCATGGACCTCGTCCGAGGGACGGACCTCCGCACCCGCCTGGACCGCGAACGGCGCCTCGCTCCGGAGTCGGCCGTCGCGATCGTGGCGGACGTGGCGGACGGCCTTTCGGCGGCGCACGCGGCGGGGATCGTGCACCGAGACGTGAAGCCGGAGAACGTCCTCCTGGACATGCAGGGCCCGCTCGGGCCCGGCGGCTCGCACCCCGCCCTCCTCACGGACTTCGGCGTCGCCAAGCTGATCGACTCCCCGCGCCGCACCCGCGCGACGAAGATCATCGGTACGCCGGACTACCTCGCCCCAGAGATCATCGAGGGCCTGCCGCCGCGCGCCGCGGTCGACATCTACGCCCTCGCGACCGTCCTGTACGAACTCCTGGCGGGCTTCACCCCGTTCGGTGGCGGCCACCCCGGAGCGGTCCTTCGCCGCCACGTCACGGAGACGGTGGTCCCGCTCCCCGGCATCCCGGACGAGCTGTGGCAGCTGATGGTCCAGTGCCTCGCGAAGGCCCCGGCGTCCCGCCTGCGCGCCTCCGAGCTCGCCGCACGCCTGCGGGAGCTGCAGCCGCTGGTGGCGGGGATGCCGCCCCTTGACGTGGACGAGCCGGAGACGGAGCCGCTCGAGGAGTCGGCCCCGGAGGAGGATTCCGCGCCGGAGCCCACTCCGGGCGCCCCTCGCCGCGGCGCGGTCCCCCTCGTCTCGGGCTCGGCCCCCGACTCGAACCGGGACACCCACACCTCGATGCGCGTCCCGGGCCCCGACGAGCTCGCCGGGGGCGCCAGGGGCACGGCCCGCGCCCCCCGAGCCTCCGGCGCAGCCCGCCCCGGCTCGGCCCGCCACCGAGCCTCGGCCCGCCGCCGCAGGATCACGCTCGGCGTGGCGGGAGCGGTCCTGGTGGCCGCGGCAGGCATCGGCACGTGGGCGGCCACGAACGGTGACGACGCAGACGCGACTCCCCCGGACACGAAGAACTCGGCCCCTCCGACTCCGTAGCCCTCCCCACGGGCCGGCACCCCACGGGCCAGCACCCCACGGGTCTCCCGCCCCGGGCTCGCGCCCCGGGCTCAGCCCCTCGCCCGGCGCCTGCCTGTCCCGGCGCGGCGCCTGCCTGTCCCAGCGCTTCGCGCCGGATCTCTCCCACCCACCCACCCGATCACCCCGGAGCAACGGGTGGAAAAACCCGGCGCGAAGCGGCGGTACAGGTCCGGCCTGAACCGGACGGGCAGGCGCATTCAGATCCAGCCGGCCAATCAGGCGAGGCGTGCCCCTACGCGAACCAGCCCGATGCGGGGCAATCGGGCGGGTGGGCGGGAGACATCCGCCGCGAAGCGGCGGTACAGGCGCACCCCAGCCGACCCCGCAGGGACGCTCAAGCCACCCCGCAGGGACACCCAGCCGCCCCGCAGGGGCGAGGCAGGCCGGCGCCGCGGACAGCGGCGGTAACCGGGGGCCCGTAGCCGGGAGGGAAGACCGCTTGCCCCCAGCCGTTAGGCTGGACCCGTGGCAGTCGTCGATGTATCCGAAGAGCTCAAGTCCCTCTCCTCGACCATGGAGTCGATCGAGGCCGTCCTGGACCTCGACAAGCTGAGGGCAGACATCGCTGTGCTCGAGGAGCAGGCGGCCGCACCGTCCCTGTGGGACGACCCGGACGCGGCACAGAAGATCACCAGCAAGCTGAGCCACCTCCAGGCGGAGGTCCGCAAGGCCGAGGGTCTCCGTAACCGGATCGACGATCTCGGAGTGCTCTTCGAGATGGCCGAGGAGGAGGACGACCCGGACACCCGAGCCGAGGCCGAGACGGAGCTCACTGCCGTCAAGAAGGCGCTGGACGAGATGGAGGTCCGCACCCTCCTCTCCGGCGAGTACGACGCCCGCGAGGCCCTCGTCACCATCCGCGCGGAGGCCGGCGGCGTGGACGCCTCCGACTTCGCCGAGAAGCTGCAGCGCATGTACCTGCGCTGGGCCGAGCGCCACGGCTACAAGACAGAGCTCTACGAGACGTCGTACGCGGAAGAGGCCGGCATCAAGTCGACCACCTTCGCCGTCCAGGTCCCGTACGCCTACGGAACGCTCTCGGTCGAGCAGGGCACCCACCGCCTCGTCCGCATCTCGCCCTTCGACAACCAGGGCCGCCGCCAGACTTCCTTCGCCGGCGTCGAGATCCTCCCGGTCGTCGAGCAGACCGACCACATCGAGATCGACGAGTCCGAGCTCCGCATCGACGTCTACCGCTCGTCGGGCCCCGGCGGCCAGGGCGTGAACACGACCGACTCCGCGGTCCGTCTGACGCACCTGCCCACGGGCATCGTCGTCTCCTGTCAGAACGAGCGCTCGCAGATCCAGAACAAGGCGAGCGCGATGAACGTCCTCCAGGCCAAGCTCCTCGAGCGCCGCCGTCAGGAGGAGCAGGCGAAGATGAACGCCCTCAAGGGAGACGGCGGAAACTCCTGGGGCAACCAGATGCGTTCGTACGTCCTGCACCCGTACCAGATGGTCAAGGACCTGCGCACGGATTGCGAAGTGGGTAACCCCGAGGCAGTTTTCAACGGCGAGATCGACGGTTTCCTCGAAGCCGGAATTCGCTGGCGCAAGCAGCAGGAGAAGTAAGCGCCGCTTTATCGACAAGGCAACTGCCGCCCATGAGGCGGCAGTTGCCTTTTACGTCACAGTCACATCTCCCTAGGCCGGTCAACTGCTGCTATTTCAGACATCGCGCCCGCAACGACCTTGACGTTGCTGGGGAAACTGGAAAGGCTAGCGAGTGGCATGCGTATCTCTGGGGCGCGTGTGATCTGTGGGGGTCGATCCAGCGCCCCTGACGAACGCAGTCCCGGACGCTGCCTCACTGACGATTCAGCTACTGGGGGTAGCAGCCAGATGACCAAGAAGACGCGGATCCGCGTGGCACGTATAGCGGCCGGTGCGGTGATCGCCGCCGGGGCTTCGCTGACCGCCGCCGGTGCCGCCTCGGCCCTTGATGTCGGCGTCGACCTCGGCGGCGGTACGGGCGTCAACGCCAGCGCCGACGAGAACGGCATCGGTGTCGACGTAGGCCTCGGCGACGACGAGACCGAAGAGCCCACTGAGATTCCGACGGAGCCCACCGAGGACCCGACGGAGCCCACGGAGGAGCCCACCGAGCCCACCGAGGAGCCGACCGAGCCCACCGAGGAGCCCACGGAGCCCACGGAGGAGCCGACCGAGCCCACCCAGGACCCGTCGGACCCGAGCGAGCCCACCGAGGGCCCGAGCGACCCCGGCAACGGCAACGGCACCGGCGGTAACGACAACGACCCTGACGGCGGCGCCAACCCCGTCGAGCAGGGCAAGGGCAAGGACAGCCTGACCGACACGGGCTCCACCCCGGTCGAGCAGGGCGACAAGGCCGACAAGGGCGAGCTCGCCGAGACGGGCGCCGCCGAGACCACGTTCCTGCTGATCGGTGCCGCGACGATGATCGCCGGTGGCATCGGCTTCCGCGTGCTGCCGCGCTTCGTCGGCAACCGCGGCGCTGCTGCCTGATCCAGGGCGCAGTAGCAGTAGCAGTAGCAGAAGTAGAGGCAGTAGCCGTACAGAACGTACGGATCGTAGGAAACGCATGACAGTAGGGCCCGGAGCCTCGGCTCCGGGCCCTACTGTCTGTTGTCCTGGCGAACTGTTGTCCTGGCGAACGCGCCACACGCATCGACGCCGGAGCGCTGCTAAGCGGTCTGGTGCGCCAGCAGTGCCACAGCCGCGATCAGCACGATGAGAACCCCTATCAGGGCCGCAGGGCTGAGGCCGCCGAACGGCCCTTCCTGCTGCATACGCTCGCGATTGGCCCGGCACACGGGGCAGCGGCCTTCACTCACGGGCGCCGCGCAGTTCGCGCACACCAACCTGTCGTAGGTCATGCGCTCCTCCTCCCGCACAGTCACAGCCTGCCCAACGCTAAGGGGAACTCAACCGTTCCCCCTACCACTGTGCCAGCTTCCACGGATTTCGGCGCGGCCCGCCCGTCCTCGTCGGTTTCCGACCGTTACGTTCTGTGGTATATCCGCGACAATTCGCGCAACTCAGGACGCTGACTGCGCTCGCGTACCGGCTTCGCGTATGGTCACGCACACCTACCCCCGGCGACCCGTGGTGCACCCGTGATCCGATTCGACAACGTCTCCAAGGCCTACCCCAAGCAGACCCGGCCCGCCCTCCGGGACGTCTCTCTGGAGATCGAGAAGGGCGAGTTCGTCTTCCTCGTGGGCTCTTCCGGCTCCGGGAAGTCCACCTTCCTGCGACTGGTCCTCCGCGAAGAGCGCACCAGCCACGGCCAGGTGCACGTCCTCGGCAAGGACCTCGCGCGCCTCTCCAACTTCAAGGTGCCGCACATGCGGCGCCAGTTGGGCACCGTCTTCCAGGACTTCCGCCTCCTTCCGAACAAGACCGTCGGCGAGAACGTCGCCTTCGCTCAGGAAGTCATCGGCAAGTCCCGCGGCGAGATCCGCAAGTCCGTGCCCCAGGTCCTCGACCTCGTCGGTCTCGGCGGCAAGGAGGACCGGATGCCCGGTGAGCTCTCCGGTGGTGAGCAGCAGCGGGTGGCGATCGCGCGAGCCTTCGTCAACCGCCCCAAGCTCCTCATCGCCGACGAGCCGACCGGCAACCTCGACCCGCAGACATCGGTCGGCATCATGAAGCTGCTCGACCGGATCAACCGCACCGGCACGACCGTCATCATGGCCACTCACGACCAGCAGATCGTGGACCAGATGCGCAAGCGGGTCATCGAGCTGGAGAAGGGCCGTCTCGTGCGCGACCAGGCGCGCGGTGTTTACGGCTACCAGCACTGACGACCCGTACTGATTCACTGAAAGGACGCCATGCGCGCCCAGTTCGTCCTGTCGGAGATCGGCGTCGGTCTCCGCCGCAATCTCACGATGACCTTCGCGGTCATCGTCTCCGTGGCCCTCTCGCTCGCCCTGTTCGGCGGCTCGCTGCTCATGCGTGACCAGGTGAGCGCGATGAAGGGCTACTGGTACGACAAGGTCAACATCTCGATCTTCCTCTGCAACAAGGGCGACGCCGCGCAGGATCCCAAGTGCGCCAAGGGCGCGGTCACGAACGAGCAGAAGGATCAGGTCAAGATCGACCTGGAGAAGATGCCCGCCGTGCAGAAGGTCGAGTACGAATCGGCCGACGAGGCGTACAAGCACTACAAGGAGCAGTTCGGCGACTCCCCGCTGTCCAGCTCCCTCACGCCGGACCAGATGCAGGAGTCGTACCGCATCAAGCTGAAGGACCCGGAGAAGTACCAGGTGGTCGCGACCGCCTTCTCCGGGCGTGACGGTGTGCAGTCTGTACAGGACCAGAAGGGGACGCTGGACAATCTCTTCGGGCTCCTGAACGGCATGAACTGGGCGGCGCTGGCGGTGATGGCGCTGATGCTCGTCGTCGCGCTGATGCTGATCGTCAACACGGTGCGCGTTTCGGCGTTCAGCAGGAGACGTGAAACCGGCATCATGCGGCTCGTCGGCGCGTCCAGCTTCTATATCCAGATGCCGTTCATCATGGAGGCCGCCGTCGCCGGGCTCATCGGTGGCGGTGTCGCCTGCGGGATGCTGCTTGTGGGCCGGTACTTCATGATCGACCACGGTCTCGCGCTCTCCGAGAAGCTGAACCTGATCACCTTCATCGGCTGGGACGCGGTCCTGGCCAAGCTGCCGCTGGTGCTCGCCATCGGCCTGCTGATGCCCGCGCTCGCCGCGTTCTTCGCGTTGCGCAAGTACCTCAAGGTGTGACAAGACCCGCCTGTGCAATCGGGGCGTCGTACGGTTCAACCGACCGTACGGCGCCCTTCGTTGTCCTAGACTCACCGGCATGTCAGGCCCCGACCGCTTCTGCGACCGGCTCTCCGGGCTCCGCCGCATCCGCCGCGGGGCGACGCTGACGTTGGTGTTCGCGAGTGTGCTCGCCACCGGTGCGGCCACCAACTCCTGGGGCGAGGCCGCCGACGAAGGCCAGAAGTCGACTGCCCTCGCCACCCGCTCCTTCGTCTCGTCCGGCGACAGGGCCGACACGGCAGACACGGCAGACGAAGCCGCCGATGCCGCCGCCGCGGCGATGGCCGACGGCAAGTCGGGCAAGGAAGCCGCCGAGGAGGCCGTCAGCCGCAGTGGTGACCGCTGGGGTTCGGTGTACTCCCCCGGGGAGTACCAGGAGTTCGAGCAGTCCCTCGACGGCGCGTACACCGGCGTCGGCCTCTGGGCCAGGCGTGCGGCCGACGGCCGCATCGAGGTGTCCCGGGTCCAGCGCGGCGGCCCCGCGGAACGGGCCGGCGTCCGCGAGGGCGATCAGCTCCGCAGCGTCGACGGCAAGCGCGTCGCGGGACTTCCCGTCACTGAGGTCGTGTCCCTGCTGCGCGGCACCCGCGCGGGCAGCCCGGTCGAGCTCGGCCTGGAGCGGGGCACGCGCGCGTGGAGCGAGACTCTGCACCGGGCCCGTCTCTCCACGGACTCCGTGACGGTCACGCAGCTCGCGGGCGGCGCCGTCATGATCAAGGTCGAGTCGTTCACCAAGGGGTCGGGGGAGCGCGTACGTTCCGCGGTGCGCGATGCCCCCAAGGGTGCCGGGGTCCTGCTCGACCTGCGCGGGAACTCCGGGGGCCTGGTGTCGGAGGCGGTCACCGCGGCGTCGGGCCTTGTCGACGGCGGCCTGGTGGCGACGTACGACGTGCGCGGCGAGCAGAAGGCCCTGCACGCCGAGCAGGGCGGCGACACGGCCAGACCGGTGGTCGCGCTGGTCGACGGCGGCACGATGAGCGCGGCCGAGCTCCTCACCGGCGCCTTGCAGGACCGTGGCCGGGCAGTCGTGGTGGGCTCGCGCACCTTCGGCAAGGGCTCGGTCCAGATGCCGAGCCGGCTGCCCGACGGCTCGGTCGCCGAGCTGACGGTCGGGCACTACCGCACTCCTTCGGGGCGAGCGGTCGACGGCCGGGGCATCACACCGGACCTTGAGGTCGACGCCGGGGCCGAGACGCGGGCCGAGACAGTATTGACTGGCCTCGGACCCCCCTCGTAGTGCGAAAATGGACGCACTATGGCTAAGGAAAAGGTTAAGCGCAAGGCCGCGAAGGCCGCTGAGAAGGCCCCGGCCCGGAAGATGGTCGCGCAGAACAAGAAGGCGCGGCACGACTACCTCATCATCGACACGTACGAGTGCGGCCTCGTCCTGATGGGCACCGAGGTCAAGTCGCTGCGGATGGGCAGGGCCTCCCTGGTGGACGGCTTCGTACAGATCGACAACGGCGAGGCATGGCTGCACAACATCCACGTCCCGGAGTACGTGCAGGGCACGTGGACCAACCACTCCGCCACGCGCAAGCGCAAGCTCCTGATGCACCGGGACGAGATCGACAAGCTCGAGTCGAAGTCGAACGAGACGGGTCACACGATCGTGCCCCTCGCGCTGTACTTCAAGGACAGCCGGGTCAAGGTCGAGATCGCGCTTGCCAAGGGTAAGAAGGAGTACGACAAGCGCCAGACGCTCAAGGAGAAGCAGGACCTGCGCGAGACGAACCGCGCGGTCGCGGACGTCAAGAAGCGTCAGCGCAGCGCCTAGCGCAGAGCCCGGCGCAGCGCCTGGCCCTCGCGGTCCGGTGGGCCGCGCGGGAATTGGCTGGCCCCGACGTGCGTTGGTCACGTACGATGGGCACTGCACCTCACAGCGGGTGCGTGTTTTGAGCGGTATCTAATTCAATAGTGGTCAACATGGGGATGATCGGTTTCGACAGCGGATGTCGAACCAGGGGAAGCGAGCCGAGGAAGCGACAATGATCTCGTAAACCATATGTCGCAACCAATAATCGCCAATTCCAAGAGCGATTCCCAGTCCTTCGCCCTCGCTGCTTAATTAGCAGTGAGTGAAGGACCCTTAATGGGTGTCAGCCCGGGGGTGTTCCCGACCCGGACCCTGGCATAATCTAGGGAACTAAACCATCGAGCCCGGTCACGGGGTTCGATGGGAAATCAAACAGTGACTGGGCCCGTCGGAGACACGTTCGCGAGATCTCCGGGGCCGAGAAAATCGCAGCGAACTGCGCTCGGAGAAGCCCTGATTTTGCACCGTTGGACGCGGGTTCGATTCCCGCCATCTCCACAATTCCCATGTGAGGTTAAAGCCCTCTGGTCACTGGCCAGGGGGCTTTTTCCGTGTGCCCGGGAAACATTCCCGGGCACATCCTCTGGGCATGTGACTCGTTACTCCATCCGAGTGCAGGTTCCCAACGGCTCGGCGCGCAGTGGCCGGGCTGAGTACGCAAGTGCAGGAGGCAGTCGCTTGGATGCCACCGTCACTCTTTTCGGCTCCCTTCTCGCCAGCCTCGGGGTTCTTGGCGCGGCAGTGGTGGCCTATCTCGGCAAGCGCGGTGAGAACGCGCTCACCGGCTTCTCCAGCCTCACGGACAAGCTCCAGACCGAACGGGACCGGCTGGAGCGCCAGGTCGCCGAACGCGACATGAAGCTGGCCGAGTTAAACGCTCTGCACGTCCATGATCAGAGCGAGATCGCCCGTCTGCTCATCGACAACCAACGGCTCGGAGGCACTCCGTGATTCAGTTCGAGCGACTCCTGGCCCGTCGTTGGCGCAGCGTGTTCCTCGTCTGCGTCCTGGTCGCGCTCTCCGGCGTAGCGGTGCTCCTCTGGGCCCGTATCGACGCGGGTGACCGCCGTGCCGATCAGCTCGCGGCGGAGGCGGGCCGGCGGGGCACGGCCGTGTCGACCCTGGCCCGTGACGTGCGCACCCTGCGTGCGCAGGTGCGCTCCCAGGGGGGCACTCCCGCCGCGCCGGACCCCACCGAGGCCGTCGACGACCTGCTGTCCCGGGTGCGGGTGCCCGCGGGGGAACGTGGCGCGGACGGGAAGCCGGGCGAGAAAGGCGCGCGGGGGACCGGTGGCCGGGCGGGTGGCCAGGGCGAGGCGGGGGAGCCCGGGAAAGCGGGAGCGTCCGGCGAGCCGGGCCCGACCGGGGCCGCGGGCCCGGACGGCGCGAACGGCGAACAGGGTCCTGCGGGACCGGCAGGGGCGGCGGGGCCGCCGGGCTCCGACGGCGCTCGCGGGTCCGACGGCGCGGGCGGCACCTCAGGACCCGAAGGACCCGCGGGTCCCGCCGGTCCGCGTGGCGAGCGGGGCGAGCATGGGCCCAAGGGCGAGACGGGCGACGCCGGTTCCCCGTGTCCCGACGGCTACAGCCTCCAGCAGCCCCCGGGCGACCCCGACGCCCTGGTCTGCCGCCGCGACGCCGTGGCCCCCGCCGACCCCGCACCCGCCCTCATGCTGCTTGCCGCGCTGCTGCCCCGGTGCCGCCGCACGCCGCCGCACGCGGCCGGGCGCACGGTGCGGCCGATGTGTCCGGAGTGGGGTCTGTCGCGGGGCGCCGGAGTCGGGGATGCTCCTGGGTCATGAGTAGACCCGTGAGACGCGTCAACACCCGTATGCGCCACTGGATCTGGCCCGCCGTGCTCGGCGTCGCGGCGGCCACCCTCTCCGTCAGCTCGCCCGCAGGGGCGGACTCGGACCGCAGTGGCCTGCCCGAAGCCATCGACACCATCCTCGGCGATCCCCGGATGGAGGGCGGCGCGGCGAGCGTCGTCGTCGCCGACGCCGCGTCCGGTGACGTGCTCTACCAACACCTGCCCAGCGGGCGCCTGATGCCCGCGTCCAACACCAAGCTGCTCACCTCGACGGCGGCCATGGAGCGGCTCGGCCCCGACCACCGCTTCACCACCGACGTACTCACCGACGGAAAGCAGCACGGCCCCGTCCTCTCCGGCGACCTCTATCTGCGCGGCACCGGCGACCCGACGACGCTCGCCAAGGACTACGACCAACTCGCGGCGAAGATCGCCGATTCGGGCGTCCGGAAGGTCTCGGGGCGCCTGGTCGCGGACGACACTCGGTTCGACGACAAGCGCATCGGCGACACCTGGTCCGGGGACGACGAATTCGCGTACTACGCCGCACAGATCTCCGCACTGAGCGTCGCCCCGGACACCGACTACGACACCGGGACCGTCATCGTCGAGGCCACACCCGGTGCGAAGGCGGGGGACAGGCCGAAGGTGACGGTGTCGCCGAAGACGGACTACGTAGACGTCGACATCAGCGCCAAGACGGTCGCGGCGGGCGGCGAGGACACGCTCACCATCGAGCGCGAGCACGGCACCAACACCATCACGGTCACCGGGACCGTCCCCGTAGGGGGTGATGCCACCAAGGAGTGGATCACCGTCTGGGAGCCGACCGGCTACGCGGCCGCGATCTTCCGGGACGCGCTGAAGGCGCACGGGGTGCGGGTGAGCGGGCCGACGAAGGCCGGGCTCGCCACCCCCAAGGGCGCGCGGCAGCTCGCGTCGCACGACTCCATGCCGCTGAAGGAGCTGATGATCCCCTTCATGAAGCTCTCCAACAACATGCACGCGGAGAGCCTGACGAAGGCGATGGGGTACGAGGCGACCGGGCGGCCCGGCAGCTGGACGGATGGTCTCGCGGCCATCAGCGGCTATCTGAAGACCGCCGGTGTCGATCCCGGCAAGCTGCGCCAGGTCGACGGCTCCGGGCTCTCGCGCAAGGACAACGTCCCCGCCGACCAGCTGATCAAGCTGCTCCTGGCGGCCAAGGGCGAGCCCTGGTACGCCGACTGGTACAAGTCGCTTCCGGTCGCCTGCGCCCCGGACAAGTTCGTCGGCGGCACGCTGCGCACGCGGATGTGCGGGACTCCTGCGGCCCTCAACGTACGGGCGAAGACGGGGTCGTTGACCGGGGCGTCCGCTCTTTCGGGGTACGTGAAGGACGCGGGCGGGCGTGAGCTGGTGTTCAGCATCGTCCTCAACAACTACCTGCCCTCTTCAGTGAAGGCCCTTGAGGACGCGATCGTGGTGACGCTCGCCAAGTCGACCGAGGACACGGCCGAGTTGGTCAAGCCGCGCTCGCGGCGCGGGGCCGAGCAGAGCGGCGACCTGGAGTGTTCGTGGCGGAAGCCCGCGCGATGCTGAGCAGCAGGGCGCAGCACGCGGCGGTGACCGGGACCGCGTAACCCTGGGCGGGGCTCAGGTGCTCCACCATCCAACCGCCTGCCGCGGCGCCGCACGCGATGCCCCCGAGGATGCAGGTGACGGCGAGGGTCATGCCCTCGTTCAACCGGCCCTCGGGGGTGCGCTCCTGCACGAGGGACATGCCGGTGACCATCGTCGGGGCCGTCGCCATTCCGGCGACAAGGAGAGCCCCGGCGAGCACAAGGAGCGAGCCGGTGAGTGTCGCGGCCAGGAGTGGCAGCGTCATCAGGGCCGCCATCGCGGTGACGCACAGGGTGTGGCGGCGGCGCGGGGACCCGCTCGGCTGGAGCGTTCCGTAGAGGAGGCCCGACGCACAGGAGCCCGCGGCCTGGAGCGCGAGGATCGCGCCCGCGGCGGACTTGTGCCCCTGTGCGTCGGCGCAGGCGATCGTCACGACCTCCATCGAGCCGAAGACGGCGCCGGTGGCAAGGAAGGTGGCGAGGAGAGTGGGCATCCCGCGCGCGCGGAGGGGTGATTTCTCCCTTGCGTCCTTCGCAGTCGTACGTCCCCGATGCGGCGGTTCCGTGGTGCGCTGGGCGGCGAAGAGCAGGACGCCGGTCAGGAGGAGGACGACCCCTATGAGGGTGCCCGCCTCCGGGAAGAACGCCCCGCACAGGAAGGCCGCGAGGACAGGGCCGAGCATGAAGCACAGTTCGTCCGCGGACTGCTCGAAGGAGTTGGCGGTGTGCAGGCCCTGGGTGTCGCCCTTCAGGAGGTGTGCCCAGCGGGCCCGGGACATGCCGCCGGTGTTGGGGGTCGTGGCCGTCGCGGCGTACGACGCGAACAGGGTCCAGTCGGGCGCTCCGTGGTGCACGCAGAGCAGCAGCGAGAGCGAGCCGAGCGCGGCGATCCCGGTGGCGGGGACGGCGATCCGAGCCTGGCCGTGCCGGTCCACGAGGCGCGCCGTCCAAGGCGCGACGACGGCGGTCGCGGCGAGGCCCGTCGCGGTGACGGCTCCGGCGAGCGCGTACGAACCGCGTGCCCCGGCGATCATGATGACGGCGCTCACGCTGAACATGCCCATGGGGAGGCGGGCGATGAGGTTGCCGATGGTGAACGCGGTGGCTCCGGGTATGCGGAAGAGGGGGGCGTAAGGGTTGCGGGGGCGTGTGCGGGAGCGGGGGCGGGGTGCGTGGGGTTCGGCGGGCGGCATGGGATCACCCTCACCGGGGCGGTGGTGCGGGGTCCAACACCTTCTGGGGTCCGATTCATGCGCTGCTGTTGTAAGTTCCCGGCGTGACCGGAGAACCCCGCGCACCCCGCCGCATACCCCGCATACCCCGCGACCTGGAGCCCCGCCTCCTCCGCGCCTTCGTCGCCGTCTCCGAAGAGCTGCATTTCACGCGGGCCGCCGCCCGGATGTACGTCGCCCAACAGGCGCTGAGCCGTGATGTGCGGCGCTTGGAGCGGGAGTTGAGGGCGGATCTCTTCGTACGGACGACACGGCAGGTCACGCTGACGGCCGAGGGAGAGCGGCTGCTGCCGTACGCACGTCGGCTGCTCGACGCGCAGGACGACCTGGCCGCCGCCTTCGCGCGCGGCGCGGGCTCCGGCGGTGCGGCACGCCCGCTGCTCGTGGACCTGAACAGCCCGGGGCTCATCTGCGGGCGCGTCCTGGAGCGGGCCCGCGAACTCGCCCCGGACTGCGAGCTGATGGCCCGCTTCGAGAGCGGCCTCACCGGGGCCGCCGCCGAGATGCTCGCCGGGCGGCTCGACGTCTCCTTCGGGCGGTACGCCGGGCTCGAACCGGCGCTGCGGGCCCGGCTCGCCCAGCAGCCCGTGCGCTACGAGCCGATGGCGGTCCTGCTGCCCGTCGGCCACCCGCTGGCCGAGCTCGACGCGGTGCCGCTCGGGGCGCTCGCGGGGGAGACGGTGTACGCGGGGGCGGGCAACCCCGGGACTCTGGAGTGGACCGACCTGGCGCATCGCCTCTTCGAGGGGCGGGGGATCGAGGTCGCACCGCCCGCGCCGCTCGCGGTGGGCGCCGAGGAGTTCGGGCGAATCATGGCCAAGAACCGGAACCCCGTACTCGCCGCGGTGGATTTTCCGGCCATGCCTGAGTCCGTTCTGCGGCCTTTGATCGACCCTGTTCCGCTGTCACCTGTGTCGATGGTGTGGAGAAAGGGGCTTGTGCATCCGGGTGTCGACGCGTTGCGTACCGCCGCGGCCGAACTCGCCGCCGACGAGGGGTGGCTGCAGAGGCCCGCTGAGAGCTGGGTTCCGGCCACAGATGCACTCATCATGATGAGGTTGGACTGACGAATTAGTACGACTGTCACCGCCGTGCGCTACATTCATGGTCCGGGCGCGGTGTGATAGGGGGGCGCTCGGGCCGGGTGGGGGCCCGGTCCGACGGCAAGTTGCCCGGAGTCGTGCGCGCCCGAGTCAGGTTATGTGGGGGGTTGTGCGTACGCATGGAGAATTGGCGAGAAGATGCCCTACCGGAACACACCCATGATCCGAACGAGGTCACCGTTCAGATCGACGGGGTGGGGCGACAGCTGGCGGATCTTGCCGCCGAGAGTGACCAAGACGCGCCTGACGGGCCGGTTTTCGTCGATGAGACGGGCCGCCGCAGTCGGAGGTATCGCCGGATCGGCGTGATCGTAGGCATCGCCTGCGCCGTCTACGCGGTGATCATCGTGGGCACCCTCTTCTCGGGCAACTCCAGCGCGCCCTGGCTGCCGATGCCAGGACCCAAGGACGACAAGCCGGCGAGCAAGGTGGACACACCGAACCGTCCGGCGGACTCCGCCGACCCCTCGGCCTCACCCGGCGCGACACCGTCGCCCGGCGCGACGGCGAGCGACGGCAGCACGCCCGAGCCGGGCGGCAGCCGCCCGGACGACGCCACCGAGACGGACGACAGCAAGGACAAGCCGGGTAATTCGCCCGACCCCGATCCCACCGGCGGGGGCGGCAAGCCCGACCCCGACCCCACGGGCGGCGGCGGCAACCCCGATCCGACCGACGACCCCACGGCCCCGGACCCCGACCCGGATCCCACCGAGCCGACGGACCCGCCCACGGACCCGGACCCCACCGAGAGCCAGGGTGGCACCACCGGCGCCGGCGGCGAAGTCCCCGTGGCGCAGCCCGCCGCCGGTTCACAGTCCACGCAGACGAGCGCCCAGTCGGTCGGCTACCAGTCCCCGCAAAGCGCTGACCAGCAGCCCTCGGAGGGCGCACAGCGATGAACTCCCGTACCAACAGGGGCCGGTCGACCGGCCCCCGGAACAGTCACGCCCAGCCCCGGCGAAGTCAGCCGCCCCAGAGCCAGTCCCAGACCCGGTCCCGGGGCGGTCGCCGCCGCGCGCAGCCGCCCCGCGGCGCCAAGCGGCGCAGGCTCCCCCTGCGCTATCTCCTGCCCTCGCTCCTCCTGGTCGCCCTGATGGCGATGCTCATGCTGCGCGGCTACACACACAGCGAGATCCTCGCCGACCACCGCGTGCGCCCGCCCGTGGGCACGGACAAGGTCCCGGAGAAGATCCTCGAGGGCGGCCCGGTCATCGACACCCGAGGCGGCCACGAGGAGACGCTGAGCGTCCCCCGCCACCGCCTCGTGCTGACCTTCGACGACGGCCCGGACCCGGAGTGGACCCCCAAGGTCCTCGACGTACTGAAGAAGCACCACGCGCACGGCGTCTTCTTCGTCACCGGCACGATGGCCTCGCGCTACCCCGACCTCGTCGAGCGCATGGTGAGCGAGGGCCACGAAGTCGGCCTGCACACGTTCAACCACCCCGACCTGTCGTACCAGTCATCCAGCCGCATCGACTGGGAGCTGTCGCAGAACCAACTGGCGCTCGCGGGCGCGGCCGGCATCCGCACGTCGCTCTTCCGCCCCCCGTACTCATCCTTCTCCGACGCGATGGACAACGCCTCCTGGCCGGTGACGAAGCACATCGGCGGCCGCGGCTATCTCACCGTCGTCAACAACACCGACAGTGAGGACTGGAAGCGCCCCGGCGTCGACGAGATCATCCGCCGTGCCACGCCCAAGCACGGCAAGGGCGCCGTCGTCCTGATGCACGACTCCGGAGGCGACCGGTCGCAGACGGTCGCCGCGCTCGACACCTTCCTGCCCGATCTGCAGGACAAGGGCTACCACTTCACGAATCTCACCGAGGCCCTGGACGCGCCCAGCGCGCACGCGCCGGTCACCGGCCTCGAACTGTGGAAGGGCAAGGCCTGGGTCTTCCTGGTCGGCGCTTCGGAGAACATCACCGGCGTACTCGTCGTGGCGCTCGCCGTGATCGGTTTCCTGGTCCTGACACGCTTCGGCCTGATGCTGCTGCTCTCCGCGGTGCACGCACGCCGGGTGCGCAAGCGGGGCTTCCGCTGGGGCCCGGACATCACCGAACCGGTATCGGTCCTCGTCCCCGCCTACAACGAAGCCAAGTGCATCGAGGCCACGGTCCGTTCTCTCATGACGAGCGACCACCCTATCGAGATCATCGTCATCGACGACGGCTCGTCGGACGGCACGGCGCTGATCGTCGAGGGCCTCCGCCTGCCGAACGTCCGCGTCGTACGCCAGCAGAACGCGGGCAAACCGGCCGCCCTCAACAGAGGCATAGCCAACGCCCGTTTCGACCTCATCGTGATGATGGACGGCGACACGGTCTTCGAGCAGTCCACCGTGCGCGAGCTGGTGCAGCCGTTCGGCGACCCGGGCGTGGGCGCCGTCGCGGGCAACGCGAAGGTGGGCAACAGGGACTCGTTGATCGGCGCCTGGCAGCACATCGAGTACGTGATGGGCTTCAACCTCGACCGCCGGATGTACGACATGCTCGGCTGTATGCCGACCATCCCCGGCGCCGTGGGAGCCTTCCGGCGTTCGGCGCTGGAGCGGGTCGGCGGCATGAGCGACGACACGCTCGCCGAGGACACCGACATCACGATGGCGATGCACCGGGACGGCTGGCGCGTCGTGTACGCGGAGAAGGCGCGCGCGTGGACCGAGGCGCCGGAGACGGTGCAGCAGCTCTGGTCGCAGCGCTACCGCTGGTCGTACGGCACGATGCAGGCGATCTGGAAGCACCGCCGCTCGGTGATCGAGTCGGGTCCGTCGGGCCGCTTCGGCCGGGTGGGAATGCCCCTCGTATCCCTCTTCATGGTCCTGGCACCGCTGCTGGCCCCTCTGATCGACGTGTTCTTGTTGTACGGCCTTGTCTTCGGCCCCACCCAGAAGACGATCATCGCGTGGCTCGGCGTGCTCGCCGTCCAGGCGGTGTGCGCGGCGTACGCCTTCCGGCTGGACCGCGAGCGCATGACCCATCTGATCTCGCTGCCCCTCCAGCAGATCCTCTACCGGCAGCTGATGTACGTCGTGCTGTTGCAGTCCTGGATCACCGCCCTGACCGGAGGCCGCCTTCGCTGGCAGAAGCTCCGGCGCACGGGAGTCCTTGGAACGCCGCCCTCGATTCCGCAGCAGCGGACGGGCAGCCCTGACAGGAGGCCCGTCGCATGACCTATCCCACGCAACCCACGCATCGCACGCAGCCGCTGCCCCAGGTCCCGCCGCCTCCTGGCCTTGCGGTGACGCCGGTCGGTCCGGCGGCTCCCGCCGCCGCGGCGAAGAAGCCGGGCGGCCGGGACCGCTACTTCGACGTACTGCGCTCCCTCGCCCTCGTCCGGGTCGTGATCTACCACCTGTTCGGCTGGGCCTGGCTGACGATTCTCTTCCCGTCCATGGGCGTGATGTTCGCGCTGGCGGGCGCATTGATGGCGCGCTCCCTGAAGCGCCCGGCGTGGGGCGTGATCAGGGGCCGTATCCGCCGACTCCTGCCCCCCATGTGGGCGTTCAGCGCGGTGGCACTCTTCCTCCTCTTCTACGGAGGGTGGAACGTGACCAAGGACCCGGACCACGGGGACACGTGGGGCCTGGTCAGCATGATCAACTACATCTTCCCGATAGGCGCCCCGCCCTTCCCCTGGCACATCGGGGACAAGGCGGGCCTCCTGGAGGACACGTGGCCCGCTCAGGCGGCGGGCCCGCTCTGGTACATCCGCGCGTACTTGTGGTTCGTGATCGCCTCACCGCTGCTGCTCTGGGCGTTCCGCAAGGTCCCGTGGGCGACGCTCTTCGCCCCCCTCGCTCTGACGGCGGTGCTCGCCACGGGTGTCGTGACGATCCCGGGCGAGACGGGCAACGCGGTGTCGGACTTCGCGGTGTACGGCAGCTGCTGGGTCCTCGGCATGGCCCACCAGGAGGGTGTCCTGGCCCGGGTCCCGCGCTACTTGGCGGTGTCCGTCTCTGCCCTGATCATGGCCTTCGGCCTGTGGTGGGCGTCGGGCCATCTGGGCCCGGACGGCTGGGACCTGAACGACATCCCGCTCGCCCAGGCGGCATGGTCCTTCGGTTTCGTGGTCATCCTGTTCCAGTACTCCCCCTCCTGGCAGGAGCTGCCGGGCCGCTTGAAGCGCTGGGACGGACTCATCACGCTCTCCAACAACCGCGCGGTCACGATCTACCTCTGGCACAACCTCCTCATCATGGCCACGGTGCCGATCATCGACTTGGCGTACGACCTGCCGTTCATGGAGGACGAGCGCTGGAGCTCGGCCCTGGACACCACGTACATGCTGTGGATGACGGTCCTGGTCTGGCCGTTGATCGGCCTGATGGTGGTGGCGGTGGGCTGGATCGAGGACTTCGCGGCGAAGAGGAGCCCGAGGCTGTGGCCGAACGGGGCGAAGCCGCGCCGCGCCGCGGTGTCTTCGCGGGGCGGCGCGCACCGGGGGTGAGGCCTCGCCGGTCCTTAGTACCCGGCGGTGAAGCGGGTGCGGTGGTGCTTGGGGCGTTCGGCCTCGTCCAGGAGGGCCACCGCCAGGTCCTCCATGGAGATGGCGGAGTTCCCCTCGGCATCGACGATCAACTCGTCGGTGCCGAGCCGGTACGCGCCGGTGCGGACGCCCGGCTCAAGCAGGGCGGACGGGCTGAGATACGCCCAGTCCACCTCGGTCCCGGCGAGGCGCACGGCGTTGAACTGGTCGTTGGAGGCCTGGGCGATGTGCCGCCAGGCGGTGGGGACGAAGGCGGGATCATCGATGGCGAGGACGCCGTCGCTGCCGGGCACGGTGAGACTCCCGGCCCCACCGACGATGATCAGCCGTACGTCGCCTCCGGCGCGGGCGAGGCCGGCGAGCAACGCCCGGTTGATTGCGGCGTGTTCGGCCTCGCGCCCCGGGGCGGGTCTGGTGGCGTTCACCACGAGATCCTGCCCGTCACTCAACTCGGCCACGTGCTCGGGGACTCCGGCGTCACCGGTGCGATGCGTGGCGCCCGGGTGCAACTCGCCGAAGCGGGCGGGATCGCGGACGACGGCGGTGACGTCGTGGCCGCGGGTGAGAGCTTCTGCGACGACGCGACTGCCGACGTTTCCGGCGGCTCCGAAGACGGTGATGCGCATGGGGTGACTACTCCTTGTGCTGGTCGGAGTGCTGGTCGGATGGGATGGCGTGGGCGGGGGTTTATGGGCGTCGGGCAGGGCGGCCTTGCCCGACGAAGACGCTCGCGAGGACGAGCACAAGACCGCCCACCTGCCAGAGGGTGAGGGTCTGCCCCAGAAGAATCAGCCCGGCGAGGGTGGCGACGACGGGGTTGGTCAGCCCGAGGAACGACACGGACGAGGCGGGGAGCCGCTCGATGCCGCGGAACCACAGGGCGTACGCGATGGCGGTGCCGATGATGCCGAGGTAGGCGTATCCGGCGAGGTTGGCCCCGGTGAAGTGGTCGGGCAGCCCCTCGGTGGTGAGGGCGATTGGCGCCAACACCAGTCCACCGGCGGTGAGTTGCCACCCGGTGAGCGCGAGCAGCGATACGCCCTCCGGGCGCCCCCACCGCTTGCTCAGTACGACGGCGAGGGCCATCAGCGTGGTGGCGACCAGCATGGCCACGACCCCCGCGAGGTCGACGGAGGCGCTGCCGCGCAGGACGAGCAGCCCTACGCCGACGACGCCGACGAGCCCGGCGATCAACGTACGACGCGTGGGCCGCACCTTCAGCACACCGACTCCGAACCCGGCGACGAGCAGCGGCATGACCGCGCTGACGGTGGAGGCGACGCCGCCGGGAAGGTGATAGGCGCCGAAGAACAGCAGCGGGAAGAAGGCCCCGAAGTTGAGCAGTCCGAGAATCCCCGCCTTCCACCACCAGTCACCACGGGGCAGCCGCCGGGTGAGGGCGAGCAGGATGAGCCCGGCGGGCAGCGCGCGCAGGGCTGCGGCGAGCAGCGGGCGGTCCGGGGGCAGGAGTTCGGTGGTCGTGACGTAGGTGGTGCCCCAGGTGGCGGGACCGATGGCGGCGAGGCCTGCGGCGGCTAGGGCGCGGCTTCGGGGGGCGGGGCTGGGCTGGCCTTGACTGCCGGTGCCGCGTGCGGTGTGTGCGGCGCTTGCCTGCGGGTTGCTGATGGACATGGTGTGCTCCCCCTTGGTTCCCCTGAACGCTGGTATTCTCAACGTTGAGATAAATATGGACCCAGGGTCTACGAACGTCAAGTATCTGAACATTGAGATATCTGGCCGGGGTGGGCCTACTGAGAGAGGAGCGCGGGAATGGCTGACCCTGAGGTGGTGCCGACGGTGACTGCGGCGGACGCCGACGCCATCGACGAGCTGCGCGCCCAGTGGCACCGCGAACGGCCGGACCTTGACGCGGCGGGCCTGGACGCGATGGCCCTGGTGGGCCGCATCACGCGCGCGAACCACCTGCTGGGCAAGGGGATGAAGCCGATCTTCGCGGAACACGGCCTGGAGTTCCCGGAGTTCGACGTACTCGCCACGCTGCGGAGGGTCGGCGCCCCGCACGAACTGACGGCGGGCGGCCTCCTGAAGACGGCCATGGTGACGTCAGGCGCAATCACCAACCGCCTCGACAAGCTGGAACGCAAGGGCTTGATCGAACGCCACCAGGACCCGTCCGACCGCCGTGCGATCAGGGTCCGCCTGACGGAGGCGGGTCTTGAGCTGGTCGACAGGGCGGTGGTGGATCACGTGGCGAACGAGGAGCGGATGCTGGGGCCGCTGTCGGCCGATGATCGCCGGGCGCTGGATGGGGCGTTGCGGAGGTTGCTGGTGTCGCTGGGGGATACGCACTTGGGGTGAGGGGTGGCTCCCGTCTTCGCGGACTCAAAGCGCGGGGTGCGACGGAAGGGCGACGGAGGGGTGCCGTGCAGTGATCATCCCGCTGCGTGGAGCGATCAGTACGCGCCATTGATGACGCTGTACAGCCGCTATGCCCGCGTATGCCCTGTGGCGGTCGACCCTCGACGTGGCATCGCTTCTGGCTCATCGATAGCTTGGTTCACTCCAGAGAACCTTCGTCTCATCAGGAGCTGACCGTCCGTGAATCGCCGACCCACCCTGCTCGCAGCGACCGCCCTCACTGCTGCCGCAGTCCTCTCGCTCTCTGCTTGCGGAGGGGGCGATGGCGACTCAAAGGAGAACGACAAGATCGCGGGTGCCGAGTCCGGCGACAAGAAGAGAGAGTCGCCGTCTCCGACAGCATCCGACGACGGGATCGAGCGACCGGAGATCAAGCTGCCGAAGGACGTGAAGGACGTCTTTGAGGGGGGTAAGACCGGCGATGCGAAGAAGGACGCGGTGCTGGCTGACAACGCGCGGCGGATCACTTCGCTGACAGAGGCGGCCACCGTCGACGCCAAGGAGCACCCGGCGCTGAAGTTCTATTCGTCCGGTGATGCCCTGCTGTCGGCGGGGAACTACGCCCAGGGCTTCTACAAGAAGGGCAAGAGCTTCGTCGGGACCACCCGGTATTACGACCGCGAGGTCACGTTCCTCAAGGGTGGCGCTGTCGCGGTGACGTACTGCATGGACGCCACCAAGACGTATCCCAAGGATCGAAAGACCGGCGCGGTCGACAGGTCGATCCCGGCGTCCGACCAGGATTACTCGTTCTACAACACCCGACTGGAGAAGAACGAGGACGGCGTCTGGCAGACGACAGCCGTGTTGACCACGGCGGCGGCGAAGCGGTGCATGTCGTGATCCAGCGCAGGCGGAGTCGTCGGTACGTTCCTCTTCTCGCGTTGGCCGTCGCCATGGTGCCGAGCGTCGCTTATGCCGGCGGTGGCAACCAAGGGGAAGCAGGTGCCCCACAAGTCAAGGCCGGTCGCCAGGACAAGAACCTCACCGTCGAGACGAAGATTCAGACGACGGTCAACGGTGCTCAGGAAACCGCCAAGACGGGCACGCTCACGCCCGCCAACAGCAATTGGGACCCGCCGGCCTGCTGGTACGAGCCCGCCTATTCGCCGAAGCAGATCCAGGCCACCGTCAAGGCGTACCGCCAGATCAAGGTGTTCGGGATCGGCGACGCCGTGGGCGGCGTGTTCGACATGTACTTCAAGGAAGGCAACCCCTACAAGAACTACAACCTTGACAAGCAGGGCAAGGGGCAGTTCTGGGCGGCGGCCATCAACGAAAAGCGCAAGGACGACCCGGAGGCCAACTCCTGCAAGAGGCTGCCCTTCTGGGTGCCCACGGGCGACACTCCGAAGGAACCGCTCGCGGTCTCGCCCAAGATCCTCGCCGAGTACGCCTACGACGAACTCCCCGTACCCAGCACCGAGATCGAGATGGCGCCCGAGGGGACGACGAAGGTCAATCTCCCGACCTGGGCCTGGCTGGACAAGGCGAAGTTCAAGAAGGTCTCCGTCACCGCGAGCATTCCGGGCTCGGGGCTTTCCGCGACGACGACCGCTGAGCCTGTGTCCCTCTCGATCGATCCGGGGACGAAGGACGCGGAGACCTACCCCGCTTCGGGGG
The DNA here is from genome assembly GCF_043200235.1 of Streptomyces sp. NPDC048441. NCBI lineage: Bacteria > Bacillati > Actinomycetota > Actinomycetes > Kitasatosporales > Streptomycetaceae > Streptomyces > Streptomyces sp. NPDC048441. The sequence goes on from NZ_JBICXM010000001.1 coordinate 54,118, forward strand.
AGTGCCCCATCGAGGACGGCAAGATCGGCCTGCCTCGCGCCAAGGGCACACCCGGGGACACGCAACCGCCGTGCGGCGTGAGGTATTTGCGGTCGTCCGGCGATGGTTCGTACGGGCTCCAGGCGACTGTCGTCTGGAAGATCAGCTGGACCAGCACCACCGGTGAGGGTGGAGACCTGCCCGAGGGCGAGTTCGGTGCGGAGCAGCAGGTCAAGGTCGAGGAGATCCAGTCCATCAACCGGTGAGTGAGCCTGACGGCGAGGGGCTGGAGGTCCTGCAATCGGTGGGGGCCCTCATCGTGGGGGTGGACTTGAGGGTGCGTATCAGGGCGTGGAGGCGGTCGGGGGTTGTTGTGAGGGTGACGTCGGGGGCGTCGCTTTCGCGGAGGTGGATTGTGCCGTCCTGGGTGGCGGTGACGTAGACGCAGGAGGACGCCTCTTGGCTGTGGGAGGACTTCTGCCAGAGCAGTTCCGACACGTTGAGCTCCTTCAGATGTCGCGGGCGAGCCGCGTGATGTGGTCCCGGGACTCGGCCGGTGCCAGGGCGGCGGCTTCCATGCGGTCCAGGACCAGACGGTAGCGCTCCAACTGGGCGGGCGAATCGATGAGTTCTCCGCCATGGTCGGTATCGATTTGCACGGTGTCGAGTTGCTGAACTGGGCCGTGGGAGTAGTCGACGCCCTGGCCCGACGTGGGGAAGGGGGCACTGTCGAACGTGATCACGGCGACCGTGACGTGCTCGGCCGCGCTCATCGTGACGAGGTGGTCGAGCTGGGCCCGCGCGGTGGCCCTGTCTCCGAACCGCATACGCAGGGCGGCCTCGTGGATGATCGCGGTATACGGCAGAGCGTGTTCGCGGTGCAGGACTTCCTGACGCTTGATGCGGTGTGAGACGCGGTGCTCGATCTCGTGCGGCTTCAGCGGTGGCACGGTCTGCCTGAAGAGGGCTCGCGCGTGGTCAGGGGTCTGGAGCAGCCCGGGAATATTGATGATCTGCGCCACCCGCAGCGCGACGGCGTGGTGTTCGACCTCCGTGAGGTCAAGCATCCGATGAGAGTGGATCTCGCGGTACTCCTCCCACCATCCACGCCTGCGCTCGCCTGTCATGGAGGCGAGGGCGTCCACCAAGCGCACCGCGCCGCTCAGTCGCGACATTGCCACCGCCCGCACAGTCGACGCTGTCGAGTGGGTCAACCCCCTTCCCCTGGGAGGCCTCCATGGTCACCGTAGCCCCACCCCAAGGCTGGTCCTACGCCCTTCATCTGCCCCACGACCCAAGGGCTCCCCGCGTCGCCCGTATGACCTTGCGGGCCGCTCTCACCGGGCACGGCATGAGTGAACTCCTCGATGTGGCCGAGCTGCTGACGTCGGAGATGGTCACCAATGCTTACCGCCACACGAAAGGCCCCGCCTCGCTGCGGCTGCGGTCCGTTCGGGGCGGGCGGCTTCGCGTCGGGGTGTGGGACAGCAATCCGCACATCCCCGCTCCCTTCGACAAGCCGCCCGGCGCGTTCGGCGCCCCCATGCCGGTGGATTCCGACGGTGGGCGTGGGCTCCTCCTCGTACGGCAGTGCGCGGACGCGTGGGGCGGGTGGCCGCTCGGGGATCAACTGTTCGACAGTGGAGGGAAGTTGCTGTGGTTTGAGGTCGGGGACCTTTCGGGGCGTGGGGGCGTGGGGGGCGTGGGTGCGTGGCTGTGCGAGGAGGGCGGGGTTGGCATTGACGAAGCGGAACCGTGTTCCGTATCGTAAGCGGAACACGGATCCGCTTTGGCCTGGTCCAAGCCGGATGAGGCCGATGAAGGGAATTGCGCATCATGATCATGAGTGAATCGGCTGACCCGGTCGGCACCACCTTCACCTCGCCCGCCGCTCCCGTCCTCTCCGTCAGCCCGGTGGTCCTGCCCGCTCCCGGCCGAGCCGTGGACCTGGAAGTGCGGGTCTCCGCGCCCGTGACCGGGGGCGACCTGCCGGTGATCCTCCTCTCGCACGGGCAGGGCCACTCGAACCACCTCTCCTCGCTGAACGGCTACGCCCCCCTCGTCAACTTCTGGGCGGCGCACGGCTTCGTCGTCATCCAGCCCACCCATCTGAGTTCGACGACGCTGAGCCTGGACCCCGGGACCCCCGGGGCGCCTATGTACTGGCGGTCGCGGGTCGAGGACATGACACGCATCCTCGACCAGCTCGACGGGATCGAGGCCGCCGTCCCGCAGCTTCTCGGGCGGCTGGATCGGAGCAAGGTGGCCGTGGTCGGGCACTCGATGGGCGGGCACACAGCGAGCTTGCTCCTCGGTGCCCGGCTCACCGATCCGGATGACGGAACGGAAGTGAATCTGGCCGAGCCGCGGATCAAGGCCGGCGTACTGCTTGCCGCGCCCGGCAGGGGTGGTGATGCCCTCACCGAGGCGATCGCCGAGAGTTTCCCCTTCCTCGTGGCACCGGACTTCTCCGCGATGACGACGCCCACGCTCGTGGTCGCGGGCGACAAGGACGACTCCGCCCACCTGACGGTCCAGGGCCCGGACTGGCACGCCGATCCGTACTTCCTCTCGCCGGGCCGCAAGTCCCTGCTCACCCTGTTCGATGCCGAGCACGGGCTCGGCGGGATCTCCGGGTATGACGTCGCCGAGACCACGGACGAGAACCCCGAGCGGGTGTCCGCCGTCCAGCGGCTCACCTGGGCCTACCTCCGCACCGAGCTCTACCCCGGAGATCCCGCTTGGCAGGCGGCGAGTGAGGCGGCCCTGGTGGCCGCCGGTTCCTCCTCGCTCGGGCGGGTTGAATCGAAGTAGGCCCTGCCGAGCCAGTTGTGGTTGTGGTTGTGGCGATTAGTTTGTGTGGTCCAGGGCGTCTGAGTGTTGACGATGCCGTACGACGACGTAGACGTAGGAGATCCGCGTGACCCAGCTGCTCAAAGTCCAGAACTTCACCGTCTCCCGTGACGGGTTCGGTGCCGGTGAGCACCAGACCCTTGAGCGGCCGTTCGGCCACGCCGACCCGGGGGAAATGTTCACCTGGGCCGGTGCCACGGCGAGTTGGCCCAATCGCACCGACCCCGGCGGGAGCCGCGGCCTCGACGACTACCTCACGCGCGACTTCGCGCACAACATCGGCGCCGAGATCATGGGGCGCAACAAGTTCGGACCCCAGCGCGGGCCTTGGGAGGACCACGAGTGGCAGGGCTGGTGGGGTGACGAGCCGCCGTTCCACACACCCGTGTTCGTCATGACCCACCACAAGCGCCCCTCGTTCACGCTCTCCGACACCACGTTCCACTTCGTCGACGGCGACCCGGCCACCGTCCTTGAGCAGGCTCGGGAAGCCGCGCAGGGCAAGGACGTCCGGCTCGGCGGCGGAGCCACCGTCGTTCGGGAATTCCTTGATGCCGATCTCGTCGACACCTTGCATGTGGCCGTCTGGCCGGGGGAGCTCGGGTCCGGCGTACGACTCTGGAAGTCCCCCGATGAGCTGCTCGACCGGTTCCACCTCGATGTCGTGCCCAGCCCGAGCGGTATGACGCATCACCTGTTCTGGCGCAAGTGATGTGAGACGTTGGGGGCGGGCGGGGGCAGGGGGTCCCCGCTGGGCTCTGCGAGGAGTCCGACAGTGAGGGGACCCGAATCCATATGACCCAGCCTCCCGGCCAGCCGCCTCAGGACGGATTCGGAGCCCCGCAGCAGCCGCAGCCGCCTGTCCCTGGCGCTCCCGCCGGTCCTTACGGCGCCCCGCCGCCCCCGCCTCAGCAGCCCGACGGGCAGAACCCGTACGCGGGGCCGCCGCCCGGCCAGGCCCCCGCCCAGCCGCCGTACGCCCAGCCCCCGCAAGGCCAGCCCCCGCAAGGCCAGCCCCCGCAAGGCCAGCCCCCGTACGGCCAGCCCCAGCAGCCCTACGGCCAGTCGCCCCAGGGCCCCTACGGGCAACCCCAGCCGCCCTACGGCCAGCCAGACCCCCAGTACGCCGCCTACCCGCCGCCCCCTCCGCCCGGCGGCACCGGCGCACCCGGCCCCGGACCCGGCAAGAAGAAGCTCGGCCTTGTCATCGGCTCCGTCGTCGTGGCCGCCGCGCTCATCGGCGGCGGGATCTTCCTCGTCACCAGCGGTGACAGCGACGACGATGACCAGAAGCCCAAGGCCGATAAGAGCGTGTCGGCGAGCCCTTCCGCCACCGCATCGGAAGAGCCGCCCGCCGATGACCCCGCCACGGAGGACCCCGCCACCGAGGACCCCGTAGACGAGCCGACCGGTGCCGAAGAGGACCGGCCCGCCGGTGACACCGGTTACCAAGGGCAGTGGCAGAACGAAGACGCCAAGACCCTCACCATCGGCGACAAGCTCACCTCGGGGCAGGGCAAGGGCAAGAACTCGGTGTCGTACATCGACGCGGGCGGCAAGGGGCTCTGCATGGGGCTCGGGCAGGAGCAGGGCGGTAGCGGATTCCGTATCGCCCTCAAGTGCGGCACCGGCGACGACGCGAAGTACGTCTCGGCCGATCTCACCCAGGCCAACGACGAAGTGACCCTGAAGTGGGACAAGGGCGGCGGCAGCGACGTCCTCCCGTGGGTGGGCTCGGGCGGAGCCACGTAACAGCCCGTAACAGCCCCCTCCGGCAGGAGCCCTCACCGCCACCCCCACCGCCAGGTGAGAGCAAAGTTCCCCGCCGGTCACCGCGTGCCACGGGACGGAAACCCGCCCTCCCTACCTTCGGGCCATCAGCTGGCTGCGGAGATGCGGAGGTCTGTCATGTGGATTCAACGGTGGGACCCGGAGGACGACGAGTTCTGGGAGGCGGAAGGGGAGCGGGTCGCCCGGCGGAATCTGTTGTTCTCGGTCCTCTCCGAGCACATCGGGTTCTCCATCTGGACCCTGTGGTCCGTGATGGTGCTGTTCATGGGGCCCGAGTACGGGATCGATCCCGCGGGGAAGTTCTTCCTGGTGTCCATGGCCACCCTCGTCGGGGCGGTCGTACGCGTCCCGTACACCTTCGCCGTCGCCCGCTTCGGCGGGCGCAATTGGACCATCTTCGCGGCGAGCATGCTCCTCCTGCCGACCATCGCGGCCTTCGTGGTGATGGAGCCGGGGACCTCGTACACCACCTTCATGGTGTGCGCCCTGCTCACCGGCGTCGGCGGCGGCAACTTCGCCTCCTCCATGACCAACATCAATTCCTTCTTCCCGCTGCGGAAGAAGGGGTGGGCGCTCGGGCTCAACGCCGGGGGCGGCAACATCGGCGTGCCCGTCGTGCAGCTCGCAGGGCTCGCGGTCATCGGGGCCAGTGGCGGGCCGCGCGTGCTGCTCGGGATCTACATTCCCCTCATCCTCGTCTCCGCCGTCTGCGCCGCCCTCTTCATGGACAACCTCGCCACCGTGAAGAACGACACCGGCGCCGCCAAGGAGGCCGTCCGGGACCCGCACACCTGGATCATGGCTTTTCTGTACGTCGGGACCTTCGGGTCCTTCATCGGCTACAGCTTCGCCTTCGGGCTCGTCCTCCAGACGCAGTTCGGGCGTACGCCGTTGCAGGCGGCCTCCATCACGTTCATCGGCCCGCTGCTCGGCTCCCTCATCAGGCCCGTGGGCGGGCGTCTCGCCGACCGCCTCGGCGGGGCCCGCATCACCCTGTGGAACTTCGTCGGGATGGGCGCGGCCACGGCCGTCGTCGTCATCGCCTCGATGCGGGAGTCGCTCGCGCTCTTCGTCGCCGCGTTCATCGCGCTCTTCGTGCTCACGGGGCTCGGCAACGGGTCCACGTACAAGATGATCCCCGGCATCTTCCAGGCCAAGGCCCTGCAGAAGGGGCTCGACGGGGAAGCCGCCGCCGCTTACGGCCGGCGCCTCTCCGGGGCTTCCATGGGGCTCATCGGAGCAGTCGGCGCCCTCGGCGGGCTCGGGATCAATCTCGCCTTCCGGCAGTCCTTCCAGACCGTGGGGTCGGGGACCGGGGCCTTCATCGCCTTCCTTGCCTTCTACGCCGCGTGCTTCGTGGTCACCTGGGCCGTATACCTTCGCCGGCCTGCCGCCGGGCCCGTCTCCGACGAGCACGCGGAGGAGAAGCCCCAGCTCACGTACGCGGAAGTCTGACGGAAGCAGGAGATCAAAAGGACCGCGGCCGGACCGCAGCCCGGCGTAACACGTATGACATCGTCGTGATCCGGGGTTGACACGGGGCCTTGGCAGTCTCGTGCAATCCCGGACCACACGCCGGACCACTCAACCGGAAGCCCTCGGGGCGACACACCACGCACCACACACCACGCAGTACGAGCGGGACGAGACCAGCCATGCACGCGACCCCACAGAACGGTCACCGGAACGGTCACCAGACCGGCCCACTCGCCGGATTCACCGTCGGCGTCACCGCCGCCCGGCGCGCCGACGAGCTCGGCGCGCTGCTCCAGCGGCGCGGAGCCACCGTCCTGCACGCGCCCGCGCTGCGCATCGTCCAGCTCGCCGACGACAGTGAACTCCTCTCCGCCACCAAGGGGTTGATCGACCACGCGCCTGACGTGGTGGTCGCCACCACCGCCATCGGGTTCCGCGGCTGGGTCGAGGCCGCCGACGGGTGGGGGTTCGGGGACGCGCTCCTCACGTGTCTGCGGGGGGTCGAGCTGCTCGCCCGCGGGCCGAAGGTCAAAGGCGCCATTCGCGCCGCCGGGCTCACGGAGAAGTGGTCGCCCTCGTCCGAGTCCATGGCGGAAGTGCTCGACCGGCTGCTCGCGGAGGGCGTCGAGGGGCGGCGCGTCGCGCTCCAGCTGCACGGGGAGCCGCTGCCCGGCTTCGTCGAGTCGCTGCGGGCCGGGGGAGCGGATGTCGTCGTCGTGCCCGTCTACCGGTGGATGCCGCCCGAGGACCTCGCGCCCGTCGACCGGCTCCTCGACGCGACCGTCGCCCGTGGCGTCGACGCGCTGACCTTCACCAGCGCGCCCGCCGCCGCGTCCTTCCTGGCCCGCGCCGAGGACCGCGGCATGTCCATCGAGCTCTTCGCCGCCCTCCAGCACGATGTCCTCGCCGCCTGCGTCGGCCCCGTCACCGCACTGCCGTTGCAGGCCCGCGGCGTCGACACCGTGCAGCCCGAACGCTTCCGGCTCGGACCCCTCGTACAGGTCCTGTGCCAGGAACTGCCTTCCCGCGCCCGTACGCTGCCCATCGCGGGGCACCGTGTCGAGATCCGCGGCCATGCCGTCCTGGTCGACGGCGATCTGCGTCCCGTGCCGCCCGCCGGTATGTCGCTCCTCCGGGCGCTCGCCCGGCGCCCGGGGTGGGTCGTCCCCCGCGCCGAACTGCTGCGGGCGTTGCCGGGCGCCGGGACCGACGAACACGCCGTGGAGACCGCGATGGCCAGACTGCGTACGGCACTTGGCACTCCGAAGCTCGTCCAGACGGTCGTCAAACGCGGCTACCGGCTCGCGCTCGATCCGGCCGCCGAGTCCAAGTACGCGGACTGATCCGGCCGACCACCCTTGCCGAGGAGCACGAGCGCCCGCGCGAGCAGGCCGACCGCGACGGTGGAGAGCACGCCGCGCACGATGTTCCAGGCCAGCCACGCGTCCTCGAACTTCTCGCGCACGGCGGCCGGGTCGGCGATCTTCGCCGGGTCGCCCGCGTCGGCGAGGTCGTTGTTCAGCGGCACGCTCACGCCCGACGTGATCGCGAAGGCCACGAGATAGGCGACGAGCGCCGCGAGGACCCAGCGGAACGAACGCGTCCCGCGCAGCTGCCACGCGGAGACCGCGGGGAGGAGCAGCGCTCCGAAGAAGCTCGCGAAGAAGACCGGGTTGTTGAACGCGTCGTTCGTGTTCTGCATGACCTCGATGAAGACCCGGTCGTCGCTCCGCCCGAGGCCGGGCATGACACCGCAGGAGAAGATGTAGAAGGTTCCGGAGATCAGGCCCATGGCGATGACGGCCGCGCCCAGAACGGCCGCCGCGGTGCCCTGTCCCCGATGGTTCGTCACACGGTTGTCTCTCATGGGACCGAGTCAACCCGGCGGCCGAGTGCCGGACCATGGTTCCGAAGCGCACCCCCATAAGCACGCGTCTCAACCGCTCATAAGCACGCGTCTCAACCGCTCATGAGCGCAAGTCTCAACCGCTCCCGGTGGCAGGGGTTCCGCCCCCGCCCAAGGACGGGCACTGTAGGGGAAGCACTCACCGGTAATCCCACTAGGCGGTGACAGGCGCATGGCACTGGGCATGGACCCGGCCACGTACCCGGCCACGTACGAGCTGCGATTCGACTCCGGGCGGAGCTGTCTGGACCTCGTGGCGACGACCCACCCCGTGGAGCGGCTCGACTCCGTGGACCGGCTGCGTGCCTGGCTCGCGGGCACCGGGCTCGTCCCCGACCGCACGGCCCTGCCGGGGCTCGGCCCGGTGTGGCTCGTCACCTTCCGTGAACTGCGCGGACACATCGGGCAGTTGGTCCTCGCCGAACTCGAAGGGCGGCCCGCCGACACCCAGCTGGCCAGGGTCAACGCCCTCGCCGCCGCCGCACCGCCCGCGCCCCTGGCGGTACGGCACCCCGACGGCAGCCTCGTCCGCACCCTGAGCGGGAACCCCGGCTGCGCGGCCCTCGTCGCGGCCGTCGCCCGTGATGCCGTCGACCTGCTCACCGATCCCGCCGCTCGCGCCCTGCTGCGCCAGTGCGAGGGCGACAACTGCCCCATCGTGTACCTGGACACGTCACGCGGGCGCCGCCGCCGCTGGTGCTCCAGCGAGGTGTGCGGGAACCGCGAGCGGGTGGCAAGGCACCGGCGGCGGGCGGCGCTCGCTCGGGCGTGATCGAAAATCTTTGGGCACGGCTGAACACAACCGCCCCCGCACACGTACATCCCGGGTGAGCCAGCCAAGACGAAGAGCGGACACCGGAGGCAGACGTGCGCAAGGATTCCGCCGTGGCCGATGAGCTCCCGCAGGAACGCTCGCAGGAACGCCCGCACCGACATCGCCTCGTCCCTCAACGCAACGGACCCGACGAGGAGTTGATGCGCGCCCTGTACCGCGAGCACGCGGGTCCACTTCTCGCCTATGTGCTCCGGCTTGTGGCGGGGGACCGGCAGCGCGCCGAAGATGTCGTACAGGAAACGCTCATCCGTGCCTGGAAGAACGCCGGTCAGCTCAACCGTGCGACCGGTTCGGTACGCCCCTGGCTGGTGACGGTCGCCCGGCGCATCGTCATCGACGGCCACCGCAGTCGGCAGGCCCGGCCGCAGGAGGTCGATCCGTCGCCGCTGGAGGTCATCCCCGCGGAGGACGAGATCGATAAGGCGTTGTGGCTGATGACACTCTCGGACGCGCTCGACGACCTGACTCCCGCGCACCGGGAGGTACTTGTCGAAACCTACTTCAAGGGGCGTACGGTCAATGAGGCGGCCGAGACACTGGGTATACCGAGTGGAACGGTGCGCTCGCGGGTCTTCTACGCGCTGCGTTCGATGAAGCTGGCGCTCGAGGAGCGGGGGGTGACGGCATGAACGAGTCGGACTACACCAGTCATGGCGCAGGCGCACAGGGTGATGTGCACGAGGCCGTCGGCGCCTACGCCCTCGGCATCCTGGACGACGCGGAGGCGACGGCCTTCGAGGCGCATCTGGCGGGCTGCGAGTTCTGCGCGCACCAGCTGGAGGAGTTCTCCGGCATGGAGCCGATGCTGGCCGCCCTCGCGGATTTCCCCGGCGCAGGTGTCGCACGGGGCGTACCGGAAATCGGCGAGCAGCTCGCCGCGAGGCCCAGCCCGCACCTCGCGGACCGGCTCGTGGACGAGGTCTCCGTCCGGCGGGCCCAGAAGCGCAGGCGCGGCATGTATCTGGTCGCTGCCGCCGCCGCGCTGATCGTCGGCGGTCCGCTCACGGTCCTCGCGGTGAGCGGCGATGACGGCGGTACGAAGGACGTGGCGGGCGAGCCGCACCCCACGAGCCCCGCCGAGGACGCCTTCTTCAACCACATGAGCGACAAGGTCAAGGCCACGGACCCGAAGACCAAGGTCACCGCCACGGTCGGCACGGAGGAGAAGCCCTGGGGCACGCACACGGTCCTCGAGCTGAAGAACGTGAAGGGCCCGCTCAAGTGCTCCCTGGTCGCGGTCGGCAAGGACGGCGAGAAGGAGACAGTGACCACCTGGTCCGTCCCGAGGTGGGGTTACGGCATCAAGGACAGCCCGAACAAATGGTCGCGCAGCGCCCTGTACGTCCACGGCGGCGCCGCGATGGACCGCAACGAGATCGACCACTTCGAGGTGACCACCTTCGCCGGTGACCGTCTGGTGGAGGTGGACGCGTAGGAGACGTGTAGGAGAAGTGCACATGGGGCCCCCTTTCGCGTACGCTAGACGGCTGCTCGACAGAGCAGCTGCACGTCCGGAAAGGGGCCTCGGTGGCCGATGTACGCGACCGTGAGATCAGCGTCGAACAGGAACATCTCGACCAGGTCTACCGGCGTCTCGAGGAGAAGATCCACGAGGCCGAGTTCCTCATGACCGACGCGGCCAAGCGCTCGCAGGTGGGTACGCCGGGCGCGCTCGCCGAGCGGGACGCCCAGGTGTTCCGTGCGGGGGTGCATCTCAACCGGCTCAACAGCGAGTTCGAGGACTTCCTCTTCGGACGGATCGACCTGCTTCCGGGCAAGGACGGCAAGAAGGGCCCGGACGGCGCGTACACGTCGGTCGAGCCCGCCGAGGACGCCGTCGGCGAGAAGAACACCGCCGAGATCGCCGAGACCCTGCACATCGGCCGCATCGGTGTCCTGGACGCGGACTACTCCCCGCTCGTCATCGACTGGCGCGCCCCGGCCGCCGCGCCGTTCTACCGCTCGACACCGGTCGACCCCGGCCGTGTCGTACGCCGTCGGGTCATCCGCTCCAAGGGCCGCAAGGTCCTCGGCGTCGAGGACGACCTGATGCGCCCCGAGCTCACGGCGACCCTGAACGGCGAGAGCCTGCCCGTCATCGGCGACGGCGCCCTGATGGCGGCCCTCGGCCAGGCCCGCAGCCACACGATGCGGGACATCGTGGCGTCGATCCAGGCCGAGCAGGACATGGTGATCCGTGCCCCCGCCGCGTCGGTGACGTACGTCGAAGGAGGCCCCGGCACCGGCAAGACCGCCGTGGCCCTGCACCGCGCCGCGTACCTCCTCTACCAGGACCGCCGCCGGTACGCGGGCGGCATCCTCATCGTCTCGCCGACCCCGCTGCTCGTGGCGTACACGGAAGGCGTCCTTCCGTCGCTCGGCGAGGAGGGCCAGGTCGCGATCCGCGCGGTGGGCGCGCTGGCCGACGACGCGGCGGGCGCGGTGGAGGCCACGGTCTACGACTCGCCCGCGGTGGCCCGCGTCAAGGGCTCTTCCCGGATGCTGCATGTCCTGCGGAAGGCGGCGCGGGGCGCTCTGGAGGGCGCCGGGGGGACGGTCACGAAGGCGGCATCGTCGGACGGCCAGCTCTCGTTCGGCGACTTCGGGAACGCCGGGAACTCCGGCGACTTCGGCGACGATGACGACGACGAGGGCCCCCGTACCCCCGCCGAGACCCCCACACGCCTCCGCGTGGTCGCCTTCGGCCGCCGCCTGGAGCTGGAGGCCGACGCCCTCGGCCGCATCCGCCGCAACGTGCTCAGCGGCACCGCCCCCGTCAACCTGCTGCGTCCGCGCGCCCGCAAGCTCCTCCTGGACGCCCTGTGGTCCCAGTCGGGCTCCGCGGGCCGGCACAGCGACCCGGAGCTGGCCGCCGAGCTCCGCTCCTCCTTCGACGAGGACATCACGTCCGAGGACGACTTCATCCGCTTCCTCGACGCCTGGTGGCCCGAGCTCACCCCCCGAGCCGTGCTCTCCGCGATGGGCGACGAGCGGCGCCTGGGCCGCTGGTCGCGCCGCGACCTGAACCCGGGCGAGGTCCGCAAGGTCGCCCGCTCCCTCAAGCGCGACGCCCTGTCCGTGCACGACGTGGCGCTCATCGACGAGCTCCAGTCGATTCTCGGTACGCCGCCCAAGCCCCGTAAGAAGAAGGATCTCGACCCGCTGGACCTGCTCACAGGCCTCGACGAACTGATGCCGCAGCGCGAGGAGTCCCAGCGGGAGCGCGCCGAACGGCTCGCGGCGGAGCGCACCGAGTACGCGCACGTCATCGTCGATGAGGCGCAGGACCTGACCCCCATGCAGTGGCGCATGGTCGGCCGCAGGGGCCGGCACGCCACCTGGACGATCGTCGGCGACCCGGCCCAGTCCTCCTGGTCCGACCCGGACGAGGCCGCCGCCGCCCGCGACGAGGCCCTGGGCAGCCGCCCGCGCCGCCGCTTCACCCTCACGGTCAACTACCGCAACCCCGCCGAGATCGCCGACCTCGCCGCCAAGGTGCTCGCACTCGCGATGCCGGGCTCCGAGTCGCCTTCGGCCGTCCGCTCCACCGGAGTGAAGCCCCGCTTCGCCGTCGTACAGGACAAGGACCTCGGCAAGTCCGTGCGCGAGGAGGCGGCACACCTGCTGGCGCAGGTGGACGGCACGGTGGGCGTCGTCGTGGCGATGAACCGGCGTGAGCAGGCGGCCCGCTGGCTCGACGGGCTCGGCGGCCGCGTGGTGGCGCTCGGCAGCCTGGAGGCCAAGGGCCTGGAGTACGACGCGACGGTCGTCGTCTCGCCCGCGGAGATCGCGGACGAGTCACCGGCGGGCCTGCGCGTCCTGTACGTGGCGCTGACGCGCGCGACCCAGCAGCTCACGGTCCTGTCCGGCGAGCGGGACGAGCCGGACGGGGACGGGGTCCCGGACCTGCTCCGCGACTGACTTCGTGGACTTGTCGTGACGGGAATTGCCTTACGGGGATCGTTTGTTACCGTGGATGTGGCACCGGCCCGATCCAAGCCCCCGGGCCCAACCTTCGTCGCTACGAGCGACCACTTGCCGCGAGGCGAGCATGGCGGGTCGGTGTCACTAAGCGTAGGGAGAGGCCCTCGTCACCACGTGACGGGGGCCTCTTTCCGTTTCCCCTGCCGATCCCCCTACCGAGCGCTCTCAACTTCTCGTATGGTGGAAACCAGTTTCCGAAAAAATGGTGAACGAAAAGTTCGCAATCCGAGGCGGCTACCACGTACTCAGTGGTAGGTGCGACGATCGGACGGCAAGAGCTACACGGTGAAAGCAGAGGAAGTCGGCCATGGCAACGGCGCCCAGCGTCTCCTACTCGAACACGGTCCGGTTGGAGGTGCCCGCGAGCGGCACCGCGGTCTCCCAGATCACCACGGCCGTCGAGTCCCACGGAGGCTCGGTGACCGGCCTCGACGTCACGGCCTCCGGTCATGAGGCGCTCCGGATCGACGTCACGATCGCGGCGACCTCCACGACGCACGGGGACGAGATCGTCGCCCAGCTGCGCACCATCGAGGGTGTCACTGTCGGCAAGGTCTCCGACCGTACGTTCCTGATGCACCTCGGCGGCAAGATCGAGATGCAGTCGAAGCACCCCATCAGGAACCGCGACGACCTCTCCATGATCTACACCCCGGGCGTGGCCCGCGTGTGCATGGCGATCGCGGAGAACCCGGAGGACGCGCGGCGCCTGACCATCAAGCGCAACGCCGTTGCGGTCGTAACGGACGGATCGGCCGTTCTCGGCCTCGGGAACATCGGCCCGAAGGCAGCCCTTCCCGTCATGGAGGGCAAGGCGGCGCTCTTCAAGCGCTTCGCGGGAATCGACGCCTGGCCGCTCTGCCTCGACACCCAGGACTCCGACGAGATCGTCGCGATCGTCAAGGCGATCGCCCCCGGCTTCGCGGGCATCAACCTCGAGGACATCTCGGCGCCGCGCTGCTTCGAGATCGAGGCCCGCCTCCGTGAGGCCCTCGACATCCCCGTCTTCCACGACGACCAGCACGGCACCGCGATCGTGGTGCTCGCCGCGCTGACCAACGCACTTCGCGTGGTCGGCAAGGGGATCGGTGACGTACGCGTCGTCATGTCCGGCGCGGGCGCGGCCGGTACGGCCATTCTCAAACTGCTCATCGCGGCGGGCGTCAAGCACGCCGTCGTCGCCGACATCCACGGCGTCGTGCACGCGGACCGCGAGGACCTCGTGGACGCCGCGCCGGACTCGCCGCTGCGCTGGATCGCCGACAACACCAACCCCGAGGGCGCCCGCGGCACCCTCAAGGAAGCGGTCGTCGGAGCGGACGTGTTCATCGGCGTCTCGGCCCCGAACGTCCTGAACGGCGACGACGTCGCGGCCATGGCCGAAGGTGCCATCGTGTTCGCGCTCGCGAACCCGGACCCGGAGGTCGAGCCCGCCATCGCCCGCCAGACGGCGGCGGTCGTCGCCACGGGCCGCTCGGACTTCCCGAACCAGATCAACAACGTCCTGGTCTTCCCCGGCGTCTTCCGCGGTCTGCTCGACGCCCAGTCGCGCACCGTCAACACGGAGATGATGCTGGCGGCGGCGGGCGCCCTCGCGGACGTCGTCGCCGAGGACGAGCTCAACCCGAACTACATCATCCCCAGCGTCTTCAACGACAAGGTCGCGGGCGCCGTCGCCGACGCCGTGCGTGCCGCCGCGAAGGCCGCCGGGGCTGTTGTGACAGGCGCCACGGCCTAGTCGTACGGCGCGTCGTGGAACGCGGGGCCCTCGGCAGCCCTCTAGGGTGGCGGGGAAGCAGGCACCCTACTGCGCTACCGCCTCTTCCAGGGGCGGTGACGCTTTTAGTGTGACCCCCAAGGGCGCCGGATTGGCTTTCCCGCCGCAGGTGGGGGCAGGATGCCTTTCTGGGCGCGAGGGTCTGACGAGGACCCCGGTCCGGGCCCTGACCGAGGACCCTGACAGCATCGGCTTCGCTGTGCCCATCATGCGGCTCCGCCGCGTGGCACGCCTCAACGGCAAGAAGAACACGGGAGTACAAACATGAACCGCAGTGAGCTGGTGGCCGCGCTGGCCGACCGCGCCGAGGTGACTCGCAAGGACGCCGACGCCGTGCTGGCCGCGTTCGCCGAGACCGTCGGCGAGATCGTTGCCAAGGGCGACGAGAAGGTCACCATCCCCGGCTTCCTGACCTTCGAGCGCACCCACCGTGCCGCTCGCACCGCCCGGAACCCGCAGACCGGCGAGCCGATCAACATCCCGGCCGGCTACAGCGTCAAGGTTTCGGCGGGCAGCAAGCTCAAGGAAGCGGCTAAGGGCAAGTAGCCTCAAGCAGTAGAAGGGGCGGCACCCGATTGGGTGCCGCCCCTTCTGCGTGCCGTTCTGCATGCTGTTCTGCGTGCCGTTCGAAGATGGCCTCGAACGCCGGCCGGGCCAGATCCGCCTAGAGCGCTGCCTTGCCCGGCAGTTCCACCTTCGCGCCGAGCTCCACGAGCTTGTCCATGAAGTTCTCGTAGCCGCGGTTGATCAGATCGATGCCGTGGACGCGGGACGTGCCCTGCGCCGCGAGAGCCGCGATCAGGTACGAGAAGCCGCCGCGGAGGTCGGGGATGACCAGATCGGCGCCCTGGAGCTTCGTGGGCCCGGAGACGACCGCCGAGTGGAGGAAGTTCCGCTGGCCGAAGCGGCAGTGGGAGCCGCCGAGGCACTCGCGGTAGAGCTGGATGTGGGCGCCCATCTGATTGAGCGCGGAGGTGAAGCCGAGCCGGGACTCGTAGACCGTCTCGTGGACGATGGAGAGCCCCGCGGCCTGCGTGAGCGCCACGACGAGCGGCTGCTGCCAGTCGGTCTGGAAGCCGGGGTGCACGTCCGTCTCCAGGGCGATCGCCTTGAGCGCGCCGCCCGGGTGCCAGAAGCGGATGCCCTCGTCGTCGATCTCGAAGGCACCGCCCACCTTCCGGTAGGTGTTCAGGAACGTCATCATCGAGCGCTGCTGGGCGCCGCGGACGTAGATGTTGCCTTCGGTCGCCAGGGCCGCGGAAGCCCACGAGGCGGCCTCCAGGCGGTCCGAGAGGGCGTGGTGGTTGTAGCCGCCCAGGCTGTCGACACCGGTGACCCTTATGGTCCTGTCGGTGTCCATCGCGATGATCGCGCCCATTTTCTGCAGTACGCAGATGAGGTCTTCGATCTCGGGTTCGACGGCGGCGTTCGAAAGCTCGGTGACGCCTTCGGCCAGAACGGCCGTGAGCAGGACCTGCTCGGTGGCGCCGACGGACGGGTACGGCAGCTCGATCTTCGTGCCGCGAAGGCGCTGCGGGGCCTCCAGGTACTGGCCGCCTTCACGCTTCTCGATGGTGGCGCCGAACTGGCGGAGCACCTCGAAGTGGAAGTCGATCGGCCGGCCGCCGATGTCGCAGCCGCCGAGGCCGGGGATGAAGGCGTGCCCGAGGCGGTGCAGGAGCGGCCCGCAGAAGAGGATCGGGATGCGCGACGACCCGGCGTGGGCGTCGATGTCCGCGACGTTGGCGCTCTCCACGTGCGAGGGGTCCATGACCAGCTCGCCCGGCTCCTCACCGGGGCGGACCGTGACGCCATGCAGCTGTAGCAGCCCGCGTACGACGCGCACGTCTCGAATGTCCGGGACATTGCGCAGCCTGCTCGGAGCGCTGCCGAGCAGCGCGGCGACCATGGCCTTGGGCACAAGGTTCTTCGCGCCGCGGACACGGATCTCGCCCTCCAGCGGGGTTCCGCCGTGGACAAGCAGTACATCGTCGGTGACGGTCATGAATCTCGCGTTCCGATTGGATGGACGGGTGGGCCAAAGGGCAAGGGTAATGGGCGCGTACCCCCCTTCCGTAAGGCCGAGGACGTGCGAACCACGTCAGGAGTTCGTGACAACACGAAACGTTCGGAACCGGACACTCCGGGTCACTGTCGAAACCGTGCGCTCCGGTCGCTTCAGTGCGCCCCTGAGCTGCATTCACTCCTGTACGGGCATTGCCTCCCCCCGCGGGGCAAAGATGCGGGATCATGTCGCTCATGACCGAGGTGTCCTCGCTCACAGGGCGGCTGCTCGTGGCCACGCCTGCCCTGGCGGACCCGAACTTCGACCGCGCGGTGGTGCTGCTCCTCGACCACGACGAGGAGGGCTCGCTCGGTGTGGTCCTCAACCGGCCCACGCCGGTGGACGTCGCGGACATCCTGGAGGGCTGGGGAGACCTGGCAGGAGCACCGGGGGTCGTCTTCCAGGGCGGCCCCGTCTCACTCGACTCGGCACTCGGCGTGGCGGTGATCCCGGGCGACGAGAACCCCGCCCCTGGCTCCCGGCCGCGCCCGGACAGCGGAGAACCGATCGGCTGGCGCCGCGTGCACGGCGCGATCGGCCTGGTCGACCTGGACACCCCGCCGGAACTGCTCGCCCCCGCACTCGGCTCGCTGCGGATCTTCGCCGGTTACGCGGGCTGGGGCCCCGGCCAGCTGGAGAACGAGCTCGCCGAGGGCGCCTGGTACGTCGTCGAGTCCGAGCCCGGCGACGTCTCGTCCCCGGACCCGGAGCGACTGTGGCGCGCGGTGCTTCGGAGGCAGCGGAGCGAGCTGGCGATGGTGGCCACGTATCCGGATGACGCGTCGCTCAACTGACGGGTCGGTGCCGACCACAGGGGCCTGGACCCCGCACGCGTAGGTACCCTTGGATGCCATGAGCACTCTTGAGCCCGAGCCCGAGCGCGGGGCAGGTACGGGGACCCTCGTAGAGCCGACGCCACAGGTGTCGCACGGTGACGGCGACCACGAGCGCTACGCGCACTATGTCCAGAAGGACAAGATCATGGCGAGCGCGCTCGACGGTACGCCCGTCGTCGCGCTCTGCGGCAAGGTGTGGGTGCCGGGCCGTGACCCGAAGAAGTATCCCGTCTGCCCCATGTGCAAAGAGATCTACGAGTCCATGAACGACGGTGGCGACAAGGACAAGGGCGGTAAGGACGGCAAGGGCGGCGGCGGCAAGAAGTAGCCGCAGGCAGCCAGAAGTAGCCTCCGCGGCAGGTCCCGGCCGGTCCCGGCCTCTTCGCGAAAGGGGCGTTGCGTGTGCCGCAACGCCCCTTTTGCGTTGTGCAATCGCGTGGCAGCCTCATCGCATGATGACCTTTGAGCAACTGATCCCGGCGCCCGCACGCGCCGACGGACCGCACACCGAAGGCTTCTTCCTCGACTCGTCGACAGCGCTCAGGGCCGGGCCCGGCACCGAGTCCACCGAACGCTGGCTGCGTTCCACCCTTGGCGGCGCCCTCGGTCTTCCGCTGGCGCCCGGCGAGGGCCCCGCCGTCTCGCCCGGCATCGACCTGAGCATCGACGACTCCCTCGCGCCCGAGGCGTACCGGCTCACCGTCGACGAGAGCGGTGTGCGGATCCTCGGCGGCGCCGCTCCTGGCGTCTTCTGGGGGGCCCAGACCCTGCGCCAGCTCATCGGTCCCGAAGCCTTCCGGCGCGCGCCCCTGAGGGTGGGGGCGCGGTACGCCGTACCGGGGTGCCTCATCGAGGACGCCCCCCGGTTCCGCTGGCGCGGCATGATGCTCGACGTGGCGCGGCACTTCATGCCCAAGGACGGGGTCCTGCGCTACCTCGATCTCCTCGCCGCCCACAAGCTGAACGTCTTCCACTTCCACCTCACCGACGATCAGGGCTGGCGCATCGAGATCAAGCGCTATCCGAAGCTGACCGAGGACGGCTCGTGGCGGCCGCGTTCGAAGTGGGGGCATCGCGCCTCCGAGTTGTGGAACGACACCCCGCACGGCGGCTACTACACGCAGGACGACATCCGCGAGATCGTCGCGTACGCACATGAGCGGCATATCGCCGTCGTACCCGAGATCGACATTCCCGGGCACTCGCAGGCCGCCATCGCCGCCTATCCGGAGCTCGGCAACACCGATGTCGTCGACACCTCGTCGCTCGGCGTCTGGGACACCTGGGGCGTCAACCCGAACGTCCTCGCACCGACCGAGAACACCCTCCGCTTCTATGAAGGGGTGTTCGAGGAGGTCCTCGAGCTCTTTCCCTCCACCTTCATCCATGTCGGGGGAGACGAGTGCCCCAAGGGCCAGTGGAAGGAGTCGGCTACCGCGCAAGCTCGTATCAAGGAGCTCGGCGTCGGCGACGAGGACGGGCTCCAGAGCTGGTTCATCCGGCACTTCGACACGTGGCTGACCGCACGAGGGCGTCGTCTCATCGGTTGGGACGAAATCCTGGAGGGTGGCCTCGCCGAGGGCGCCACCGTGTCGTCCTGGCGCGGGTACGGGGGCGGGATCGCCGCCGCGCGGGCCGGGCACGACGTCGTCATGTGTCCTGAGCAGCAGGTGTACCTCGACCACCGGCAGCACGGCGGACCCGACGAGCCCGCACCCATCGGCTTCGTACGCACCCTTGAGGATGTCTATCGCTTCGAGCCGTTGCCGCCGGAGCTCAGCGAGGACGAGCGGCGGCACGTCCTCGGTACGCAGGCCAACGTCTGGACCGAGGTGATGGAGTACCAGGCACGCGTGGACTACCAGGTGTTCCCGCGTCTCGCCGCGTTCGCCGAAGTCGCCTGGAGCAGCGTGCCGGAATCCGCCGAGCGCGACTTCGCCGATTTCGAGCGGCGGATGACCGGGCATTACGCGCGACTTGACGCACTCGGCGTCGACTACCGCCCGCCCGGCGGCCCGTTGCCGTGGCAGCGGCGCCCTGGAGTGCTCGGACGCCCGATCGACGGGACACCCCCGAACGTGTGAGGCGCACCCCATAGTCCGTGTGCCGGGCTGCCCGTGCTGGGAGCGTGGGCAGCCGGACGAAAGTCGTACAAGGGTCACCGAAGAGTGGCAATTCCCGCTGACCGGTGAGGGTGTGTGAAAACGGCACAACCCCCTGGTCCCCGGACGAATGTCTCCTAGCGGACCCCCGCGCCGGGGCCCCGGGAAGATGTGCCAGAGTTGCCACGTCCGGGCTGTGAACACGTACCGTACGGCGGAACAGGCGTAACGGTGAGAACGGCGATTGAGCCGCCGGGCATCGGGAAGGGGCAGCCGGTTTTGACCACGCACGCACCGCAGGCGGCGCAGACCGCGCAGACGGCGAAGCTGCCTGGAACGCTGGACGAGGCCGTCGAGGCACTCGCCGCGATGCCCGCCGCCGTGCCCGTGGCCGGCGGCACCGACCTCATGGCATCCGTCAACGCGGGCCTCCTGCGCCCCGCGGCCCTCGTCGGCCTCGGCCGCATCAGCGAGATCCGCGGCTGGCAGTACCAGGACGGTCACGCGCTGCTCGGCGCGGGGCTCACCCACGCACGCGTGGGGCGGCCCGACTTCGCCGCCCTGATCCCCGCGCTCGCCGCGGCGGCGCGTGCCGCGGGCCCCCCGCAGATCCGTAACGCGGGCACCCTCGGCGGCAACATCGCCACGGCGGGACCGACCGGCGACACCCTGCCTGTCCTTGCCGCCCTCGAAGCCATGCTGATCATCGCGGGACCGGGCGGCGCCCGCCGCGAGGTCCCCGTGTCGCACCTGCTCGCGGGCATGGAGATGCTCAGACCCGGCGAACTCATCGGCTTCGTACGCCTGCCGCTCCTGCACGCGCCCCAGGTCTTCCTGAAGGCGACAGGGCGCACGGGCCCCGGGCGGGCCATCGCCTCCGTCGCGCTCGTGCTCGACCCCGCGCGGCGCGGCGTGCGCTGCGCGGTCGGCGCCGTCGCCCCGATGCCGCTGCGGCCCCTGGAGGCCGAGCAGTGGGTCGCGTCGCTGATCGACTGGGACGGCGGCCGGACGATCGTCCCGGAGGCACTCACCGCCTTCGGTGAGTACGTCGCCGCCGCGTGCATCCCCGATCAGCCTCCGGCACAGGACGGCACGGCACAGCCGCTGTCGCCCGCCGTACTGCACCTGCGGCGCACTGTCGCCGCGCTGGCCCGACGAGCACTGGGGAGGGCGCTGTCGTGAGTGACGACCAGAACAACAACGGCGGCTGGCAGCCGCATCCGCAGGGCGAATACGACTCGGACGCCACGGCCTTCGTGCAGCTGCCGGACGGCGCGCTCGATGCCCTGGAGCACAGTCCGCTCGCCGCTCCCGGGCACGGCTATGTGCCGCCGCAGATAACGGTCTCTCCGACGACGGCCGACGCGACGGACCCGGCGGCGACGGGTGTGTGGGTCATGCCGCCCGAGGTGACGGGTGCGGGTGCCGGGGCCGGTGCCGGTGTCCAGAACGTGCAGTGGCCTGCCGCGGGTGGCGTGCACGAGCCCGAGCCTGGGCCCGAGCCGTTCGGTCATGAAGTCCAGGAGCACGCGTACGACCCCCGGGCCACCGGGCAGTGGAGTTTCCACGAGGCGGAGGGCCACGCGCCCGCCGCCCCTGCCCCGGCCGATGTGACCGGGGAGTGGTCGATTCCCGTCGCCAATGGTGACCTTCCGGACGAATCGGGCGAGTTCACGACGTCCTCGCTCGCCGCACAGTGGGGCGGCACGCCGCCTGCCACGCTGCCGGGCGGTGCTGCGGCGCCGTGGGCGACGGGTGGCGCGGGGGCGGGTGTGCCGTGGTCGGAGCCGGTGGAGCAGGCTCAGCAGGCGTATGCCGGGCCCCCCGCCGGGCCACCTGCCGAGCCGCAGTATCAGGAGCAGCCCGTGGCGCCCCCCGAGGCGCCCGGCGTTCCCGTAGAGGCCGAGGCGGAGCCCGAAGCCGAAGTTGAAGCCGAAGCCGAAGTTGTCGAGGCCGACACCGACACCGACGACACGGGTCTCGACGCCGACAACTACGCCGAAGCCGACGCCGACTCCGAATCAGACTCCGAAGAAGACGCCGACCCCGAAGCGGCCCTCACCTCCTCCGCCCTCGGCGACGAACACCCCGTCTGCTCGTACGTCCTGCGCGTCAACGGCGCCGACCGCCCCGTCACCGACGCCTGGATCGGCGAGTCCCTCCTCTACGTCCTGCGCGAGCGCCTCGGCCTCGCGGGCGCCAAGGACGGCTGCTCGCAGGGCGAGTGCGGTGCCTGCAACGTCCAGGTGGACGGCAGGCTCGTCGCCTCCTGCCTGGTGCCCGCCGCCACCGCCGCGGGCAGCGAGGTGCGCACCGTCGAAGGCCTCGCCGTCGACGGACAGCCCTCCGACGTGCAGCGGGCGCTCGCCGGCTGCGGTGCCGTCCAGTGCGGTTTCTGCGTACCGGGCATGGCGATGACCCTGCACGACCTCCTGGAGGGCAACCCCGCCCCGTCCGACCTGGAGACCCGCCGCGCCCTGTGCGGCAACCTGTGCCGCTGCTCCGGTTACCGGGGCGTGCTCGACGCCGTGCAGGAGGTGGTCGCGGGGCGCGAGGCCTCCGCGGCGGCCGCCGAGCCTTCGGCCCCCGGTGACCAGGCGGGCGAGCCGCGCATTCCGCACCAGGCGGGACCCGGCGCCGGAGGCGTCAACCCTGCGGTGCAGGACGGAACGTACGAAGGTCCGTACGGCCAGGACGGAGGCCAGGCGTGAGCAACGAAGCCGCGGGGAACGCGGGAAGCACGACCACCGCGACCGCACCGGAGCCGCAGTCCGGCCCCGGCCCCGAGCCCCTGCCGCACGGCATCGGCTCTTCGCTGCCGTCCGCCGAGTCCCGCGCCAAGACCGAGGGCACGTTCCCGTACGCGTCCGACCTGTGGGCGGAGGGGCTGCTGTGGGCAGCCGTCCTGCGCTCGCCGCACGCGCACGCGCGCATCGTCTCCATCGACACGTCCCAGGCGCGCGAGATGCCGGGCGTGCGGTCCGTCGTCACGCACGAGGACGTGCCGGGCGAGGCGCTGCACGGCCGCAAGACCGCGGACCGCCCCGTCTTCGCATCAGATGTCGTACGCCACCACGGCGAGCCCATCGCCGCCGTGGCCGCCGATCACCCCGACACGGCCCGGATGGCCGCCGCCGCCATCTTCGTCGAGTACGAAGTCATGGAGCCGGTCACCGACCCGGAGAAGGCCTTCGCGGCCGAACCCCTGCACCCCGACGGCAACTTGATCCGGCACATCCCGCTGCGGCACGGCGACCCGGAGGCGGCGGGCGAGCTCGTAGTCGAGGGCCTGTACCGCATCGGCCGCCAGGACCCGGCGCCGATCGGCGCGGAGGCAGGTCTTGCCGTACCCCGTCCGGACGGCGGAGTGGAGCTGTACATCGCGTCCACCGACCCGCACACCGACCGCGACATGGCCGCGTCCTGCTACGGCATCGACCCCGGCATCGTGAAGGTCGTCGTGACCGGCGTCCCCGGCGCGACCGGCGACCGCGAGGACGCCAGCTTCCACCTCCCGCTCGGTCTGCTCGCGCTGACGACGGGCTGCCCGGTGAAGCTGACGGCGACCCGCGAGGAGTCCTTCCTCGGCCACGCCCACCGCCACCCCACTCTCCTGCGCTACCGCCATCACGCGGACGCCGAGGGCAAGTTGGTGAAGGTGGAGGCGCAGGTCCTGCTGGACGCGGGTGCGTACGCGGACACGTCATCGGACGCGCTCGCGGCGGCCGTCTCCTTCGCCTGCGGCCCCTACATCGTCCCGAACGCCTTCATCGAAGGCTGGGCGGTCCGCACGAACAACCCTCCGTCCGGCCATGTCCGGGGCGAGGGCGCCATGCAGGTGTGCGCGGCGTACGAAGCCCAAATGGACAAGATCGCAAAGAAGTTGGGCATCGACCCGGCGGAACTGCGCTTGCGCAACGCGATGGCCACGGGCGACATCCTCCCCACGGGTCAGACGGTGACGTGCCCGGCCCCGGTGGCCGAACTCCTGGCTGCCGTACGGGACTTCCCCCTCCCCGAGCTGCCCAAGGACACCCCCGAGGACGAGTGGCTGCTGCCCGGCGGCCCCGAGGGCGCGGGCGAACCGGCAGCTGTGCGCCGAGGCGTCGGCTACGGCCTCGGTATGGTCCAACTCCTGGGCGCTGAAGGCACGGACGAGGTCTCCACGGCCACGGTGAAGGTCCACGACGGTATCGCGACAGTCATCTGCGCGGCGGTAGAGACGGGCCAGGGCTTTTCGACCCTTGCCCGTCAGATCGTCCAGGAGACGCTTGGCATCGACGACGTCCGCGTAGCTCCCGTCGACACGGACCAGCCCCCGGCGGGCCCGAGCTGCCACGGCCGCCACACCTGGGTGTCGGGCGGGGCGGTGGAGCGCGCGGCGAAGATGGTCCGCACGCAGCTGCTCCAGCCCCTGGCCCACAAGTTCGGCATGTCGACGGAGTTGCTCCAGATCACCGACGGCAAGATCACGTCGTACGACGGCGTGCTGAGCACGACGGTGACGGAAGCGATGGACGGCAAGGAGCTGTGGGCCACGGCCCAGTGCCGCCCGCACCCCACCGAACCCCTCGACGAGGCGGGTCAGGGCGACGCGTTCGTCGGGATGGCCTTCTGCGCCATCCGTGCGGTCGTGGACGTCGACATCGAGATCGGTTCGATCCGGGTCGTGGAGCTCGCGGTCGCCCAGGACGTGGGCCGCATCCTGAACCCGACCCAGCTGAAGGCACGTATCGAAGCGGGCATCACGCAGGGCGTGGGCGCGGCGCTGACGGAGAACCTCCGTACGCCAAGAGGGCTGGTCCGCCACCCGGACCTGACCGGCTACGCGCTCCCCACGGCCCTGGACACCCCCGACATCCGCATCGTGAAGCTGGTGGAGGAGCGGGACGTGGTGGCCCCCTTCGGCGCGAAGGCGGCGAGCGCGGTGCCGGTGGTGACGTCCCCCGCGGCGATCGCATCGGCGGTACGGGCGGCCACGGGTCGGCCGGTGAACAGGCTCCCGATCCGCCCCCAGGCGGCGGTGGCGACATGACGCGGCCTCTCGAGGGGGTCGTCGTCATCACCGGCATCATGGCCTCGGGCAAATCCACGGTGGCGCAAGCCCTGGCCGAACGGCTGCCACGCGCGGCCCACGTCAGGGGCGATGTCTACCGCCGGATGATCGTCTCGGGCGGCCAGGAGTACGAGCCCGGCGCGTCGGAAGAGGCTGCGGCCCAACTCCGCCTGCGGTACGGCCTGTCGGCCGCGACGGCCGACGCGTACGCGGCTGCGGGCTTCGTCGCGGTGGTCCAGGACGTCATCCTGGGCGAGGAGTTGACGTCGTACGTGGATCTGCTGCGTACGAGCCCGGTGCACGTGGTCGTGCTCGCCCCGGGGCCGGACGCGGTCGCGGCGCGGGAGGCGGGACGCGGGAAGACGGGTTACGGGGCGTGGACGGTGGAGGACCTGGATGCGGGGTTCCGGTCCACGACTCCGAAGGTCGGGCTCTGGCTGGACAGTTCCGATCTGACGGTCGCCGAGACGGTGGACGCGATTCTCGCGGGGCTCGACGAGGCGCGGGTCTAGCCGGTCACCAGATGCCGGTCACGCCCGTGCCCGGCATGGGGAGCACAAAGGGGTGGCCCCGGACGGGACCACCCCTTGATCGCTTGCTCGAGGCCGTGGCGGGAATCGAACCCGCGTTACTGGCTTTGCAGGCCAGCCCCTAAGCCACTCGGGCACACGGCCAAGTTGTTGATGACTTGACTCCTCGAACGTAGCCGTGGCCGGCGGGTTCGCTCAAGGGGTCTTCGGCTGCTGCAACGGGACTGCCATGCCGCGTTCATGAACGGGGGCCACGCTGTCCCCGGTGCCGTCAGGAGACGGGGAACCAGGCTGACAGGCGCTTGGCGACGGTCGGCACGTCGATGTTGTCCTGAGCCACTTCCTCGACGAATGGGCCCGCGATGGAGACGCGCGGCGGGCGGACGTCAGCCCTCACACCATTGACTCGCAGGAAGAAGCGCGTCGCCAGCCAGGCGGTGCGCTTGTTGCCGTCGATCAGCGCGTGGTTGCGGGCGATCGAGTGCAGCAGGGCTGCCGCTTTCTCGTGGAGGGTGGGATACACCTCGACCCCGAACACGTTGGTCCGGGGCCGCTCGATCGCTGAGACCAGGAGACCCATGTCGCGCACGCTGTGTTCGGTACGGTTGACCGTGCGGGCGATCGTGAGGATCTCGTCGATCTGGACGTATCGAACTTCGGTCACTTGAGGTAGTCCAGGATCTCCGCGTCGCTGTCCATCAGCTCGGCCAGGACGTCATCGACCTTCAGTTCGGCCCGGTTCTGGGCCTCGCGGATTGCCTCGATGGCAAGCTCCTGCTTGCTGCGGCGCTCGCGGCGGGCGCGCTCGGTGAGGGCCTGGTCGAGGTCGTCGGGGAGTCGGAGTGTCATCGCCATATGTCGATGATACTGGCTAGGTATCAAGGTAGCCAGGCGATACCAGTCACCCGCTGAACGAGCGCTTCCTGATCGCCAGGGTCAGCGCCGGTTGCGGAGACGTACGACCAAGGGACCAGAAGGCCACCGACCCCGGACAGGGGTCACAGCCCGCCATGCCCCTTACGCTGGCGGACATGACCGCCCTGGACCCCCGCGACACCGATGTCGCAGCCGCCCCGATAGCCCCGCCGCCCGAGCTCCAGGGCGGAGTCCTGAGCGCCCCCTACCGCGCGCTCAGCCTCGGCATCGTCTCCGTGGTCCTGCTCATCGCCTTCGAGGCGACCGCCGTAGGGACCGCGATGCCCGTCGCGGCGCGTGAGCTGGACGGCATCTCCCTCTACGCCTTCGGCTTCTCCGCGTACTTCACCACCAGCCTCTTCGGCATGGTGCTCTCCGGGCAGTGGGCCGACCGGCGCGGGCCGCTCGGGCCGCTCGCCACCGGGATCGGGGGCTTCGCGGCGGGGCTGTTGCTCTCCGGGACCGCCGGGGCCATGTGGATGTTCATCCTCGGGCGTGCCGTGCAGGGGCTCGGCGGTGGGCTCGTCATCGTCGCGTTGTACGTCGTCGTCAGCCGGGCCTATCCGGAGCGTCTGCGTCCGTCCATCCTGGCCGCGTTCGCGGCCAGCTGGGTCGTGCCGTCCGTGGTGGGGCCGCTCGTCGCGGGGACCGTCACCGAGCACCTGGGGTGGCGCTGGGTCTTCGTCGGAATCCCGGTGCTCGTCGCGGCGCCGTTGGCCCTCGCACTGCCGCAGATCCGGCGCCGGGCCGCCGGGCCCGTCTCCGATGCGCCCACCGGCCCCTTCGACCGCCGCCGCATCCGGCTCGCGCTCGGGATCTCGCTGGGGGCCGGGCTCCTCCAGTACGCGGGGCAGGACCTGCGGTGGCTCTCGCTGCTCCCGGCGGCCCTCGGGGCCGCCGTCCTCGTGCCCGCCGTCCTCGGGCTGCTGCCGCGCGGCACGTACCGAGCGGTGCGCGGGCTGCCCTCGGTGGTGCTCCTGCGCGGTATCGCCGCCGGTTCCTTCATCGCCGCCGAGTCCTTCGTGCCGCTGATGCTGGTCACCCAGCGCGGGCTCAGCCCGACCATGGCGGGGCTGTCGCTCGCCGTGGGCGGTGCGACCTGGGCGTTCGGGTCGTTCGTACAGTCACGGCCGGGCATGGAGCCGCACCGGACCCGGCTCATGGTGGTCGGGATGCTCCTGGTCGCCGCCGCCATCGCCACCGCGCCCACAGTCCTGATCGACGCCGTCCCGGTGTGGACCGTGGCGGTGGCCTGGGCCTTCGGCTGCCTCGGCATGGGCACTGTCATCGGCTCGACGAGCGTGCTGCTGCTACGGCTCTCGCCGCCCGAGGACGCGGGCGCGAACTCCGCCGCCCTCCAGATCTCGGACGGCCTCTCCAACGCCCTGCTCCTGGCCGCCGGGGGCGCTGCCTTCGCCGCGCTGGGCGGCGGGGTAGTGGGCGTCGCGCACACTGCCGGTGGTGCGGGCGGGTCCCATCCGGGGGCCTTCGTCGTCGTGTTCCTGCCGATGGCGGCGGTGGCGCTGGTGGGGGCCTGGGTGGCTACGCGGCTGCGTGAGCGGTCGACCTAAGTGGTACCGCTATGACATCCCGGCGGCTGCGAGGGCTGCACGAGTCCATGTGACCCCTGTCGCACCCTGGCTGACGCGATGACGTCAACCCGGGAAGGCGCAGGGTCACCGGTAGGGTGGCCCGGTTGTCGTACGTACCCGAGCTGCAAAAAACCGGAGACCGTGACTACCACCGCCGCCTCAGCGTCCTCCGCCTCCCACCACCTCTCTCCCGCCTTCCCCGGCCGCGCCCCCTGGGGCACCGCCAACAAGCTGCGTGCCTGGCAGCAGAGCGCGATGGAGCGGTACCTCCAGGAGCAGCCGCGTGACTTCCTCGCCGTCGCGACACCCGGCGCCGGCAAGACGACGTTCGCCCTGACGCTCGCGTCCTGGCTGCTGCACCACCACGTCGTGCAGCAGGTGACGGTGGTCGCGCCGACCGAGCACCTGAAGAAGCAGTGGGCCGAGGCCGCGGCCAAGATAGGGATCAAGCTGGACCCGGAGTACAGCGCGGGGCCGCTCAGCAAGGAGTACCAGGGCATCGCGATCACGTACGCCGGTGTCGGCGTGCGGCCCATGCTCCACCGGAACCGGGTCGAACAGCGCAAGACCCTCGTCATCCTCGACGAGATCCATCACGCCGGTGACTCGAAGTCCTGGGGCGAGGCCTGCCTGGAAGCCTTCGAGCCCGCCACGCGGCGCCTCGCGCTCACCGGTACGCCGTTCAGGTCCGACACCAACCCGATCCCCTTCGTCGCGTACGAGGAAGGGAACGACGGCATCCGGCGGTCCTCCGCCGACTACACGTACGGATACGGGAGCGCCCTCGGTGACGGCGTCGTCCGGCCCGTCATCTTCCTCTCCTACTCCGGCAACATGCGCTGGCGTACGAAAGCCGGTGACGAGATCGCCGCGCGGCTCGGTGAGCCGATGACCAAGGACGCCATCTCGCAGGCCTGGCGGACGGCCCTGGACGCGCGCGGCGAGTGGATGCCCAATGTGCTCAAGGCCGCCGATCAGCGGTTGACGGAAGTCAGGAAGGCCATCCCGGATGCCGGTGGGCTCGTCATCGCATCCGATCAGGACTCCGCCCGCTCCTACGCCAAGCTGATCCGCGAGATCACGGGGACGAAGGCGACGGTCGTCCTCTCGGACGACACGGGCGCCTCGAAGCGGATCGACGACTACGCCGCCAGCACCGACCGGTGGATGGTCGCCGTCCGCATGGTGTCCGAGGGCGTCGACGTGCCGCGCCTCGCCGTGGGTGTGTACGCCACCACCATCTCGACGCCGCTCTTCTTCGCGCAGGCCGTCGGGCGTTTCGTGCGTTCCCGGCGGCGCGGCGAGACCGCGTCCGTCTTCCTGCCCACCGTCCCCGACCTCCTCGGCTTCGCCAACGAGATGGAGGTCGAGCGCGACCACGTACTCGACAAGCCGAAGAAGGACGGGGAAGAGGACCCCTACGCCGAGTCCGAGGCGGAGATGGACGAGGCGAACAAGGAGGAGGACGAGGACACCGGCGAGCAGGAGCAGTTCTCCTTCGAGGCGCTAGAGTCCGATGCCGTCTTCGACCGGGTTCTTTTCGACGGTGCCGAGTTCGGGATGCAGGCCCACCCCGGGAGCGAGGAGGAGCAGGACTATCTCGGCATCCCCGGGCTCCTCGAACCCGACCAGGTGCAGATGCTGCTCCAGAAGCGGCAGGCCCGGCAGATCGCGCACAGCAAGAAGCGGCCGGACGAGGAAGCGGATCTCCTCGAACTGCCCGCCGAGCGGCGGCCCGTGGTCTCCCACAAGGAAATGCTCGAACTGCGCAAGCAGCTCAACACGATGGTCGGCGCGTACTCCCACCAGAGCGGGAAACCGCACGGCGTGATCCACACCGAGCTGCGCCGCACCTGTGGCGGGCCGCCGAGCGCGGAGGCCACCGGCGGGCAGCTGCGGCAGCGGATCGCGAAGGTCGGGGAGTGGGCCACCCGCATGAAGTAGGGGCGCCCGGTGGTGGCCCGGGGGAGGAGGGGTGCGTTCCGTTGGTGCACCCCGTGTGCGGGAGTCGTGCGTACGTCCGACCCGTGTGCAGTGCGTAAGGGGGCATTGCGCCCCTAACAACCGGTCCCGTGCCCGGATTCTGGACGGAGTCTTCCGCTGAGCGGGACGGTCTCGCTAATGTCCCCGCAACGTACACGCCCCGTGGCAGCGCCGCCGCGGAGCGCAGCCGGAGTTCCGACCGGCGGCCTCTGACGCGCGTCGCCCACGGGACCGGCGACGCAACCGCCGCGTAAAAGAGGCCGTCGACTCTCACCTAAGGAGTGGGCGTCGTGACCGCGGAGACTTCCCAGACGCTCGACCGAGGACTGCGTGTCCTCAAACTGTTGGCCGATACCGATCACGGGCTCACCGTCACCGAGCTGTCGAACAAGCTCGGTGTGAACCGCACCGTCGTGTACCGCCTCCTCGCCACGCTTGAGCAACATGCACTGGTCCGCCGTGACCTGGGCGGCCGGGCCAGAGTCGGCCTGGGGGTGCTGCGCCTCGGCCGCCAGGTGCATCCGCTGGTGCGCGAGGCAGCGCTGCCCGCTCTTCGCTCCCTCGCGGAGGACATAGGGGCGACGGCTCATCTGACGCTCGTCGACGGCACCGAGGCCCTCGCTGTCGCCGTCGTAGAGCCGACCTGGACGGATTACCACGTGGCCTACCGGACCGGCTTCCGGCACCCCCTGGACCGGGGCGCCGCGGGCCGGGCGATCCTCGCCGCCAGACAGGGGCTCGCCACCGACCCCGGCTATGCGCTGACCCACGGGGAGCTGGAGGCCGGAGCGAGTGGGGCTGCCGCCCCGCTGGTGGGTGTGACGGGGATAGAGGGCAGCGTGGGAGTCGTCATGCTGTCGGACTCCGTGCCGGAGAGGGTGGGGCCGCGGGTGGTGGACGCCGCCCGTGAGGTGGCAGATGCGCTGAGGTAACTCCTGTCTGCTGCTGTCCGCTGCCGTCCACCGATCCGCTCACGTTAGATTGATCCCGTGTTCTCCCTCTCACGTCTCACGCGCCCCAAGGCCCTCGCCGTCTGCGCCGCCCCGGTGGTTGCCCTGCTCGCCGTAGCCGGCCTCGCGCCGTTGCCGTTCGCCGTGGCCCAGCCGGGGTCGACGGCGAACGTACTCGGGGAGCGCGGGGGCAAGCAGGTCATCACGATCAGCGGTGCGCCCACCCGCGAGACGAGCGGGCAGCTGCGGATGACGACCATCGTGGCGACGGGGCCCGACATGGACGTGAGCCTGAGTGACGTGGTGGACGGCTGGTTCCGTACGGACCGTTCCGTGATGCCGAAGGACTCCGTCTACCCCACGGGCGACAACGTGAAGGAAGTCGAGAAGCACAACCTCGGTGACATGAAGAAGTCGCAGGACGCGGCCACGGAGGCCGCCCTTGCCTATCTGGACGCGGATGGCGTGGACGGCACCGACAAGGTGAAGGTCAAGGTCGACCTAGGAGACATCGGAGGCCCCAGCGCGGGCCTCTTCCTCTCCCTCGGCATCATCGACCTCCTCGACGGCAACGGCAGCGGCGGGGACCTGACGGGCGGCCGGAACATCGCGGGTACCGGGACGATCGCCGACGACGGCAAGGTCGGCCCGGTCGGCGGTGTCTCGATGAAGACGCAGGCCGCGAAGCGGGACGGGGCGACCGTTTTCCTGGTCCCGAAGGACGAGTGCTCGGACGCTCAGGCCGAGCTGCCCAAGGGGCTGCGGCTGATCCCGATCACGACACTGAAGGGCACGGTTGACGCGCTGCGTTCCCTTGACCGGGGCGGGAAGGTTCCGAGCTGTTGACCAGGCGGAGGCCGAACTCGACCAGGGTCCAGCCCAGTTGAGTGCGCAGTTGGGGGTGGCGCGGGCGCGGGGGTGCCGTCTCGTGCAGTTCGGCGGCGCGGGCGTGGTGCAGCAGCAGATGTATGTCGGAGTGCATGACTGAGGCCTCTCACTCGGTGGAGTGCGTCGGGAAGACGTGGGTGTGCAGGCGCACCTTGGCGGAGCCGGGCGTGTCCTGGTCGACCGCCAACTCGCGGTAGCTCTCGATGAGTTCGTGGATCTTTCCGGCCAGTTCGGCAGTGATGTCGGGCGTCAGGCGCAGTGCGTAGTCGCTGATGTCCGAGCTCTCCGTCCAGTCCTTGGACCAGTCGTGCTGTGTGCCGATCCAGGTGGAGAGCTCTGCGGCGTGGTACGTCGCGACCTCGTGGAGGTAGACGCTGATCGCGCCGCGCACCGCTGGGTCGGGGTTGCTCATGAGCGTCTCGTCGAGATGCGTCCCCTGGTGCGCCGCCTGCCACCACCGCTCGCGTCCCTTGCCCCGCTCCGGGGCGTCCTCGACGAAGCCGTGTGATGCCAGCTGGCGCAGGTGGTAGCTGGTCGCGCCGCTCGACTCGCCCAGGCGGTCCGCCAGTTGGGAGGCGGTCGCCGGTCCTTCGCGCCGCAGTGAGATGAGCAGCTGCATACGCAGTGGGTGTGCGAGCCCCCGTAGCGAGCGGGGGGTGAGGTTGTGGACCTTATGGCCCTCGGGCTCTGCGGTGTCTGCCGTGCCTGTGGTGTCTGCCGTGCCGTCCGTCATGGACTCAGCGTAGACATGCAAAGGCTCCGTTGCAACGCTTTCTTTGCAACGGAGCCTTTGTAAGTTGGGAGTCGCCCGCCGTAGGGCTACTCCTTCACGAACCCCTCCTTGATCAACCAGTCCTTGGCCACCTCATGCGGATCCTGACCCTCCACATCCACCTTGGAGTTCAGCTCCTGCGCCACCGTGTTGTTGAGCTTCTTGGTGATGGGGTCCAGGACCTCCGCCATCTCCGGGTGCTCCTTCAGCGCCTTGCTGTTGATCTCCGGGGCGGCGTTGTAGTTGGGGAAGAAGTGCTTGTCGTCCTTCATCACCGCCAGGTTCATCGCCTTGATGCGGCCGTCCGTCGTGAAGACCTCGCCGAACGAGCACGTCCCCTTGGAGACCTGGGTGTAGATGATCCCGGTGTCCATCTTGGTGATGTTGGAGTTGGGGATCTTCATCCCGTACATCTTCTGCATACCCGGCAGGCCGTCCTCGCGCGAGGAGAACTCGCTCTCCACGCACAGCGTGACCGCCTTCGGGTCCGACTTCGACAGGGCCGCCACGTCGGACAGAGTCTTCGTCTTGTACTTGGCCTCGTTCTTCTGGTTGATGGCAAGGGCGTACGTGTTGTTGAGCGCGGCCGGCGGCAGCCACGTGATGCCGTTCTTCTTGTCCGCGTCGCGCACCGCCGCCCACTGCTTCTGCGGGTCGTCGATGGGATCGGAGTTGCCCTGGTACGTGATCCAGGCGGTGCCCGTGTACTCGTACATGGCGTCCGCGTCACCGCTCTTGACGGCCTCGCGGGCGCCGATCGAGCCCTGGATGCCCGTCCGGTCCAGGACATCCGCACCGGCCGCCTCGAAGGCGATACCCATAATCGCGCCGAGGACCAGCTGCTCGGTGAACTCCTTGGAGGTGACCGTGAGATCGGCGCCGTCCAGGGGCTTTCCCTTGCCGATCGAGCCCGGCTCGACGTCGTCCACCATGGGGCTGCCGCTGGTGAGCCCGCAGCTCACGAGCAGGGCGCTGCCCACCACACCGACGGCCGCCGTACGCAACGTAATCCTCATGACCCGACCTCCAGCCCGCGCGGGCTCAGGAACAGTTCGGCCAGGGAAGCCAGCCAGTCCACCAGGAGCGCCAGCGCGATCGTGAGGATCGAGCCGAGCATGAGCACCGGCATCCGCTGGTTGGTGATCCCGGTGGTGATCAGGTCGCCGAGCCCGCCGCCACCGCCGAAGGTGGCGAGCGTCGCCGTGCCGACGTTCAGGACGAGCGCCGTGCGCACGCCCGCGAGGATCAGGGGGACGGCCAGGGGGAGTTCGACCTTCCCCAGGACGCCGAGCTGTGACATGCCGATCCCTCTCGCGGCTTCGAGGAGGGTCGGATCATTGGCGTTCAGGCCCGCGATCGTGTTGGAGAGGACCGGCAGGACGGCGTAGATGATGATGCCGATCAGGGCCGCCTTCTCGCCGATGCCGATCCAGATCACCAGGAGGGCGAGGAGGCCGATCGCCGGGGTCGCCTGGCCGATGTTGGCCAGGGCCATCGCCACGGGCGCACCCTTGCGCAGCTTCTTGCGGGTCAGCAGGATGCCGAGCGGGATCGCGATGATCAGCACGAAGAAGGTGGAGATCACCGTCAGCTGGATGTGCTGGCGGAGCCTGAGCCACACATTGCCGTCCGCCAGGGCGTTCTTGGAGATCGAGTCCAGGTCCGCCTGCTCGAACCACCACCAGGTGGCCAGCAGGAGCACCGCGAGCACCACGGGCAGGAACGTGAGCTTCTGCCAGCTGACCCGCCGCGCCTTGGCCGTGTCCGCCGGGGGCGCGGGCTCCTGCTCGCCGTCGCCGACGTCACGGAAGAGATGGCCCTTGACCTCGTGCTCGCCCTCGGGGCGCTTCTCGGGCCCGTCATGGGGCGATGGCTTGTGTTCGGGGATCCGGGGGTTGCTCCCGGGGATGCCGCTCACGCCTTCGCCGCCCCTCCGTCGCCCTCCTGCTCGTGGTGGGTCAACAGAGCGCGCTGCTCCTGCAGTTCATGCTGGTGCTCCACGGCGTCGAGCCGGTCCGCCTCCAGCATTTCGTGCACGGAGTTCATCAGCGTCTCCATGTCGACGACCCCGGTGTACTCACCGCGCCGCCCGGTGACCGCGACCCGCCCCGCGTTGTCCGTGAGGACCGCTTCGAGCGCGTCGCGCAGCGTGGCGTCGCGGGTGACCGTGTCGTGGACGAGGGTGCCCGCACGGGCGAGGGAACCCTTGGCGCGCATCAGGTCGCCGCGCCGCAGCCACTTGTAGGGGCGGCGGCGCTTGTCCAGGAGCAGGAGTTCGTTCGTGCCGCTCTCCCGCAGCTTGTCGAAGATCTCCTGGAGCGGGTCGTCGACGGTCACCGTCGCGAAGTCGGCGATCTCCACATCGCGTACGCGGGTGAGGTTGAGCCGCTTCAAGGCCGCGCCCGCGCCCACGAAACCGGAGACGAAATCGTCGGCGGGATTGGTGAGGATGGCTTCCGGAGTGTCGAACTGCGCGATGTGGGACCGCTCCCGCAGGACCGCGATGCGGTCGCCGAGCTTGATCGCCTCGTCGAAGTCGTGCGTGACGAAGACGATCGTCTTGTGCAGCTCGTGCTGGAGCCGGATCAGCTCGTCCTGGAGGTGGTCACGGGTGATCGGGTCGACAGCGCCGAACGGCTCGTCCATCAGGAGCACGGGCGGGTCGGCCGCCAACGCCCGTGCCACGCCCACGCGTTGCTGCTGCCCGCCGGAGAGCTGGCGCGGATAGCGGCCGTGGAACTCGGCCGGGTCGAGCCCGACGAGATCGAGCATCTCCTCGACCCGCGACTTGATCCGCTGCTTCCCCCAGCCGATCATCTTCGGTACGAGGGCGATGTTCTGAGCGACCGTCATGTGCGGGAAGAGCCCGGACGACTGGATCGCGTAACCGATCTTGCGCCGCAGCTTCACCGGGTCCATGTCGGTGACGTCCTCGCCGCCGATGCGGATGCGGCCGCTCGTCGGCTCGATGAGCCGGTTGATCATCTTCAGCGTGGTCGACTTACCGCAGCCGGAAGGGCCGACGAGGATGACGATCTCGCCCGCCTTGATCTCCATGCTGACGCTGTCCACGGCGGGGTCGCCGCTGCCGGGATAGCGCTTGGTGAGGTTCTCCAGCTCGATGGTGGCGCCTGTCGTGCGCTCCTCCACCGGCACCGGGCCGGGGGCGACTGTGGGCGCGGAAGACCCAGACACGTCAGATACGTCAGACACGTCAGACACGGATACCCCTTGAGATCGTCAGCCGTCCGATCAGTACGTACGCGGCGTCGAAGAGCAGCGCCAGGATGATGATCCCGAGCGTGCCCGCGAGCACCTGGTTGAGCGCGTTCTTGCTGCCGAGTGAGCCGATGCCGCGGAAGATCTCGTTGCCGAGGCCGGGGCCCGAGGCGTACGCGGCGATGGCGGCGATGCCCATCAGCATCTGCGTGGAGACACGGATGCCGGTGAGGATCGGCGGCCAGGCGATCGGGAGTTCCACCTTGACGAGGCGGGCGATCCGCGACATCCCGATGCCCTTCGCCGCGTCGACGAGCGAGGGGTCGACGCCGCGCAGGCCGACGATGGCGTTGCGCACGATCGGGAGGAGTCCGTAGAGGGTCAGCGCGATGACCGTCGGTGCGACGCCGAGCCCCACGACGGGGATCAGCAGACCGATCATGGCGAGCGACGGGATGGTCAGGATGGTGGAGGTCGTGGTCGTGGCCAGATTGCCCGCCCACTCACTGCGGTACGTGACGACGCCGATCAGCACTCCGATGACGGTCGCCACGACCATGCACTGGAATACGGCGCTTGCGTGCTGGTACGCATCGGTCAGCAACTGCTGGTGGCGGTTGCCGAGGTAGTCCCAGAAGTTCACTGAACTGCTCACCTCGCCCAGGCGCGGTGGAGACGGCGCCGGGATTCTCCCGGCGCCCGCGTGCTGCGTACGTCGTGCGGGCATTCATCGTGCGGGCGTTCGTTTTTTCTTACTTACCCGCGTCAGGAGTCGTCTGACGCCTGTTCGACCAGCGGGATGATCCGCAGCGGAACAGGGTTCTCCATGACGATCGCCGTGGAGGCCCGGACGATGCCATCAAATCCCACCACCCGGTCGATCACACGTTGGAGATCGGCGTTCGACCGGGCCACGAGGCGGCAGAGCATATCCCCATGACCGGTGATCGTATGGAGTTCGAGGACTTCGGCGACGGTCGCCAAATGGGCCCGTACATCTGCGCCCTGGCCCTGTTTGATCTCCAGCGTGGCGAAGGCCGTGACGGGGTAGCCGAGGGCGGCCGGGTCGACCTCAGGGCCGAAGCCACGGATGACTCCGTTCGACTGAAGACGGTCCATCCGGGCCTGTACGGTCCCGCGCGCGACACCCAGCCTCCGGGACGCCTCCAGGACGCCGATACGGGGCTCGCGGGCGAGCAGCACGATGAGCCTGCCGTCCAGATGATCGATCGTCATGGCGTGCTCTTCTCCGCTCCTGGAGTGGTCATCATGTACAGATAGCCCGCTCATCCTGGCCTGTGGCTGGGCACATTGCCCACTGAATACGCAAACTATTGCGCACCTTGCGATACGGCGGGAGCCTGCGGACATGGCGACTACCGCGAACACCCAGCCCACTTCGGCCACCTCTGGCACCCCCCACACCGCGCGCGAGGCCGATCCCTTCCCGGTCAAGGGAATGGACGCGGTCGTCTTCGCCGTGGGCAACGCGAAGCAGGCCGCCCACTACTACTCCACTGCCTTCGGCATGAAACTCGTGGCGTACGCGGGACCGGAGACCGGCAGCCGTGAGACCGCCTCGTACGTGCTCACGAACGGTGCGGCCCGCTTCGTCCTCACCTCTGTCATCAAGGCGTCGACGGACTGGGGCCACTTCATCGAGGGTCACGTCGCCGAGCACGGCGACGGCGTCATCGACCTGGCCATCGAGGTGCCGGACGCGCGCGCCGCATACGCGTACGCCGTCGAGCACGGCGCCAGCGGCATCACCGAGCCGTACGAGATCAAGGACGAGAACGGCACGGTCGTCCTCGCCGCGATCGCGACGTACGGCAAGACCCGCCACACCCTGGTCGACCGGTCCGGCTACGAAGGCCCCTACCTGCCCGGCTTCAAGGCCGCGTCCCCGATCGTCGAGCCGCCCGCCAAGCGGACCTTCCAGGCGATCGACCACTGCGTCGGCAACGTCGAGCTCGGCAAGATGAACGAGTGGGTCGCCTTCTACAACAAGGTCATGGGCTTCACGAACATGAAGGAGTTCGTGGGCGACGACATCGCGACGGAGTACAGCGCGCTGATGTCGAAGGTGGTCGCGGACGGCACCCTGAAGGTGAAGTTCCCCATCAACGAGCCCGCCATCGCCAAGAAGAAGTCGCAGATCGACGAGTACCTGGAGTTCTACGGCGGCGCGGGCGTCCAGCACATCGCGCTCGCCACGAACGACATCGTGGAGTCCGTACGCACCATGCGCGCGGCGGGAGTCCAGTTCCTGGACACGCCGGACTCGTACTACGACACGCTGGGGGAGTGGGCGGGCGAGACGCGCGTCCCCGTCGACACCCTGCGCGAACTGAAGATCCTGGTCGACCGCGACGAGGACGGCTACCTGCTGCAGATCTTCACCAAGCCGGTCCAGGACCGCCCGACGGTCTTCTTCGAGATGATCGAGCGGCACGGCTCGATGGGCTTCGGCAAGGGCAACTTCAAGGCGCTGTTCCAGGCGATCGAGCGGGAGCAGGAGAAGCGGGGAAATCTCTAGGGGCGGCAATCTCTAGGGGCGGCCGGGAGGGTTCCGCATTAGTGTGCGGGCATGGCCAGGATCAACGACGTCGGCGGGATGACGGGCTTCGGGCCCATCGACACCACCGACGACACGGAGCCCTTCCACGCGGACTGGGAGGCGCGGGTGTTCGCGCTGAACAGTGCGCTGGTGCGTGAAGGCGTCTACAACCTGGACGAGTTCAGGGACGCCGTCGAGACGATGCCTCCGGCGGAGTATCTCGCGGCGTCCTACTACGAGCGGTGGTTCCACGCGATCCGGGTGCTGCTTGAACGCAAGGGCGTGGTGGGGGCGGGCGAGCTGGAGGATGAGCCGGATGCCTGACGACCGGTTCACCGCGGGCGCCCGCGTCCGCACCGTCCATCACGACCCGACCCACCACACCCGCCTGCCCCGGTACGCCAGGGGCAAGCGGGGCGTGGTGGTCGAGCCCGAGGGGCGGCACGCCCTTGCGGACGCGCGCTCGCAGGGGCGCGAGGACGCTCCTGTGGAGCAGGTGTACGCGGTGCGGTTCGCTGCGCGGGAGTTGTGGGGTGAGGGGGACCACGGGGTGGTGCTCGACCTGTGGGAGAGCTACTTGGAACTCTCGGAACACTCGGAACTCTCGGAACCGGAGGGCAGCAGCTGATGTCCGGTACGCACTCTGATGCGCTGATCTCCCGCCAAGTACGCCGCCTGGAAACCCTGTTGGAGGAACGGGGGATCGTCGCGGGGGCTGCCCTGGACGAGGCCCTGGACGCGTTCCTCTCGGGATCGTCTCCCCTCAACGGGGCGAGGGTGGTGGCACGGGCCTGGACGGACCCGGAGTTCAAGCGGCGTCTCCTGTCCGACGGCACGGCGGCGGTGGCCGAGCTGGGCTACGCGGCGGGGGGCGTCCAGCCGCAACGCCTCAGGGTGGTGGAGAACACCGCCCACACCCACAACGTCATCGTCTGCACCCTCTGCTCCTGCTACCCGGTGCGGCTGCTCGGCCCGT
The DNA here is from genome assembly GCF_043200235.1 of Streptomyces sp. NPDC048441. Taxonomy (NCBI): domain Bacteria; kingdom Bacillati; phylum Actinomycetota; class Actinomycetes; order Kitasatosporales; family Streptomycetaceae; genus Streptomyces; species Streptomyces sp. NPDC048441. The sequence goes on from NZ_JBICXM010000001.1 coordinate 93,163, forward strand.
CGCCGAGCTGGTACAAGAGCGAGGCGTATCGCTCACGCGTGGTGCGGGAACCGAGGGCGGTGCTCGCGGAGTTCGGCCTCACGCTTCCTTCCGGTACGGAGATCACGGTCTGGGACTCCAGTGCGGAGACGCGCTACATGGTGCTGCCACGGCGCCCTCCGGGCACGGAGCACCTCACGGAGGCGGACCTCATCCCCTTGATCACCCGTAACGCACTGATCGGCACGGGGGCCGTCTGACGGCCTGTCGAGCGACTCCTGTCCCGCCGCTTCGCGGCGGATTCCCCCACCTACCCACCCGTTCTCCCGCTTTCACCTACCCACCCGTTCTCGGGCTCTCACTCACTCGCGCGTTCTCTCGCTCTTGCCCACCCGCCCGTTCACCGCCGGGTAATCGGGTGGGTGGGTGGGATTGATCCGGCGCGAAGCGGCGGCACTGGATGGGGACGGACGGCCCGCAGGACTTCAGCCCTGTTGTGACGGGGTCCGAGGCTTCGGGTTCGGCTGGGTCGGGGTCCGAGGCTTCGGCTGGGTCGGGGGCCGGCTCGGAGCCCCCCGTCCAGGCGCCGCAGGCGCAGGCGCGTACATCTGTTCCGGGCCCCCCTCCGGCGGCTCACCCAGCGCGGCCAGCGCTTTGCGGGCCGCAGGCGCCCCCAGCGGGGAAAAGTACGGGTTGATCCGGAGCGCCTCGCCGATATGGCGCCTCGCCGCCCCGTACTCGCCGAGCTCCCGCTCGATCTCACCCCGGTGGTAGGCGAACACCGCGCTCCGCGGCCCCTTGTCCGTCGCCCGGGTCGCGTACTTCAGGGCCTCCGCGCTCTCATCGGCCCGATGCAGCGCCCAGCCCAGGGCATCCGCCGCCTCCGGACTCCCGTGGCGTTCGAACTCCGCCCGCAGACGGCTCACCGCCACCTCCGGGTCGCCGTGGTCCGCCTCGTAGAGGCCGAGGATCCGTGCGTCGTTGACGCCGTTCACCCCCTCCTGCTTCACGCGGGCGCGCAGCACCTCGTACTGCGCGCGAGCGGCCGGCATGAGGTGCAGGGACTCGTACAACTCGCCGAGGGCCAGGGAGTACTCCGGCGCGGGCTGCCGCACCAGCGCCTGCCGATAGGCGAGCAGCGCCTCCGACGTACGGCCGAGCGCCGCGAGCGCCCGGCCCTTACCGGCGAGGGAAGCGTGGTGGTCCGGGTCGGCGGCCAGCGCCGCCTCGTAATGGCGGAGGGCCTCCGCCGGCTCGCCCCGCTCCCAGGCGAGATCCCCCACCCGGTACAGGCACGCCGCCTTCTCCGCGGGCCCCTCCGCGAGCGCCGCCGCATCCGTCAGCGCCGCCGCCGCGTCCTCGCGCCAGCCGCGGTACTGGTAGACCTGCCCGGACGTCACCTTGACGGAGGTCCCCGAGCGCAGCTCCTGAAGGGTCTCCAGGGCCTTCGCCACACCCTTCGCGTTGCCGAGGCCGCTGTACGCGTCGATGAGGACGGGGTACGCCGACCATCGCTTCGGGGAGAGCTTGACCGCACTCTCCGCCCACTTCCGCGCCCCGCGGTAGTCGTGCCGTGCGTTCGCCAGCGTCGCCATCCCCGTCAGCGCCTCCGCGTTCCCCGCGGGCCGCGTCTTCAGCGACGTACGCAACGCCTGCTCGGCCCTGGGGTAGTACGCGGAGTCAGCGGTCCGCAGCCCACGCTCGACGTAGGCGGCCCCGAGCACCGCCCACGACTGGTCGTCACCGGGATGTGCCCGCAGATGTGCCTCCCGGTCGCCGATGAGCACGGCGAGGTCGGGCAGCGCGGCCGGAGCCCCGGAGTCCACGGCAGCCATCGCCCGCCCGGCGGGTCCGAGGGCAGGAGGCGCCGCCTTGCCGCCGCCCGCATCGGGCCGGAGGACCAGCACACCGCCGAGCACCACACATCCGGCGACCGAGGCGATCAGCACCCGCCGGACGACAGGCTTCACGGACTTCTTGGCCACAGACTCGGACTCGATCTCCATGGCGCTCACTCTGCGTCAAGTGCGTCAATACGAAGAGCACATCCCGGCATGTGGATCGGCGTCGCACACGGGTTCACACCGATGGCCCCGGGTGCGAGGCTGTGATCATGAGCCGCACACTCATCGAACGCCTCCACGAGGGCCTCCCTGAAGAAGCGGTCCTCACGGACCCCGACATCACGTCCTCGTACGCGAACGACATGGCCAGCTTCTGCGACGCCGGCACCCCGGCCGTCGTCGTCCTGCCACGCACCGTCGAACAGGTCCAGCACGTCATGCGCATGGCGACCGAGCTACGGATCCCGGTGGTCCCGCAGGGCGCCCGCACGGGCCTCTCCGGCGGCGCGAACGCCAGCGAGGGCTGCATCGTGCTGTCCCTGGTCAAGATGGACCGCATCCTGGAGATCAACCCCGTCGACCGCATCGCGATCGTCGAACCGGGCGTCGTCAACGCCACGCTCTCCCGCGCCGTCAACGAACAGGGCCTCTACTACCCGCCGGACCCGTCCAGTTGGGAAACCTGCACCATCGGCGGGAACATCGGCACGGCATCGGGCGGCCTGTGCTGCGTGAAGTACGGGGTGACGGCGGAGTACGTCCTCGGCCTCGATGTCGTCCTCGCCGACGGACGGCTCATGAGTACCGGACGGCGCACGGCCAAGGGTGTCGCGGGCTACGACCTCACACGCCTCTTCGTCGGCTCCGAGGGCAGCCTCGGTATCGTCGTCCGCGCGACCCTCGCCCTGAAGCCGCAGCCGCCCCAACAGCTCGTCCTCGCCGCCGAGTTCAGCTCGGCGGAGGCCGCCTGCGCCGCCGTATGCAAGATCATGGAAGGGGGGCACGTCCCCTCACTCCTCGAGCTGATGGACCGTACGACCATCAGGGCCGTGAACGCGCTCGCCCACATGGGCCTCCCGGAGACCACCGAAGCGCTGCTCCTCGCCGCCTTCGACACCCCGGACCCCACCGCGGACCTCGCGGCCGTCGGCGCGCTCTGCGAGGCCGCGGGTGCCACCCAAGTGGTCCCGGCCGAGGACGCGGCGGAGTCCGAACTGCTCCTCCAGGCACGGCGGTTGTCGCTCACCGCACTCGAAGCCGTCAAGGGCACGACGATGATCGACGACGTGTGCGTGCCGCGCTCCAAGCTCGCCGACATGCTCGAAGGCGTCGACCGCATCGCCGATAAGTACGACCTCACCATCGGGGTCTGCGCACACGCGGGCGACGGCAACACCCACCCCACCGTCTGCTTCGACGCGGCAGACCTCGACGAGGGCCGCCGCGCCCGCGAGTCCTTCGACGAGATCATGGCCCTGGGTCTGGAACTCGGCGGCACGATCACCGGCGAGCACGGCGTGGGCGTCCTGAAGAAGGAGTGGCTGGCACGCGAGCTCGGCCCGGTGGGCGTGGAGATGCAGCGCGCCGTCAAGACGGCGTTCGACCCGCTCTCCCTCCTCAATCCAGGCAAACTGTTCTGACGCTGGTCTCCGTACGTCGGCTCCGCGTTCGCCCCCGTGGCGGCGGAGCTCACTCACCGTCCTTGGACTCGTCCGACGGCCACGGGTCGCGCAGCCACAGGTCGTCGGCCGGAGTGGGCGTGAGCAGCGCGGCGAGGCCGTCGTCGATGCCGAGCTGCTCGGCCTCAGAGCCCGGAGGGACCACCCGCAGAGTGCGCTCGAGCCAGGCCGACACGGCGGCGGCGGGCGCCTCCAGGAGGGCATCGCCGTCGGGTGAACTCAGCGCCATCAGGACGACACTGCGCCCGTCGACCTTGGTCGGCCAGACTCGTACGTCGCCGTGACCACAGGGCCTGAACACCCCCTCGACCAGGAGTTCGCGGGCGAACGTCCAGTTCACGGGGTGCTCGGTGCCGATGTGGAAGGCGATGTGGATGGCGAAGGGGTCGTCGGTCCGGTAGGAGAGGCGGGCCGGGACGGGGATGGCCCGTTCCGGTGAGAGGACGAGTTTGAGCTCAAGCTCGCGTTCCACCACGGTGTGCATGTCGGGTGCTTTCCTTCCTTGCTCGGAGGCCCTGGAGCGGGCCCGTGCAAGGAGAGAGCGCGGTGGGGGCCGAGCATTACGCGGGTTTCGGAAAGTTTTCTTCGTACGAAGTTGAAGAGTGTCGTACGGCGCCGATCGGGCACCCTCGTACGAGGCAGATATCAGGCAGAAGTGTGCCCGGATCGTGGGTCGGTAGGGCGGGACCCGCACAGCCGGACGCAGAGGTCTGATAGATGTGTAGCCCTTAAAAGACCCCCGAGCAGATACGGGACGACGGACATGAGCGCCCCAACTCCGGCCCCAGGCGACGACAGGCCCCGCGAAGGCTACTACCCCGATCCTTCCATTCCCGGATATGTCCGGTACTGGAACGGAGCGGCCTGGGTGCCCGGTACGAGCCGTCCCGCTCCGACCGACGGCGAATCCCTGCCTGCCCCTCCGGGGGCGGGAGCGGCGCTTCCGGCGTCTCCGGCGTCTCCGGCGCTTCCGGTGGAGGAGACCGGGCCGGTGTTCTTCGACGAGGAGCCCATGCCGTCGGCCGATGCGGACGCCTCGCAGCACGGTTCCAGGCCTGAGCCCGCCTCAGCCTGGCAGGCGGACGCGGCGCGGCAGGAGGGGCTCGGCGGGGAGGAGGAGCGTCGGGTTTCGTGGGGCGGGGCTCCGGACCCTCGGGTTCCGAGTGAGTCTCCCGCTGCCTCTCCTCCGGCGGAGGGGCCTGGCACGGTGCAGATCCGTGCGATCAAGCCGGGTGGGCCGGAGCCGCGGCCGGAGCCGCAGCCTCGGACTGAGGGCACGGTGACGTTCCGCAGGCCTGCGGGACCGGTGCGGCCCGCCGCTTCGTCCTCACCCTCACCCTCACCCACGCCCTCGCCCTCGCCCGGTACCGAAGGCACCATGGCGATCCGGGCGCTCCGCCCGAAGTCCTCCGGTAGCCAGGTGCCTCCGCAGGCGGCGGCGCCTGCTCCTGCTCCTGCTCCCGCTCCCGCTCCCGCTCAGCCGACCGTTCCGCAGCAGGGCGGGGTGGCCTCTCCTGTGACCTCGGGGGCCGGTGGCGGCTCGCCCTCGTGGGCGCAGCAGGTCCATCAGCTCGCCGATGCCGATGGGCAGCAGCAGCCCGTCGTGCCGTGGAAGCCAGTGGCCAGCGACCCGTTCCTCGCCATGGCGCAGAACCAGGCCGCGGGGCGCCCCGCGGGGCTCGGCAAGAGGTTCGTCGCGCGGCTCATCGACACGGTCGTCCTCGTGGCCGTGACCGGGGCGGCGGCGCTACCGCTCGGCACAAAGGCCGCCGATCACGTCGACGGCAAGATCGACGCGGCGAAGATGTCCGGCGAGAAGGTCACCGTGTGGCTCCTCGACGGCACCACGGCGGGGTACCTGGGGATGATCCTGGGTGTGCTGCTGCTCTTCGGCGTGCTCTACGAGGTGCTGCCCACCGCGAAGTGGGGGCGGACCCTGGGGAAGCGGTTGCTGGGGATTCAGGTGCGGGACATGGGGGAGCATGAGGCGCCGACGTTCGGGGCGGCGTTGAAGCGGTGGCTCGTCTATGTGGTGCCTGGGGTACTGGTGATCGGGGTCCTCGGGGTGCTGTGGTGCGTGTTCGACCGGCCGTGGCGGCAGTGCTGGCATGACAAGGCCGCGGGAACGTTCGTGGCGGGCTAGCTGCCTTTCCCCCAACCCCGCCCCTTCCCGGCTGTGACAGTTGCGGCTCCGCCGCAGGCGATTGAGGACCGGGGTCTGGGGCGGAGCGCCAGGTAGGTCCGGGGCGCAGGCACGCCACGTGGCGGAGCCGCAAAATGTCACAGCCGGGAAGGGGCGGGGCTGGGGAAAGGAACCCCTTAACCCGGACAGCCGCTCGCCGGATGCGAGTCGCGCCCCCGCACGATCGACTCGCCTCATGAGTACGCCGCCGCCCTACCCGCCGCCCCCCGACGACAACGACCCCTTCAAGAAGCAGCCCCCGCAGGACAGCGGCGGTGGCTCATCCCCCTATGACACGCCCCCGCCCCCGCCACCCCCGCCGTACGGCGGAGGCATGGGTGGCGGAGACCCCTACGGCGGAGGCGCAGGCGGCGGTGACCCCCTCGCCGGAATGCCACCCCTGGCAGAAAGCGGGAAACGCGTCCTCGCCCGCATCCTCGACATGATCCTCGTCGGCGTCGTCGTCTGGCTGCTCTCCTGGGCCTTCGGCACGAACGAGTTCGACGTCGACCCGGACAAGGTCGAGTACGGAAAGAGCTTCGGGCAGTCCCTGCTCGCCGCCGTGCTCTACATCGCGTACGACAGCTTCATGATCTCCAAGACGGGCCAGACCCTCGGTAAGAAGTGGCTGGGCCTGCGGGTCGCGAACCTCAACGACGGGGCGACCCCCACCCTGCAGACCGCCATCATCCGCGCGGCCGTCCTCTGGCTGCCGTTCGCGTTCTGCTGCGCCTGCATCTGGACGGCGATCTGCGGCGGCTGGAGCTTCTTCGACAAGCCCTACAAGCAGGGCCTGCACGACAAGGCGGCCAAGACAGTGGTGGTCAGCACCGGCTGACGGCGCAGGGCGGCAATCGCGGCGGGCTCGTGATCCTTACGGGCCCGCCGGCTCGCGTACGGAATCAGCGAGTACCGGCTCGGCAAGGACCGGCGCGGCGGTGCGCTGGACCGGCACACGTGCGGAAGTGACCCGCGCGGAAGTGACCCGCGCGGAAGTGACTCGCGCGGCAGGCGAGGCGACAGGTTTCGGCTGTGGAACCGTCATCGCCACGAGTAATCCGAGGCCGAGCGCCGCGACGGCTATCACCGCGATGCCGGGCCCCGAACTCGTCTGGGAGAGCAGCAGCATGGCGAGCGTCGAGAAGATCACGGTCAGGGAGCCGTAGGTGAGCTGCGCGGGGGTCGGACGCGGCAGCGGCATGGGACGAGGCATGGCGGAATCCGTCCTCGGGACAGCGGATGCGGGGGTGGTCGTGCCCAATGTGAAGCTGTACGTGAAGCCGTATGCGAGTCGCTTGTGAAGCTTTATACGGAATCAAAGGGTGCTGGGTGGCGCCGACTTGAGATCTGTCGCCGTGCCCTGTAGCGCACCGTCGATTGACTCTATTCCGCTGCATGCCCGACGGGAACGGGCGGTAAGCGTGACCTAACCCACGGTGCCGCAGCACAGGGGGCGCACGGGTTCACAGCGTCCACCAAGTGGACGGTGGGGCGCGCCCGTTGACCATGCTGACGGGCGGGCGCACGCGTCCGGATAGCGGACCTCGGCCCCTGCATAGTGCACTTGGCCTGTTCAAGTCAAGGTCTGTCTTTTCTCCTGTTTCTCCGGTCGAATGTCGTCACTTGTGACGCGTATCGCGCGCGGACCTCCTCAGACCGGGAACCTCGGTCCGCCCCCGCGCGGACGCGGGGGAGGACAGCATCAAGTGACAGTCAGAAGACGGACGTTCAGAGCCACCGCGGCTGCCGTGGCGATGGCCGCGGCAGCCGCCACGTTCTCGGGAGTCGCCGCGGCGGCCGATGACGGCGGGTCGACCGGAGCTCCGGCCATCGACCGGCAGGACCCGAGCAGGGCCAAGGCGCAGGTCGACCACGACCTCGACGGGCCGTTCAGCAAGCAGCAGGCGCAGCAGCGCAAGGCGGCGCTTCAGCAGGTCGTCGCGGGCGACGCCAAGCTCCAGAAGCGCGACGGCTCTCAGGTCGTCAAGCTCGACGACAAGAAGTACGTCGAGCTTGGCCGGGAGAAGACCGACAAGATCTTCACGATCCTGGTGGAGTTCGGGGACAAGGTGGACGACACCACCATGTACGACCCCGACGGTCCTGAAGGACCCGAGGCGCCCGTCAAGAAGTACGGCGGCAAGGCGGGACCGGCGCACAACAAGATAGCCGAGCCGGATCGTGCGAAGGACAACAGCACGGCCTGGCAGAAGGACTACAACCAGAAGCACTTCAAAGACCTGTACTTCGGTGAGGGCAAGGACTCCAAGGGCAAGCCCAAGCACTCCCTGAAGACCTACTACGAGAAGACCTCGTCCGGCCGTTACTCGGTCGACGGCGAAGTCTCCGACTGGGTCAAGGTCGATTACAACGAGGCGCGGTACGGCTCCAACTACTGCGGCGACACCAACTGCCCCAACGTCTGGGACGCGGTGAAGGACGGCGTCACCGCCTGGACGAAGGACCAGAAGGCCCAGGGCCGCACGGACGCCCAGATCAAGGCGGACCTCGCCAAGTACGACCTCTGGGACCGCTACGACTTCGACGGCGACGGCAACTTCAACGAGCCGGACGGCTACATCGACCACTTCCAGCTCGTGCACGCGGGCGAGGACGAGTCGGCCGGTGGCGGCGCCGAAGGCACCAACGCCCTCTGGGCGCACCGTTGGTACGCGTACGGCAACGACGCGGGCAAGACCGGTCCCGGCGAGAACAAGGCCGGCGGCACGCAGATCGGCGACTCGGGCATCTGGGTCGGCGACTACACGATGCAGCCCGAGAACGGCGGCCTCGGCGTCTTCGCCCACGAGTACGGCCACGACCTCGGTCTGCCCGACCTGTACGACACCACGGGCAAGGGCGAGAACTCGGTCGGCTTCTGGTCGCTGATGTCAGCGGGATCCTGGCTCGGCACCGGCAAGAACGCCATCGGTGATCTGCCGGGCGACATGACCGCCTGGGACAAGTTCCAGCTCGGCTGGCTCGACTACGCCAAGGCCAAGGCCGCGACGACCTCCGAGCACAAGCTGGGCGTCTCGGAGTACAACACGCGGCACCGCCAGGCGCTCGTCGTCGACCTGCCCAAGAAGCCCGTCACCACCACGGTCGCCAAGCCCACCGAGGGCTCCAAGCAGTGGTGGAGCGACCAGGGCGACGACCTCAAGAACACCCTGACGCGCTCGGTCGACCTGACCGGCAAGTCCAAGGCTGCGCTCTCGCTCGACGGTTGGTGGGACATCGAGGCCAACTACGACTGGCTCTACACCGAGGTCTCGACGGACGGCGGCGCCAACTGGACGCCGGTGGACGGCACGGCGGACGGCAAGCCCATCCCGCGCGACGCCGGTGACAAGCCCGCGTTGACCGGTGTCTCGGGTGCGTACAAGAAGCTCGCGTTCCCGCTCGACGCGTACGCGGGCAAGAAGATCGACATCCGTTTCCGGTACGCGACGGACGGCGGAGCGGGCGGCAAGGGCTTCGCGGCCGACGCGCTCGCGGTCACGGCGGACGGTGCCAAGGTCTTCGAGGACGGCGCCGAGGGCGACGACAACGGCTGGACGGCGAAGGGCTTTTCGCGCATCGGCGAGTCCTTCACCAAGAAGTACGACCAGTACTACCTCGCCGAGAACCGGCAGTACGTGTCGTACGACGAGACCCTGAAGAACGGCCCGTACAACTTCGGGTTCTCCAAGTCCCGTCCGGACTGGGTCGAGCACTACGCGTACCAGAACGGCCTCATGGTCTGGCAGTGGGACACCTCGCAGAAGGACAACAACACCAGCGCGCACCCCGGCAAGGGCCTGATCCTGCCGGTGGACGCGCACGCCAAGCCGCTCAAGTGGGCGGACGGCACGCTTCTGCGGAACAAGATCCAGCCGTTCGACGCGCCCTTCAGCAAGTTCGCGACGGACGACTTCACGCTCCACAACGCGGACGTCGCGCTGAAGATCAAGTCCCAGAAGGGTGTCCCGGTCTTCGACGATCACAAGGGCACCTACTGGTTCAAGGAGAACGGCACGGGAAGTGTCGCGGTCACTGACACCAATACTCAGATCAAGATCATCAAGCAGCCGAAGGATGGCTCTTCGATCACGGTCCAGGTGGGTCCGTCGGTGAAGTAGTTCGCATTTATGCAGGTCAAGCCATGATCGGCCGTCGCCCTCTAGCGGGCGGCGGCCGATCGTGTTTAGGTGCGTGCAGTGGATTGCTTATTGACACGGGGTCCGGCCAGGGACCCCGTGCGACGTCTCACGGGGGTGTGACCAGCCATGTCCGCAGGAGGTTTCAGCAAGCTGCCGAACGGCAGTGTGGTGGTGGCCTTGACCCTGCCGAGCCCTTACGCGGGCGGCGGGAATGTCCGGATGATCGTCCTCGCGATGAACCGTGCGAGGGCGCTGACGCGCCTGCGGAATCTGGGCATGAGGGCCGTCTATCTGCGGGGCAACGCGGAGCCGCCTACGCCGGATGAGATCACGGCGGTGCTGCATCATCCTGATGGGCTCATATGGCGTACGGCGCCGGATGGTGTGGCGGAGCTGTGGCATCCGATTCGGGCTCTCCGGCGCCAGAGACCCGGCGAATCGAGACCGGCGGGCGTGTGAGGTGTGATGTGTGATGTGACCTGTGGGTCGGTGGGGGCTGGTCGCGCAGTTCCCCGCGCCCCTGACGGGGCTGATGTCGTGTGGTTCCCCGCGCCCCTGACGGGGCTGATGTCGTGTGGTTCCCTGCGCCCCTGACGGGGCTGATGTCGTGTGGTTCCCTGCGCCTCTGACGGGGCTGATGTTGCGCAGTTCCCCGCGCCCCTTGCGGGGCGCTGGTCGCGCCTAGACGACCGGCTTGCCCGTCAGCTCGACGCCCGCCGCTCGCAGCTCCTCCAGCGTTCGTTCCGTTGCCTCCTTGGAGACGCCGGCCGTCAGGTCCAGCAGGACCACCGTGCCGAAGCCCTCCCGCACCGCGTCGAGGGCCGTGGCCCGTACGCAGTGGTCCGTGGCGATGCCGACCACGTCGACGTCGGTGATCTTCCGGGCCCGCAGCCAGTCCGCCAGCGAGACGCCGTTCTCGTCGGCCCCCTCGAAGCCGCTGTAGGCGGCGGTGTACGCCCCCTTTTCGAACACGGCGTCGATCGCGCCGGAGGCGACCACCGGTGCGAAGTTCGGGTGGAAGCCGATCCCCTCCGTCCCCGCCACGCAGTGCGGGGGCCAGGAGTCGACGTAGTCCGGATGGTCGGAGAAGTGACCGCCCGGGTCGATATGGTGATCGCGGGTGGCCACCACGTGCCGGTAGCCGGCCGGTGCCTGCCCGATCAGCTCGGTGACGGCGGCGGCCACATCGGAGCCTCCGGCGACCGCCAGGCTGCCGCCTTCGCAGAAGTCGTTCTGCACATCGACGACGATGAGAGCGCGGCGCATCGGGTGTCCTTCGGCTAGGCAAGGCTCGTAGGCGTGGGGGACTCGGGGACTCGGCCGGATGAACCGAGCGTAGAGACTTCAACCGAATTACGGGAGAGGGCGTTCGAACGCCCCCTCTGCACTCCGGCGCACCTCAGACGTATTTAGGCGTATTCAGATGTATTCCGTCGGAATGACAGCTTCGCCCTTCGAAAGCTGCGTCGCCGACAGCGGAAGCCGCGCCCGCGCCGCCGCGTGCCGGTCGCGGACCGTGTCCAGCGGCTCGCGCGCCACCACCTCGCCGCCCTTGACCAGCTCGACGAGCAGCTGGTGGTCGGCGAGCTCCACCGGCACCGGGCCCGTGCCGATCACCTCGGCCTCGGCGGTCCCGTACGTGTCGGGCCGCCGCGCGGCCCACTTGCGGCCGCCCACCGAGGATTTCGCCCCGAGGGACTTCTTGGCCACCGGCTCGAGCGGCGCCTTCAGGTCCGCCGAGTGGGCGCGGGCCACCAGCTTGTAGACCATCGAGCAGGTGGGGTGTCCGGACCCCGTGACGAGCTGCGTGCCCACGCCGTACGCGTCCACGGGCGCCGCCGCGAGCGAGGCGATGGCGTACTCGTCGAGGTCGGATGTCACGACGATCTTCGTCTTCGTGGCGCCGAGCTCGTCCAGCTGCTGGCGCACCCGGTGCGCGACCAGGAGCAGGTCACCGGAGTCGATGCGCACGGCGCCGAGCTCGGGCCCCGCGACCTCGACGGCGGTGCGGACGGCCTCGGTAACGTCGTACGTGTCGACGAGCAGCGTGGTGCCGGGGCCGAGGGAGTCGACCTGGGCCTGGAAGGCGTCGCGTTCGTTGTCGTGCAGGAGGGTGAAGGCGTGGGCCGATGTGCCGACCGTGGGGATGTCGTAGCGGAAGCCCGCCGCCAGGTCGGACGTGGTGGTGAAGCCGCCGACGTACGCGGCGCGCGAGGCGGCGACGGCCGCCAGCTCGTGCGTACGGCGTGCGCCCATCTCGATCAGCGGGCGCTCACCGGCGGCCGATGCCATTCGGGAGGCCGCGGCGGCGATCGCCGAGTCGTGGTTGAGGATGGAGAGGATCACCGTCTCCAGGAGCACGCACTCCGCGAAGGAGCCCTCGACACGCAGGAGGGGTGAGCCGGGGAAGTAGACCTCACCCTCCGGATAGCCCCAGATGTCGCCGCTGAAGCGGTACGAGGAGAGCCACTTCAGGGTCTCCTCGTCGACGACACGGCGTTCGCGCAGGAATCCGATGACGTCGGCGTCGAAGCGGAAGTTCTCCACGGCGTCCAGGACCCGCCCGGTTCCGGCCACCACTCCATAGCGGCGCCCCTCGGGCAGTCTGCGGGTGAAGACCTCGAAGACGGAGCGCCGATCGGCGGTGCCCGCCTTCAGCGCGGCCTGCAACATCGTGAGCTCGTAGTGATCCGTGAAGAGCGCCGTCGACGGAACATCCACCGGCAGCCCGAGGTCCGCTGTGTTCATACGAAGGATGCTACCCCGCATCTCGTCACTCTGACGATTTCCCGGGCCATTTGTGCGAGGGGCCCCTACGGGTGGCAGCATGGGACAGGTGAGTACGTCCTGCCCGTCTCCAGCCGCCGCCCCTCCGAGGATGGGATCCGCCCGCTGCACCGTTCCCGCGGAGGTCAGCTGCACCGTTCCCGCGGAGATCACCCGCCCCGAATCGGCCGAGGCCGAAGAGACCTTCGCCGTGCCTGAGCCGGATGTCCCCTGGATCACCCTCGTCCACAACGACCCGGTCAACCTGATGAGTTACGTGACGTACGTGTTCCAGTCGTACTTCGGGTACTCGAAGGAGAAGGCCACGAAGCTCATGAAGGACGTGCACCACAAGGGCCGTGCCGTCGTCTCCACCGGCTCCCGCGAGGAGATGGAGCGTGACGTACAGGCCATGCACGGGTACGGGCTCTGGGCCACCCTCCAGCAGGACCGGAAGTAGCGACGCATCTGATGCCAGGACAATTCGAAGCGATTCCCGGGGGCGGCGCGGCCGTCGCGCTCGACGAGGTCGAGATCTCGATCATCCGCTCCCTCGCCGTGCAGCTCCTTGAGCTGATCGGTCCGGGCCCGGCCGCGGACGCCTCCGACGACCCCCTCGCGGAGCTGTTCGCGGAGGGCCCGAGCGAGCCGCCCGCCGACCCGGTCCTCAAGCGGCTCCTGCCGGACGCGTACGGCGGTCCCGGCAGCGAAAAGGCCGATGAGGACGAACTGCGCGCGTACTCGTCGGAGTTCCGGCGCTTCACCGAGAACGACCTGCGGGCCAAGAAGCGCGACGACGCCCTTGTGGTGATCCGCTGCCTCGACGCCATGACGTCGAAGGGCGAGGGCGGCGCCGTCCTGAAGCTGTCGGCCGACGAGTCGCGGCACTGGCTCGGCGCGCTCAACGACCTGCGCCTGGCGATCGGCGCCCGCCTCGAAGTGACCGACGAGGACGACGCGGACCTGCTTTACAGCCTTCCGGACGCCGATCCGCGCAAGCCGATGGTGATGGCCTATCTCTGGCTCGGCGGGCTCCAGGAGACGCTGGTCGGCACGCTCATCGGTTAGTCGTCGGCTAGTCGCCGGTCAGGCATCGGCCCAGTCATCGGTCGGAAATCACACCGAAGTCGTTGTATGTAGCAGCGACTGGCGTACGTTCGCTCAGCGGACGCTCAAATCCGGATAACGATCCCGCCACTTCCCTGCCCGCGTATGACGCTTCGAGGGAAATTTGTCCGCTTCTTCCAGTGGCGTATGCCACACGTGGCTGAATCGATCACTATTGCCGCCGTGATAAATCTTCACGACCACTCGGTGACGCCACCCATGTCACCAGTGGTGCGCTCGGGCCGGCAAACAGCCGGTAGCACTCCATCCATATCCGGGGGGATCAGGACCTGATCCGTGGCCATACGCAGACTGCGGGCACGGATCAGCGTGGAGAAAGGCGTCACCATGACCTCAGTGCAGGTCGAAGAGCATCACGACGGCAATGGGGCCGATAAGGGCGGCGGCCCCTCCGGTTCATCCGGCGAGGGTTATCAGCGCGGGCTAGGAGCCCGGCAGATCCAGATGATCGCGATCGGCGGTGCCATCGGCACCGGCCTGTTCCTCGGCGCGGGCAAGGCCATTCACAAGGCCGGTCCCAGCCTCATCCTGGCGTACGCCATCGCCGGCCTCGTCATCTTCTTCATCATGCGGGCCCTGGGCGAGCTGCTCATGTACCGCGCCGTATCGGGCTCCTTCTCGGAGTACGCGCGTGAATTCATCAGCCCGTTCTTCGGGTACGTGACCGGCTGGACGTACTGGCTCTTCTGGGTCGTCACCGGCATCACGGAAGTCACCGCGGCGGCTCAATACATGCAGTTCTGGACGCATGACAGCATTCCGCAATGGGCGTACGCGCTGATCTTCACGGTCATCCTCTACGGCGCCAACCTGATCTCCGTGAAGCTCTTCGGCGAGCTCGAGTTCTGGTTCTCGATGGTCAAGGTCACCGCGATCATCGGCATGATCCTCATCTGCGCCGGAGTCCTCACGATCGGCTTCTCCGACGCCGGTGACACCGCGTCCGTGAGCCACCTGTGGGACCAGGGCGGGTTCTTCCCGAACGGCATCGGCTCCACGCTGATGACCCTGCAGATCGTGATGTTCGCCTTCCTCGCCGTCGAGCTGGTCGGCGTCACCGCGGGCGAGTCCAAGGACCCGAAGACCGTCCTGCCCAAGGCGATCAACACCGTGCCGTGGCGCATCGCCGTCTTCTACGTCGGCGCGCTCATCATGATCCTCTCGGTCGTGCCGTGGACGCAGTTCGTGCCGGGCGTCTCGCCGTTCGTCGCCGCCTTCGACAAGATGGGCCTCGGCGTCGGCGCCGCGATCGTCAACTTCGTCGTCCTGACGGCCGCGCTCTCCTCCTGCAACTCCGGTATGTACTCCACCGGCCGTATGCTGCGAGACCTGGCGCTGAACGGGCAGGGCCCGAAGTTCTTCACCAAGCTGACGAAGAACGGCCTGCCGCTCGTCGGCACCACCTTCTCCGCGGCCCTGATGCTGGTCGGCGTCTGGATCAACTACCAGTGGCCGGGCGAGGCGTTCAACTACGTCGTCTCGTTCGCGACCATCTCCGGCATGTGGGCCTGGATCATGATCCTGGTCTGCCAGATCAAGTACCGCCGCAAGGCCGACCGCGGCGAGCTGCCGCAGTCCACCTTCCGGGCGCCGGGAGCGCCGTACACGAGCTGGTTCGCGCTGGCGTTCATCGGGATGGTCATCGTGATGATGGGCATCGACAAGGACGCGCGGATCTCGCTCTACGCGGCTCCGGTGTGGGCCCTGATCCTCGGCGTCGGCTACCTGATCATGCAGAAGCGCGGGGAGCAGTCGACGGGTGGCGGCGAGACGGAGCCGCAGGACGCGGTGAAGTAGCGCGATACGCTCTACACCTGCCTGATCCCAGCATGTGGGCCCGCCCGTACCACTCTTCGGTACGGGCGGGCCCTTCTGCTTATCCTGGCTGCCATGCTGACCCTGACCCAGGCCCTTCACGACCAGATCGTCGCGCACGCGCGCAAGGACCACCCCGACGAGGCCTGCGGCGTGGTTGCGGGCCCAGAGGGCACCGGCCGCCCGGAACGCTTCATCCCGATGCTGAACGCGGCCCGCTCGCCCACGTTCTACGAGTTCGACTCGACCGACCTCCTCAAGCTCTACCGCGAGATGGACGACCGCGACGAGGAGCCGGTGATCGTCTACCACTCGCACACGGCGACCGAGGCGTACCCCTCGCGCACCGACATGTCGTACGCGAACGAGCCGAACGCCCACTACGTCCTGGTCTCCACGGCCGACACCGACGACGCGGGCGAGTTCCAGTTCCGCTCCTTCCGGATCGTGGAGGGCGAGGTCACCGAGGAAGAGGTGAAGCTCGTCCAGGCATACTGAGCTTCGCCTTCAGGGTGACGGCGGAGGCCGCGGTGCACCCCGGAACCGGGGTTCCGACGGTCACGCATCCGCCGTCATCCCTCCCTTCGTCCGCATAGTGGACGTAATTCATCCACCATGCGAGATCACATTCCAGAACCCGGACCGGGAATCGATACGATGACCGCATGGTTCCCCACGACGTGAGCGACAAGATGCCGGGCATGATGCTCGTTGCGCGTCTGCACGTCGATCTGTGCAGGCTCTCGAGCGCTATCTGTCCGCGCTGACCGCTGCCGCCGTACGGCCGTGAGCCGCGGCGCCACCTCCGCGTAACGCCTGCACCGGCATCACGCACCAGAGCACTACGCACCCGCACCACCGGGCCGCCGCGCGCCCACCCACGTGACTTCTCCCGACAGGAGCCCCCAGCCATGGCCATCGAGGTCCGCATCCCGACCATCCTCCGCACCCACACCGACGGCGCCAAGGCCGTCGAGGGCAGCGGGGACACCATCGCCGAGCTCTTCGCCGACCTCGACTCGCGGCACGAGGGCATCGCCGCGCGCATCGTGGACGGCGACAAGCTGCGCCGCTTCGTGAACGTGTACCTGAACGACGAGGACGTCCGCTTCCTCGACGGCATCTCCACCAAGCTCACGGACGGCGACAGCGTCACGATCCTCCCGGCCGTGGCCGGCGGCATGGTCTGATCGCGGATGCCTCGCTACGACTCCCCGCTGGCGGCCGTGGGCAACACGCCCCTCGTCCGCCTGCCGCGCCTTTCGCCCTCCGACGACGTCCGCATCTGGGCGAAGCTGGAGGACCGCAACCCGACCGGCTCCATCAAGGACCGCCCGGCGCTGCACATGGTCGAACAGGCGGAGAAGGACGGGCGGTTGACACCCGGCTGCACCATCCTGGAGCCGACGTCCGGCAACACGGGCATCTCGCTCGCGATGGCGGCCAAGCTCAAGGGCTACCGCATCGTCTGCGTCATGCCGGAGAACACCTCGCAGGAGCGGCGTGAGCTCCTCGCCATGTGGGGCGCGGAGATCATCCCGTCCCCGGCGGCGGGCGGCTCCAACACCGCCGTACGCGTCGCCAAGGAACTGGCGGCCGAGCACCCCGACTGGGTGATGCTCTACCAGTACGGCAACCCGGACAACGCGGGCGCCCACTACGCGACGACGGGCCCGGAGATCCTCGCGGACCTCCCCTCCGTCACCCACTTCGTGGCGGGCCTCGGCACGACGGGCACGCTGATGGGCGTGGGCCGCTTCCTGCGCGAGCAGAAGCCGGACATCAAGATCGTCGCCGCGGAGCCCCGCTACGACGACCTCGTGTACGGCCTGCGCAACCTGGACGAGGGCTTCGTCCCTGAGCTGTACGACGCTTCGGTCCTGACGACCCGCTTCTCGGTCGGCTCGGCGGACGCGGTCACGCGGACCCGTGAGCTCCTCCAGCAGGAGGGAATCTTCGCGGGGGTCTCCACGGGGGCCGCGCTGCACGCGGCGATCGGCGTGGGCAAGAAGGCCGTGGCGGCGGGGGAGTCCGCCGACATCGTGTTCGTCGTGGCGGACGGCGGCTGGAAGTACCTGTCGACGGGCGTCTACACCGCCGAGACGACCGAGGCGGCCATCGAGACGCTGCAGGGCCAGCTCTGGGCTTAGGCGCCCTGCGGAGCGGGCTCGTCACCGGCTCCGCCGGGTTCGTCCTCAAACGCCGGACGGGCTGAAATCACTTAGCCTGTCCGGCGTCCTTTTGCGCTTCGCCTCGCCGAGTCGGACGTCTCGCCCAGCGCGGGGTTCATCACCGGCTCCGCCATCTTCGTCACCGGCTGAAATCATTCAGCCCGTCCGGCGTCTTTTGCCACTCAACCCGCCAAGTACCGAACCTGATCCCACAGCGCCGGGTCGACGATCCCCGCCCGCCTCCGGAACTCCCACACCGGTACGTCCCGAAGCTCGTCCGTCTCCAGGAAGCTGGGCCGCCCCCGCGCATCCCCCACGGAGCCCGGCGGCAGCGGAATCACCCCGGCCCGCTCGTCGTGGTACTTGCTGGTGATCTTCGCGACGACCGCGCTCTCCCCGCGCACCGACAGGACGAGACAGGGCCGGTCCTTGTTGCCGGGACCGTCCTCGTACGGGACCTTCGCCCACCAGATCTCCGCCGGTTTCGGCGCGGGCAGCCGCCGCCGCGGCCCACGGGGCCGGCCCGGCGGCCGGGTGGTCCGCCCGCGGGGTCCGCGGTCGCTGCGACCCCGGCCGTCCACCACCGCGGCGACCATCGCGAGCACCACCACAGCGGCCAGCGCGAGCCACCACGACGTATCCATACGGCAGACGGTACCGGCGCGCTCCCCTCCCCGCGCGCCCCCCCGAACCGGTGACAGCGCAGGTGAGTTCTCCCACAACGGCCCTCGACCGAGGAGCGACCGGCCCTTTTGCGCCTTACGCTCGACGGATCGCAGCACCCTCGAAGGGCCGCTCGCACAACCCTGCGCAAGCTCGGCCCGAACCCCGCACGACCCCGCACGACCCCCGCACAACCCCCGTTTCGCCCCCGGAGGTTTCCGCTCCATGAAGCTCACCGTCGTCGGCTGCTCGGGGTCGTTTCCGTCCGCGGAATCGGCCTGCTCGAGCTACCTCGTCGAGGTCGACGGCTTCCGGCTGCTGCTCGACATGGGTAATGGCGCCCTGGGCGAGCTGCAGCGCCATGTCGGTCTCTACGACCTCGACGCGATCTTCCTCAGCCATCTGCACGTCGACCACTGCATCGACATGTGCGCCTACTTCGTGGCGCGCTACTACCGGCACGACGGCGGACGCTGCGCCCCCATCCCGGTCTACGGACCCGAGGGCACGGAACAGCGCCTGACCACCGCGTACGCCGACACCCCCTCCGCCTCCTCGATGAGCGAGGTCTTCGACTTCCACACGGTCAAGCCGGCCTCGTTCGACATCGGCCCGTTCTCGGTCCGTACGGAGAAGATGCGCCACCCCGTGGAGGCGTACGCCATTCGCATCGAGCACGGCGGGACATCCCTCACGTACTCGGGAGACACCGGCGTGTGCGAGGCGCTCGACGAACTCGCCGCCGACTCGGACCTGTTCCTTTGCGAGGCGGCCTTCACCGACGGCAAGGAGAACATCCCCGACCTGCACCTCAACGGCCGCGAGGCGGGCGAGTCCGCCCAGCGCGCGGGCGCCGGGCGGCTGCTCCTCACGCACATCCCGCCGTGGACGGACCCACAGGCGAACCTGGCGGACGCGCGAACGGCCTACGACGGTCCTGCCGACCTTGCCGCGCCCGGCAGGACGTACGAGATCTGAGGCTCGCGCCACGCGACGAAGCCCCGCACCATCGGTGCGGGGCTTCGTCGCGTTCCAGGCGCATCAGGCCGAGGCTCACGCCTTGGTGAGGTCCTCGATCTCCTCCTCGGGCTCGCGGCCCGGAGTGGTGAGGTTGAACTTGTTGATCGCGAAGCGGAAGAGCACGTAGTAGATCACCGCGAAGACCAGGCCGATCGGGATGATCATCCATGGCTTGGTGGCGAGGTTCCAGTTCAGCGCGTAGTCGATGAAGCCCGCGGAGAAGGTGAAGCCCGCGTGGACACCGAGGGCCCAGGTCACGGCCATGGAAATCGCCGTGAGGACCGCGTGGATCGCGTACAGCGCCGGGGCGATGAACATGAACGAGAACTCGATCGGCTCGGTCACGCCGGTGACGAACGAGGTCAGCGCGAGCGAGATCATCATGCCGAGGACGGCCTTGCGGCGCTCGGGGCGTGCCGAGTGCGCGATGGCGAGGGCGGCGGCCGGCAGGCCGAACATCATGATCGGGAAGAAGCCCGACATGAACTGGCCCGCGGTCGGGTCACCGGCAAGGAAGCGGTTCAGGTCGCCGTGCGAGACGACGCCCGCGGCGTTGGTGAAGTCGCCGATCTGGAACCAGGAGACGGTGTTCACGAACTGGTGCATGCCGATCGGCAGCAGACCACGGTTGACCAGGCCGAAGACGCCCGATCCCGCGGCGCCGAGGCCGGTGATCCACTCGCCGAAGTTGGTGATGACGTCGCCGATGGGCTCCCAGCCGATGACGACGAGCACGCCGAGGGCGGTGCCGACGAAGGCCATGATGATCGGCACCAGACGGCGGCCGTTGAAGAAGCCGAGCCAGTCGACCAGCTTGGTGCGGTGGAACTTCTGCCACAGCACGGCGGTCAGCAGACCGAGGATGATGCCGCCCAGGACACCCGGGTTCTGGAAGGAGGCCGATGTGACCTCGGAACCCTTCTGCCAGGCGCCGCCGAAGAGGCCGGTCGATATGTACTTCGCGCCGTCCATCCCGTCCTCGACGGGGAACTGGTGGATGACCGCGTAGTACGTCAGGAACCCGACGATGGCGGCGAGGGCCGTCGAACCGTCGGCCTTCTTCGCGAAGCCGATCGCCACACCGATGCAGAACAGCAGCGGGAGGCCGAAGGACGCGTCGAGGAGAGCGCCGCCGGCGCCCGCGAAGACCTTGGCGACGTTGTCCCAGCCGAGGCCGTCGGCGCCGAAGACGTCCGGCTGGCCGAGGCGCAGCAGGATGCCCGCGGCGGGCAGGACGGCGATGGGCAGCTGCAGACTGCGACCCACCTTCTGCAGGCCCTGGAACAGACCGGAGCCCCGCTTCTTCGCGGGGGCCGCCGAAGCGGTGGCCGTACTCATCAATTCCTCCATGTGCGGCTGCTGCCACGGGGACGATTGGGGGTGGGCAGCACCCCGGTGGTCTACACCACTCACTGGTGTAGACCTGTTGTAGCACGGTGAAGGTGACGTAAGGAACCCACGAGTTTTGTGGGGTCGGCCATAACGCGAAATGAACGCAGAAAGACCCCCGGACCAGAGGTCCGGGGGTCTAGCGCCGGGAGTGGGCCTGCGGGCCGCACCGCCAAGCGCTAAGCCTTGGTCTGTTCCGCGTCCAACGCCTCCGCCTCCTCCTCCGGTTCTCGCCCGGGAGTCGCCAGGTTGAACTTGCGGATCACGAAGCTGAACAGGACGTAGTACACCGCCGCGAACGCAAGACCGATCGGAATGATCAACCAGGGTTTGGTCGCCAGACTCCAGTTGATGACGTAGTCGATCAGGCCCGCGGAGAAGCTGAAGCCGTCCTTGACCCCCAGCGCCCATGTCACCGCCATCGAGACACCGGTCAGGACCGCGTGGATGGCGTAAAGCAGTGGCGCGATGAAGAGGAACGAGTACTCGATCGGCTCGGTGATGCCGGTGACGAACGACGTCAGGCCCACCGAGAGCATCATGCCGCCGACGACCTTGCGGCGTTCGGGGCGGGCCGCGTGCGTGATCGCCAGAGCGGCAGCGGGGAGGGCGAACATCATGATCGGGAAGAAGCCCGAAGTGAACTGACCCGCCGTCGGGTCGCCCGCGAGGAAGCGGTTGATGTCACCGTGGACGATCGTGCCGTCCGGCTTGGTGAAGTCGCCGAACTGGAACCAGACGAACGTGTTCAGGAACTGGTGCAGGCCGATCGTGAGCAGTGCGCGGTTCGCCACACCGAAGATGCCTGAACCCAACCACCCAAGGTCCACAAGCCACTTGGAGAAGCTGGTGAGCCCGTCACCGATCGGCGGCCAGATCCAGACACAGACACCGGCGAAGACCAGACCGACGAAAGCCATGATGATCGGCACCAGGCGGCGCCCGTTGAAGAAGCCGAGCCAGTCGACCAGCTTCACGCGGTGGTAGCGCTGCCAGAACCATGCGGCGAGCAGGCCCATCACGATGCCGCCGAAGACCCCTGGATTCTGATACGGGGCCTGCGCGACCGTCCCGTCCTCCGCCACGCACACACCGCCCCACATCCCCGCGCCGCCGAACGTGGTGTCCGTAGGGCAGTCGTCGGGGAAGGCGCGGAGTACCGCGTAGTAGACGAGGAAACCCGCTACCGCCGCGAGCGCCGTGGAGCCGTCCGACTTCTTCGCCATGCCGATCGCGACACCGATACAGAACAGCAGGGGCAGACCGAGCGTGGAGTCCAGGAGCGAACCGCCCGCCGCCGCGAAGACCTTGGCGACGTTCGTCCAGCCGAGGCCGTCGTCGCCGAAGACGTCCGGCTGGCCGAGACGGTTGAGGATGCCGGCCGCGGGGAGGACGGCGATGGGGAGCTGGAGGCTGCGCCCCATCTTCTGGAGAGCCTGGAACAGGCCGTTCCACCACTTCTTCTGCGGCACCGCTGCTGCTTCGGAACTCATCGGCGTCCCCTCCGGAACAAGCCAGGTTTGGCGGTCGTTGAAAACTGGTGTAGACCAGTTGCGAAACGGGTGCGGTGCCGTCCCCAGAGGGTTGGCGAGAGGGATGGCACCTTGATCGTCATCATTGGGCACGACTGCCGTAACCGCCCGCGAAGATGCTCCAACCGTGCGTTACCGTGACAAAGCGTGCCTACGGTGTGGTGAGGCCGCGTCCTTTAAGAACAGGGAGAACACCATGGCCAGCAAGGCTGAGAAGATCGTCGCCGGGCTCGGCGGCATCGAGAACATCGAAGAGGTCGAGGGCTGCATCACCCGCCTCCGCACCGAGGTTATCGACCCGAGCAAGGTCGACGACGCCGCGCTGAAGGCCGCGGGCGCCCACGGCGTCGTCAAGATGGGCACCGCGATCCAGGTCGTCATCGGCACCGACGCGGACCCCATCGCGGCGGACATCGAAGACATGATGTGAGCAGCGCCGCATCATCCGGGGAGTAACCCCCGGACTCCCAGCCGGACATGCGTGTGGGCCCCGCTCCGACAACAGGAGCGGGGCCCACACGCGTACCGGATAGGCTCGGCACCATGTCTCGAATCGACGGCCGCACCCCCGAACAGCTCCGCCCGATCACCATCGAACGCGGCTGGAGCAAGCACGCCGAGGGCTCCGTCCTCATCTCCTTCGGCGACACCAAGGTCTTCTGCACCGCCTCCGTCACCGAGGGCGTCCCGCGCTGGCGCAAGGGCAGCGGCGAAGGATGGGTCACCGCCGAGTACTCGATGCTGCCGCGCGCCACCAACACCCGCGGCGACCGCGAATCCGTACGCGGCAAGATCGGCGGCCGCACGCACGAGATCAGCCGCCTCATCGGCCGCTCCCTCCGGGCCGTCATCGACTACAAGGCACTCGGCGAGAACACCATCGTCCTCGACTGCGACGTCCTCCAGGCAGACGGCGGCACCCGCACGGCGGCCATCACCGGCGCGTACGTCGCGCTGGCCGACGCCGTCGCCTGGGCCCAGGGCAAGAAGCTCATCAAGGCAGGACGCAAGCCCCTCACCGACACCGTCTCCGCCGTCTCCGTAGGCATCGTCGGCGGCGTGCCGCTCCTCGACCTCCGCTACGAGGAGGACGTGAAGGCCGACACCGACATGAACGTCGTCTGCACCGGCGACGGCCGCTTCGTCGAGGTCCAAGGCACGGCCGAGGCCGAGCCGTTCGACCGCAAGGAGCTCAACGCGCTGCTCGACCTGGCGGTAGGCGGCTGCGAGGACCTCGCGGCATTCCAGCGCGAGGCACTGGAAGCAACGAAGTAACCGACGACGTAACCGACGAAGTAACCGATCAGGCAAGCAACCATCGGGCCCCAAGCGGGCGTTCTTACGGATACGGGCGCACGGGCAAAGCCGTGCGCCCGTACCAGCACTCGGGGAGGGACCCACGCATGGCCGCGCGCCACCGCCGTATCGCCATCGCCATCACTTCCGTTCTGATCGCCGTAACGGCGGGCGCCGGACTCGTCGGCTGCGGCGCCGTCGAGAAGGCCCTCGACTGTGTCCAGGCTGCGGACGCCATCTCCGACAGCGTCATCGACCTGCAGCAGGCCATCGAGAAGGCGGGCGACGACCCCACGCAGGCCGACAAGGCGCTCGACGAGATCGACAAGAACATCGACAAGATCGGCGACAAGACCGACGACACAGATGTGAACAAGGCGGTCGACGACCTCGGCAAGGCCGTCGACAACGTCCGCACAGCCATCGACAACGGCGACGCGACGCCCGACCTCAAGCCGGTCGTGGACGCGGGGGGCGAACTGACGAAGGTCTGCACGCCGTAACGTCCGGACGTCCGGGGGCTTGATACTGGTCGTCATGACCCGCCTCATCCTCGCCACCCGTAACTCCGGCAAGATCACGGAACTCAGGGCGATCCTCGCCGACGCAGGCCTCACCCATGACCTCGTCGGCGCGGACGCCTACCCCGAGATCCCCGACGTCAAGGAAACCGGCGTCACCTTCGCCGAGAACGCCCTCCTCAAAGCCCACGCCCTCGCCCAGGCCACCGGCCTCCCCGCCGTCGCCGACGACTCCGGCCTCTGCGTCGACGTCCTGGGCGGCGCCCCCGGCATCTTCTCCGCCCGCTGGGCAGGCAAGCACGGCGACGACACCGCCAACCTGGAACTGCTGCTGGCCCAACTGGGCGACATCGCCTCGGACACGCACCGGGGCGCCCACTTCGCCTGCGCGGCGGCGCTTGCCCTCCCGGACGGCACGGAGAGGGTGGTCGAGGGGCAGCTGAGAGGCGTACTGCGTCATGCGCCTTCGGGATCGGGGGGCTTCGGCTACGACCCGGTTCTTCAGCCGGAGGGCGAGACGCGGACGTGCGCGGAGCTGACTCCTGCGGAGAAGAACGCGATCAGCCATCGGGGGAAGGCGTTCCGGGGGCTGGTGCCGGTGGTGCGGGAGCTGTTGGGCTGAGGGGGCGTACGTACGACGAAGGCCCGGCTCGCGGGGTTCGCGAGACGGGCCTTCGATCCGAAGGATCAGTGCGGCGGAAGGGATTCGAACCCTCAAACCCTGTCACGGGTCACTGGACCTAAACCAGCTGTGTCGCCATTGCACCACCGCCGCTGGTAGTCCGTCATGCTATCGGGCCGAGGGTTCGAGCGGCACATGGCTCAACGATCAGGCATCCGCGCAGCGCTCAGATGCCCAGGTCCTTGATGATCTTGGCTACGTGTCCCGTCGCCTTGACGTTGTAGAACGCGTGCTCCACCTTGCCCGCCTCGTCGACCACGATCGTCGAGCGGATGACCCCGGTGACCGTCTTGCCGTACAGCTTCTTCTCGCCGAAGGCGCCGTACGCCTCGAGGGTCTCCTTGGACGGGTCGCCGACCAGCGTGACCTTGAGGTTCTCCTTCTCGCGGAACTTCGCCAGCTTCTCCGGCTTGTCGGGGGACACGCCGATCACGTCGTAGCCCGCGGTCGCGAGGACGTCGAGGTTGTCCGTGAAGTCGCAGGCCTGCTTGGTGCAGCCGGGGGTGAGGGCGGCCGGGTAGAAGTAGACGATGACCTTGCGGCCCTTGTGGGCGGCCAGGGAGACCTCGTTGCCGTCCGCGTCCGGCAGGGTGAAGGCCGGGGCCGTGTCGCCGGGGGTGAGTCGCTCGCTCATCTTCGGTCTCCTCGCACAGGATGTTTCGCAAAAACGTGTGGTGACGCAGTCGAGGGTAATAGGGGTGCCGTGGGGTGCGGTGCGCGTCGAGCTGACAGACTGTCGGTGATACGTACAGAAAGACTCATAGCCGGAAACGACCACGGAGGCAGCGCGGTGTCGGAGACGTCGGATATCAGGACCCCGGCGCAGATCGAGGCGGACATCAAGCGCCGTCGCGAGACGCTCGCCGAGACGCTCGACGAGATCGGGGTGCGGGTCCACCCGAAGACGGTGGTCGGCGACGCGAAGGCCAAGGTCGTCGCGAGTGTGGACAACACCCTCGGGCGGGCGTACGTCGGTGCCAACCGGCTCGTGTCCGATGTGAAGGGCCAGCTGGTGACCGAGGACGGGGCGCCGCGCCTGGAGCGGATCGTGCCGGTGGCGCTGGTGGTCGTGGGGCTCATGGGGCTGCTCACGGTGGGTTCGCGGCGCCGCAAGGGCTGACCCGGGAGCGTACGGGCGTGCCGGTGGCAGGTAGGTTCAGGGCGTGAGCGCCAAAAGCCAGGGACCAAGCACCCACGACGACAAGCTGCCCATCCGGATGCTGCACGACCGTGTGCTCGTGCGGCAGGACACCGGTGAGGGCGAGCGCAAGTCGGGTGGCGGCATCCTGATCCCCGCCACCGCCGCTGTCGGCAGGCGTCTCGCCTGGGCCGCCGTGGTCGCCGTCGGGCAGAACGTGCGGGCGGTGGAGCCCGGTGACCGGGTTCTGTACGACCCGGAGGACCGGGCCGAGGTGGAGGTGCGGGGCGTGGCGTACGTGCTGATGCGCGAGCGCGATCTACATGCCGTGGCCGCCGACCGGTTCGAGGGGTCCGAGGATTCGACCGGGCTTTATCTTTAGCAAGCGCTGTCTTTAGCGAGCACTGTCTTTAGCAAGCGCTGAAGGGGCTGGTGACCATCGTCACCAGCCCCTTTTGCGCGTTCTTTGCTACCTTTGAAGGACCCCGACGAGACGCGCCGTACCGGGATTCCGCAAAGACGACGCACCCCCATCAAGTAGCGCGAGCGCGACCGCGAGTCGCGTTCCACGTTGTCGGAGGTGCCGTCATGGCCTGGGTTCTGTTGATCGTCGCCGGTCTGCTCGAAGTGGGCTGGTCGATCGGGATGAAGTTCACCGAGGGGTTCACGCGGCTGTGGCCGAGCGTGTTCACCGGCCTCGGGATCGTCGCGAGCATGATGCTGCTCTCGCACGCCGCCAAGACGCTGCCCATCGGCACGGCGTACGGCGTCTGGGTCGGCATCGGTGCGGCCGGTGCCGCGGTGGTCGGGATGATGGTCCTCGGTGAGCCCGCCACCGCCGCCCGGATCTTCTTCGTCGTGCTGCTGCTCGTCGCCGTCGTGGGTCTGAAGGCCACTTCGGGGCACTAGGCCACCGGTTAGCGGGCCGCGGGTTCGCCCCGCCTCCTCGTCGCCGAGTTGTCCGTCAGGCCACCCAGAGCTCCACCGTCGTCGGCCGTTCCGCCGTCGGCGGTGGAGCCTTCGGTCTGGCCGCCCTGGGCGGCGCCCCCGTCGGCGGTGGCGCCTCCGTCGGCCGCCCCGCCGTCGGTGGTGGCACCGCCGTCCGTGGGGCCTTGGGTCTGCCCTTGATCCTGCCCCTGCGTCTGCCCCTGGTCCTGGCCTTGGGTCTGGCCCTGATCCTGTCCCTGCGTCTGGCCCGCGTCCTGGCCCTGGGTCTGCCCCTGGTCCTGGCCCGGCGTCTCGCCGCCCGTGGCCGCGCCGCCGGTCGCCGGGTCCTCCGTGACGTCCGAGGGGTCCGGGACCACCGGCTCGTCGGCGCCCTGCTCCAGCTCCAGGTCGAAGTCCTGTACCGGCTCGTCGGCCAGGGCCTCCTTGGTGAACTGCGCCCAGATCTGGGCGGGGTAGGCGCCGCCGTTGATGCGGGGCTGGCCGAGCGCCCCGTACAGCGGGGTGTGCGCGCCGGTCTTCGGGTCCTGGCCCATCACGGAGACCACGGTGGCGAGTTCCGGCGTGTAGCCCGCGAACCAGGCCGCCTTGTCCTCCTCCGCGGTGCCGGTCTTGCCCGCCGCCGGGCGGCCCGCGGCCTGCGCCGCCGTGCCGGTGCCGCCGTCGACGACGCTCCGCAGGATGGACGTGGTGGTGTCGGCGGCTTCGCGGCTGACGGCCTGCGCGGTCTTCTTCTCCGGCAGTTCGACTTCCTGGCCGTCCTTGGTGACCTTCGCGACCATCGTGTACGTGGGGTGCTTGCCGTGGTTGGCGAGCGTCGCGTACGCCTCCGTCATGTCCAGGACGGAGGCCGTGGACGGGCCGAGCGCGATGGACGGGGACGCGGTCAGGTCGGGGGTGGACTCCGGGATGCCGAGGTCGACCGCCGTGTCCTTGACCTTGTCCGAGCCGACGTCGACGGCCATCTGCGCGTAGACCGAGTTGACGGACTTGTCGGTGGCGGTGCTCACGGTGATGTTGCCGTAGTCGACGTCGTCCTCGTTCTCGGGCGCGTACGTCCCGCCGTCCCAGCCCTGCACCGGGCGCTTGTTGGTGCCGTCGTAGATCGTGTTCGGGGTGATCGTGCGGCCGTCCTGGGTGACCGAGCCGTTCTCCACGGCCGAGGTGAAGACGAACGGCTTGAAGGTGGAGCCGACTTGGTAGTCGCGGCGCGTGGCGTTGTTGACGTACTGCTTCGTGTAGTCGATGCCGCCGTACATGGCGACGACCTCGCCGGTGGCCGGGTCGATCGACGCGCCGCCCGCGCGCACATTGCGGTCGACCTTGCGGGCGCCCTTGTCGACCTGGTCCATCACCTGGTCGTCGACGGCCTTCTTGAAGGCGTCCTGGCGGTCCTTCTGGAGGGTGGTGGTGATGCGGTAGCCGCCCTTGGCGAGGGTGTCCTCGTCGACGATGTCGTTGGCCGTCAGATAGTCCTCGACGGCCTGTACGAGATAGCCGCGCTGCCCGGAGAGACCGGAGGAGCCCTTGGCCTCCTTCGGAGCGGGGAACTTGGTCCTCGCCCGCTCGGACGCGCTGAGCCAGCCCTCCTTGACCATGCCGTCGAGGACGTAGTTCCAGCGGCCCTCGGCACGCTTCTTGTTCTCCGGGTGGGTCGCCACGTCGTACGCGTTGGGGGAGTTGAGGAGTGTCGCGAGGTAGGCGCCCTGCGCGGTGTTCAGCTTTTTGACGTCCTTGCCGAAGTAGGCCTGGGCGGCGGCCTGGACGCCGTACGCGTTGCGTCCGAAGTAGCTGGTGTTCAGATACCCGGAGAGGATGTCGTTCTTGCTCACCTCGCGGTCCAGCTTGATCGAGATGAAGAATTCCTTGGCCTTGCGGGTGACGGTCTGCTCCTGGCCCAGGTAGTAGTTCTTCACGAACTGCTGGGTGATCGTCGAACCGGACTGCTTGCCCTTGCCGGTGACGGTGTTCCAGGCGGCGCGGATCATCGCCTTCGGGTCGACGGCGGACTCGCTGTAGAAGTCGCGGTCCTCGGCGGCGAGCGCGGCGTGCTGGACTTCCTTGGGGATCTGGCTCAGCGGCACGTTCTCGCGGTTGACCTCGCCGTCGCGGGCCAGTTGGGTGCCGTCGGCATAGAGATAGACGTTGCTCTGGGCGGTGGCTCCCGCGTTGGCCGGCGGGATGTCGACGATCATGTAGCCCGCGACGAAGCCACCGACGCAGAGCAGGATCAGGAGGATGAAACCGCCGAGCACCATGCGCCAGGTGGGGAAGATCCGCCGCCAGCCTTTGCGCTTGGGGCGTTTCTTCTTGCCCTTCTTGCCGCCTTTGCCTTCGGGGCTGCCGGGTGCCTCGGATGAGGTTTCCGGAGTGGCCGGGGTATCCACGGGTTCGCGGGGCGCCCAGCCCTCGGGCTTCTCGGAACCGGAACCCCGCTGCTGCGGCTCGTCGCTGCTCATGTCTCGTGGAACTCCCGGTTCGCGTCGTACGTCACGTACGCCTCGTACGACCCATTGCACACTGTCGCTTCCTGCGTTCCCTGCCAGGCACGCGCCGTGCGGCGAAATTGCCTGGCACGAGCGATGCCGAGCGCACTAGGCTCCGTCTCTTTGGCCCGGACGGGGCAAGGCTCTCGCTAAAAGACTCTCGCTAAAGGGGATGCGTGTGCGTACAGGACGGTTCCGCTTGTACGCGGCCGTCGCCCGAGGAGGCTTCCGGCGGTACGCCACCTATCGGATCGCCACCCTGGCCGGGGTGTTCACCAACAGCGTCTTCGGGCTGATCCTGGCGTACACCTACATCGCCCTCTGGGACGAGCGGCCGGGGCTCGGCGGTTACGACCAGGCGCAGGCACTGACCTTCGTATGGCTGGGGCAGGGGCTGCTCACGGTCATGTCGTTGATGGGCGGCGGTTTCGAGGGCGAGCTGATCGAGCGGATCCGCACCGGGGACATCGCGGTCGACCTCTACCGGCCCGCCGACCTACAGGCCTGGTGGCTGGCGACCGACCTGGGCCGGGCCGTGTTCCAGCTGCTCGGGCGCGGTGTCGTACCGATGGTGATCGGCTCCCTGGTCTTCGATCTGGCGCTGCCCACGGACGTGCTGACCTGGGTGGCGTTCCTGGTGGCCGTCGTCCTGGGCGTGGTGGTCAGCTTCGGGATCCGCTTCCTGGTGGCGCTCTGCGCGTTCTGGCTGATGGACGGCGCGGGCGTGACCCAGGTGGCGATGCTCGCGGGCGTCTTCTTCTCGGGGATGCTGCTCCCGCTGAACGTCTTCCCCGGCGCGCTCGGCGAGTTCGCCCGCGCGCTGCCCTGGTCGGCGCTGCTCCAGGTGCCCGTGGACGTGTTCCTCGGCAAGCACACGGGCGTCGACCTGCTTCGGACGTACGCCTTCCAGATCGGCTGGGCGGCGGCACTCCTCACGGCCGGGCGGCTGCTTCAGGCGGTCGCCACGCGACGGGTGGTGGTCCAGGGTGGCTGACCTGGCACAGGCGCGGGACGGTCTGCGCGCCTACCGGCTGATCTCCGGCATGTGGATCCGCTCCCTGATGGCCTACCGCGTGTCGTTCACGATGACCGCGCTCGGCAACCTGACAGTGACGGCCTTCGACTTCGCGGCGATCCTGCTGATGTTCTCCCAGGTGGACCGGCTCGGCGGCTACTCGCTGCCGGAGATCGCCTTCCTGTACGGCGCGTCCGGCACCGCGTTCGGGCTCACGGACCTCGCCCTGGGGTCCATGGACCGGCTCGGGAAGCGGGTGCGTGACGGCACGCTCGACACGCTGCTCGTACGGCCGGTACCGGTGATCGCGCAGGTCGCCGCCGACCGGTTCGGGCTGCACCGGCTCGGGCGCGTCGTCCAGGGGGTGCTCGTCCTCACGTACGCGCTCGTGGTCCTGGACATCGAATGGACGCCGCTGAAGGCCCTGATGATCCCGCTGATGCTGCTCTCCGGAGCGGGGATCTTCGCGTCCGTGTTCATGGCGGGCGCGGCCTTCCAGTTCGTGGCGCAGGACGCGGCCGAGGTGCAGAGCGCCTTCACCTACGGCGGCAACACGCTGCTCCAGTATCCGCCGACCCTCTTCACCAAGGATCTGGTGCGCGGCGTGACCTTCGTGCTGCCGCTCGCCTTCGTGAACTGGCTGCCCGCGCTGTACGTCATGGGGCGGCCCTATCCGCTGGACCTGCCGACCTGGGTGGCGTTCACGCCTCCCCTGGTCGCCGCCGCATGTCTCGCCCTCGCGGGGCTCGCCTGGCGCGCGGGCCTTCGTTCGTACCGCAGCACTGGGAGCTGAACCGCCGTGGAAACAGACCTGATTGAGCTCGACGGCGTCGAGAAGGTCTTCGACGTACGCAAGAAGACCGGCTTCATGCGGCGCGAGAAGCACGAGGTGCGGGCCGTCGACGGCATCTCTTTCCGGGTGCCGCGCGGCGAGATGGTCGGCTACATCGGCCCGAACGGCGCGGGCAAGTCGACGACGATCAAAATGCTGACCGGCATCCTGACCCCGAGCGGCGGGCGGCTGCGGGTCGCGGGCATCGATCCGTCCCGCGAACGCACCCGCCTCGCGCGCCGCATCGGTGTGGTGTTCGGCCAGCGCACCACCCTGTGGTGGGACCTGCCGCTGATCGACTCGTACCGCCTGATGCACCGCATGTACCGCGTACCGGACGCCCGCTTCAAGGAGAACCTCGACCGCTGCGTCGAACTCCTGGAGCTGGGCGCCCTGTTGGACGTGCCGGTGCGTCAGCTCTCGCTCGGGCAACGGATGCGCGGCGACATCGCGGCGGCGCTCCTCCATGACCCCGAGGTGCTCTACCTGGACGAGCCGACGATCGGCCTCGATGTGATCAGCAAGGCCAAAGTCCGGGAATTCCTCCGGGACTTGAACGCGGAGGCGGGCACAACAGTCCTGCTCACCACGCACGACCTCACCGACATCGAGCAGCTCTGCAAGCGGGTCATGGTCATCGACCACGGCCGTCTGATGTACGACGGCGCGCTCGCCGGGCTGCACGAGGTGGGGGAGAGCGAGCGGACCCTGATCGTGGACCTGGAGCGCGAACTGCCGCCCATCGAGGTGGAGTCGGCGCGGGTGGTGAAGGTGGAGGGCCCGCGGCAGTGGCTCGCCTTCCCGGCCGCGGAGTCGGCGGCTCCGCTCGTCGCGCGGATCGCGGCGGAGTACCCGATGGTCGACCTCTCGGTCAGGGAACCCGACATCGAGGCGGTCATCGCCAAGATGTACGCGGAGAAGGCGACCTCGTAGGCTGCTCGTATGACCGACGAGCAGCCTCATCTCCCCGATCTCCGGGCCGCCGACGCGGACCGCGACCGCGTCGCCGAAAGGCTCCGCGATGCCATGGCCGAGGGCCGCCTCGACATGGAGGAGTTCGAGCAGCGCCTCGACGCGACGTACAAGGCGCGTACGTACGGTGAGCTCGAGCCGATCACCCGGGATCTCCCCGCGGTGGGCGCCAAGGGGCCCATGGTGTCCATGGTCAAGCCGAGCCAGGCCGGGGACGGCGAGGTCGACTGGCCGTCCCGCATGGGCGGCGAGGCCACGTCCACGGGCGCCTTCGCCTTCTGGAGCGGCTTCAACCGCAAGGGCGGCTGGACGGTGGGCTCGCGGTTCACCGCGTTCGCGATGTGGGGCGGCGGCGAGATCGACCTGCGCGAGGCGCGGTTCGCGGACCGTGACGTGGAGATCCGCTGCTTCACGGTCATGGGCGGTATGCAGGTCACCGTGCCGCCGGAGCTGACCGTGGTGGTCAAGGGCTGGGGCATCATGGGCGGCTTCGACGACCACGCCACGGGCGAGGGCACGCCTGGCTCCCCGCGCGTGGTGGTCAAGGGCTTCGCCCTGATGGGCGGGATCGGCGTGGACCGCAAGCTGCCGCGGGCGGAGCGCCTGCGGATCAAGGAGGAGCGGCGCCGGGAGA
The DNA here is from genome assembly GCF_043200235.1 of Streptomyces sp. NPDC048441. Classification (NCBI taxonomy): domain Bacteria; kingdom Bacillati; phylum Actinomycetota; class Actinomycetes; order Kitasatosporales; family Streptomycetaceae; genus Streptomyces; species Streptomyces sp. NPDC048441. The sequence continues at coordinate 125,994 of NZ_JBICXM010000001.1, forward strand.
GGCTGGAGCGGCGGGATGAGAGGCGGGGCGGGCACTGAGGCCGCCCCCCCCGGTGGCTGTGGCTTACAGCTCGGCCGCTGCCGAGCCCCTCAGCTGCGTCAGGTTGAAGGTGTCCGCCATCTTCCGGTAGCCCGCGTCGCTGGGGTGCAGGTGATCGCCCGAGTCGTACTCGTGCCGGAGCTTGCGGGGGTCGTAGGGGTCCCGCAGGGCCTTGTCGAAGTCGACGAACTCGTCGAAGACCTGCCCGTTCCTGATCTCCTCGTTCACCGCTTCCCGTACGCCTTCGAGCTCCGGCTCGTATCCCCGGTGGCCACCGAACGGCATCAGCGTCGCGCCGACGACCCTTATGCCGCGGGTGTGGGCCTGGCGGGTCAGTTCGCGCAGGCCCTCCGTGATCCGGTCGGGATTGTTCTGGTGCGGGTTGCGCAGGATGTCGTTGACGCCGAGCGCGATGACGACGGCCTTGACGCCGGTGCGGTTCAGGACGTCGCGGTCGAAGCGGGAGAGCCCGCTCGGGTTGTCCGCGGGGGTGCCGTTCCCGTCCGAGAGGACGCGGTTACCGCTGATCCCCTCGTTCACGACGCCGTAGCGCGGCCCGCCCGTCTCGGTGCGGAGCCGGTCGGCGAGGGTGTCGGTCCAGCGGGCGTTGGCGCCCATGGTGGAGGAGATGCCGTCGGTGAGCGAGTCGCCGAAGACGACGACGGTGCCGTTCGACTCGTTGCTCAGGACGTCCACGGCCGAGAGGTAGCGCCAGGAGGTGCTCTGCTGGTTGTACGCCCGGCCGTTCGGGTCTTCCGTACGGTCGCCGTCGGCGGCGTAGCTGACCTGGCGGGCGTGCGGGTGGATGGTGACGGGACCCGAGGGGGTCGGCGAGAACGTCGACACGAGCAGGTCCGTGTCGTGCGGCACCCGGATGCGGACCGCGTCGCTCATCACCTGCTGGCCCGCGGGGATCACCACCGAGGTGTTGCCGTTGAAGTTCAGGCGGCGCAGGGTGCCCGGTGCGACGGCCGGGTTGTTCGGCCCGACGGCGACCGCGATCGAGGCGTGGGTGATGCTCAGCGGCTGCTGCCCGTACAGGTTCGACAGGGTGATGCGGGCGTTGTCGCCGCCCACGCTGGTGTGCACGACGTTGCGGATGGAGCGACCCGCGAAGCCGTTGCGCTGCGTGCCCGGCTCGGCGGCGGCGGGTGACGCCGCCCAGGAGCCGATCCAGGTGCCCGCCGATGCGGGCGCCGCTGAATTGCGCGGGGTGCGTGGCCCCGCGCTGATGGTGTCCTGAGATCCGTCGTCGGTGTGCGTTACACCGAGGTATATGGCGGCGGAAATCACCACTATCACCGCGAGGACCGCGGCTAGCAGGGCATAACCGTGACGCTTGGTCATGCGGGCTGTTTCTCCTCGGGCAGGGGGAGCCTGGTCGAGGCTCCGATGTGATCACCCCATGATGCGTCATGGGCCGTGAGGCGGCCGACACTGCCCCCCTCCGACCATTCAGACGCCGGGAACTTGTGGTCCGTTCCAGGAGTCGGTCAGGAAGGGACACGGAGAGCCGGGGACAATGTGGGCGAGGACGCCACGAACCACGCGAATGGGCCAGGTGGAGTGAGTGGAACGTACTGATCGAGCATTTCCGGAAAATGCGGCCGAAGCGACAGAACAGGATACTCCCGGGCGGCATGGTGCCGCCGCCGGTGGCGGTGGCTTCACGTACAGCCCCGCCGACGAGGAGAAGCGGCGCGGCGTCCGCCGGATGAAGATCACGGCGACGGGCCTCCTGGTCTTCGTCGCCGTCGTCTACGTACTCGCCAAATGGGCCCAGAACTCCGGAGCGGGCGCCTGGACGGGCTATGTCGCGGCGGCGGCGGAGGCGGGCATGGTCGGCGCGCTCGCCGACTGGTTCGCGGTGACGGCGCTCTTCCGCCACCCGCTGGGCCTGCCCATCCCGCACACGGCCATCATCCCGAACAAAAAAGACCAACTGGGCGTCTCGCTCGGTGAGTTCGTGGGTGAGAACTTCCTCTCATCCGATGTCGTACGAGGCCGTCTGCGGGCCGTGGGCATCGGTGGCCGCCTCGGCACCTGGCTGGCGGAGCCCGAACACGCCGACCGGGTGACGGCCGAACTGGCGACGGCCCTGCGCGGAGCCTTGACGGTCCTGCGCGACTCCGACGTGCAGGCGGTGGTCGGCGAGGCGATCACGCGCCGCGCCGACGCCCAGGAGATCGCGCCGGGCATCGGAAAGATGCTGGAGAAGGTGGTGGCGGACGGCGGCCACAGACGAGTCGTCGACCTGGTCTGCGTACGCGCCCACGACTGGCTGGTCGAGCACGACGAGTCGGTCATGGACGCGGTGCAGGGCGGCGCCCCCGGCTGGACCCCGCGGTTCGTCGACAAGAAGGTCGGCGAGCGCGTCTACAAGGAACTCCTCCGCTTCCTGGCCGAGATGCGGGACATGCCCGAGCACCCCGCCCGCGGCGCCGTCGACCGTTTCCTCGCCGACTTCGCCGCCGACCTGCAGTCCGACTCGGACACGCGGGAGCGCGTGGAGCGCCTCAAGCGTGAGGTGCTCGGCCGCGGCGAGGTCCAGGACCTGATCGCCTCCGCCTGGTCGGCGGTACGCCAGATGATCGTGGCCGCCGCCGAGGACGAGCGCAGCGAGCTCCGCCTGCGGGTGCGGGCCGCGCTGCTCTCGCTCGGCGCCCGGATGGCGACGGACGACCGGCTGCGGCAGAAGGTCGACGGCTGGGTCGAGGGGGCGGCGGTGTACGTGGTCACGACGTACAGGGACGAGATCACTTCCCTGATCACGGACACGGTCGCGGGCTGGGACGCCGAGCACACGTCGAAGAAGATCGAGGCGCATATTGGCCGTGACCTGCAGTTCATCAGGATCAACGGCACGGTGGTGGGGGCGTTGGCGGGCTTGGCGATCTATACGGTGACGCATGGGCTGGGGGCGTGATTTCCTCTTGGCCTGTCCGGCGTTTGAGGACGAACTCGGCGAAGCCGGTGATTGACCGTACGCGAAGGCCCGGCGAAGCCGGTTTCGGGAAGGGGCGGCGAAGCCGGTTTCGGGAAGGGGCGGGATCGGGGAAAGGGAAACGCGGTGAGGACCATCCCATGAGCCCCGAGCCTCCCACCCGCCCCCACAAGATCGCGGTCCTGATCCGCGACGGCGTACTCCCCATGGAGCTGGGCCTGGTCCACCAACTGTTCGGCAACGCCCGCCGCACCCCCTCCGGACCCCCGCTCTACACCCTCCGCACCTGCGCCCTGACCCCCGGCAAGATCCGCACGGACGCCGACTTCCCGGTCTACGCGGAACACGGCCCCGACGCGGTGGCAACGGCAGACACGGTGATCATCCCGGCCTCGCACGAGGAGGACGAGTCGCTGAGTCCAGGCGAGCTCAAGCCTGCTCTCGCCGGGACGCTCAAGTCCGCCACAGACGCAGGCGCTCGCATGGCCTCCATCTGCACCGGCGCCTTCGTCCTGGCGGCAGCAGGCCTCCTGGACGGCCGCAGAGCGACGACCCACTGGCTCTCGGCGGACCTCTTCGCCCGCACGTTCCCGACCGTGACGGTGGACCCGGACGTCCTGTATGTGGACGAGGGCAAGGTCCTCACCTCCGCGGGAGAGGCGGCAGGCATCGACCTCTGCCTGCACATGATCCGCGAGGACCACGGCGCGGCGGTGGCGGCGGACGTGGCCCGCCGCACGGTCGTACCCCCGCATCGCGAGGGCGGCCAGGCCCAGTACATCCAACGCCCGGTGGCCGAACCGGGGTTGACGTCGACGGGCCGGGCCAGGCAGTGGGCCCAGTCGCGCCTGTCCGACCCCCTGACGCTCGCCGAGCTGGCCGAGCGGGAGTCCATGAGCGTACGCACCTTCAGCCGCCGATTCCGCGAGGAGACGGGCCTGACGCCGATGCAGTGGCTGACCCAGCGCCGCGTGGACCGGGCCCGCGAGCTCCTGGAGGAGACGGACCGCACGGTCGACCGCATCGCGACGGACGCGGGCTTCGGCACGGGAGCGTCCCTGAGGCAGCACTTCCAGGCGGGGCTAGGGGTGTCGCCGGGGGCGTACCGGATGACGTTCAGGGGGACGAGGGGCTCAGCCTGATGGGCTTGAGGGGCTCAGACTGAGGAGCCCCGGTCTGAGTACGCGTACTCTGTCGCGCCCTCCGGGCCGGGCGGCAGAGTCATCCGCATGACGGCAAAGTCGATGATGAACATGAGCACGAGGACGAGCACGAGCACGAACGGGAGCATGCCCATGAACGGGAGCACGCCCATGAACGGGAGCACGCCCATGAACGGGAGCACGCCCATGAACATGGGCTCGCGCCACGGCCTGAGCCTCAAAAAGGTGCTGACGCCCCTGCCCGGCCGCCCTGCCCTGGGCCGCTGGACGACCCGCGCACTCGGCGCGGGCCTGGCGGCGGGGGCGTACCTGCTCAGCCTCCCCTGGGACCTGCGCAACCGTGCCGAGACGCCGGGTGCGATAAACGAGACGTCACCGGTGACGGCGCTCGGCATCACCGTCCTGGCCATCTCGATGCTGACCCTGGCGGCCTACTTCGGCTTCCGGGACCGCCTCGGCTGGGCGCTGCTCCTGGTGGCGGGCCCGCCGGCGACGCTGATGTACTTCTCCCTCGCGGGCCACCCGGCGCCGGACGCGGCGGTGTGGCCGCTGGCGTGGGGCTTCTTCGTCCTTGTGATGGGGGTCGGGGTCCTGGCGGTGGCGGGTTTCGTGCGCCGGTTCAGGGGCAGCGAGGCCTGAACAGGGGCCCGCGACCGGTGTGTTCAGGCCGCCCGGCGGTCGGCGAGCACCCAGGAGGCGAGCCCCACGCCACCCGCGACCCCGAAGACGGCGGGCCAGGCCCCGACCTTCTTGGCGAGGGGATGGGACCCGGCGAAGGCGACGATGTACGCGGCACTGAGCGCGGCGGCGGTCCTGCCGCCCGAGCTCTGTCGCCACTGCTGAGCGGCGGCGACCCCCGCGGCGGCGAGTACGACACCACCGAGGGGCCGCTTCTTGGTCCACCGGGCGACGGCGAACCCGCCGACGAGCCCGCCCGCGGCCACTGCTGCTGCCGGTACCTTCGCCATGCCTGCCTCGCTTCCACGGCTTCCAGCCGATACGTCCTCAATGAGCCTTCGGCCCGAGGCTAACGCGCCGCCAGGAAAGCCTTGCGGCGAGGGGGTCCGGGCGACGTAGGTTGGTGAGGGTGTGCGCTGTGCATCCGTGGCGTGCGCGAAGGCGCCGCCGACGAGGGACCGATAGTAGAGATGACCGCGCGAACCACTGCCCGCACCCGAACCGCCCTGGTCATCGGGGGTGGCATCGCAGGCCCGGTGGCGGCGATGGCGCTGCACAAGGCGGGCATCGAGGCGAGGGTCTACGAGGCGTACGACGGCCGGGGAACTGGCCTCGGAGGCGGCCTCGGAGGCGGCCTGACCATCGCGCCGAACGGCCAGCAGGCGCTTGCGGCGATCGACGCGGCGGAGGTGGTGAGCACCCTCGGCACCCCTGTGACCGCGATGGGCCTGCGCAGCTGGACGGGCAAGCATCTGGCTCAACTCGCCCCACCCCAAGACCTCCCCGCCACCCGCTTCGTATGGCGCAAGGAGCTGCACGAGGCGATGGGGGCGGAGGCGGAACGCCGCGGAATCGCTCTCCACAAGGGCAAGCGCCTACTGGACGCGACGGACACGGGCACGGGCGTGACGGCCCGCTTCTCGGACGGCTCGCTGGAGCGGGCGGACATCCTGATCGGCGCGGACGGCCTGCGCTCGACGGTGCGTTCTTTGATCGACCCTTCCGTGCTGGCCCCGCACTACGCGGGAATGCTCACGTTCAGCGCCCGCGTCCAGACGTCCGAACTCCCCTCCACGGCCGACGTGATGTACATGTGCTTCGGGAAGCGGGCGTTCTTCAGCTACCAGATCTTCGACGACGCCTCGGCGATCTGGTTCGTGAACCTGCCGCACCGCGAGCCGATGACGTCGGTGGAGGCGCAGGCGGTGGGCGCGGGAGAGTGGCTGAAGCGCCTGAGGGAGGCGTGCGCGGACGACCGGACCCCGGCTCCGGACCTCCTGGCGGCAACAGCCCCCGAGGACCTCCTGATCACGGGCCCCACGGAGAACATGCCCCCGATCCGAGCCTGGAGCCGGGGCCGCATGACACTGATCGGCGACGCGGCCCACGCGACATCCCCGACCCTGGGCCAGGGCGCGGCACTGGCCTCGGAGAGCGCGGTCGAACTGGCCCGCTGCCTACGCGACTTGCCCCACGACAAGGCATTCACGGCATACGAAGCCCTGCGCCGCCCCCGAGTGGAACGCATCCTCAAACTCACCACCACGGCGGCCACGCGCACGGGCAGCACCAAGTCGGCGGGCCCACTGGGCAGGGTCCTACGGGACACGATGCTGCCGGTGGCGCTGAAGCTGGGGGGTGGCTCGGGGTGGAGCGCGTGGCCGTTCGAGCATCGGATTGATTGGGATGAGCGGGTGGGGTAGGGGGGCGCTGGGTTCCGACAGCACGTTGCCCCGCACCATCTGCTCAGGTGCGGGGCAAAGCTCGTGTTGTGGACGGGGTGAGCGGCCTACTTCCCGGCCCGGGTGATGCGCCAACCGATCATCCCGGTGGCTCCGGATGCTCCCTCGGCCGAGATCTTGACCTTGCTCGGCGAGTCCGTGATCCGCTGGAGGACAGGGACACCATCGCAGAGCACGGTTTGACGGACGTGCCCCTTCAGCCCCACCGAGAGGCTGACCTTGCCTCGTCCCGCGCAGGCCACCGACAGCTCGTACGAGCTGCCTTTCGACAACACCGAGTCGGTGTGGATTCCGTCGCTGACGCGTTCCAGGCCCGACTCGACGAAGAGCGGATCGCTGTCGTCGATGCTCTCCGTGCCCAGGGCTTCCTTCACCTTCTTACCGAGGCCCTGCTCATCCTGGACCGGCGCGGTGGGTGTGGCCTTCCGCGTGGGGCTGCCCGTCGGCTCGTTCGGCTTCTCGGTATCACTGGAGCAGCCTGTGATGAGGGCCGCGGACAGCAGGGAGGCACACACGGCCAGGCCGCGGCCCGCGCTACCTCGCTGGAGAGTCATGAACTCGTTTCCCAGAATCGCCACCCGACTTCCTTGGTAGGAAGTTTTGCCGTGCCCGACCCCAGTTTCGTCTTGCCGCAACGGTCCGCGCTGGTCGCGTATTTGGTCCACCCGATCTTGGACCGCGATTCCGCAGCGGCCGCCATTATGAGCGTCATGCGAAAGCCCCCGAGAGCCAACAGTCGGCACAAGCCCCAGGAGGTTAACAGCGGTCCTTGCAACCGCGAATAGCCAGCCCCGGGCTCACTGGGAACACCGTGGACGGCCCGGGATGAATGTCCGCTGCTGACTAGATTCTGTCTCCCTGGTCACGACCGAAGCTCGTGTGCAGGACGGCGAACAGCCCCCGGGCCGGGGTGTCGTCCAGCATGTGCCAGGAACCGGAGACGTGGCCGGTGGCTCCTTGCGGAAGCGGCGGCGGGTCGTCCTGGGTGGGCTGCAGGGCCCGGTGCAGGCGGAGGACTGCGCCGTTCGGGACAGCCAGCGCGGTGCCTTCCTGGTCGTCGGTTGCCGTGGCGGCGAAGGCTGCGGAGTTCGCGGAGGCCACGCCTTCACCGGTGTAGGAGCGGGTGACTTCCCGGTCGGGGGTGTTGCTGGTGTTCTGGTCCTGGGCCTGGACCCGGCCCTCGATCAGGGCAAGCAACTGGGCGACCAACACCGGGTCGTGGCAGCCGTCGTAGGTCCAGCGCCGGCCGAGCACCCCGTGCTCCATGATGCCGACGAGGGCGTGCTCAGCTCCGTCGAGCGGGGCACCGCGATAGGTGAGCGGCACGAGGTAGGCGGTCGGGCGAGGGCCGGAGGCGTCGGTGACCACGATGAACTCGATCCCCACCTCCCCCTGCGGGTCATCCAGCCGGAAGCCGCCGGACTTGGTCAACTCTGGTTTGCCCTGTTGATCCTGTTCGGCTGGGCCGCCGCGGTACCAGGGGCGGGAGGGGAGCCAGGAGGTGAGCAGCTCCAGCTTGGTCGGGTTGACGGCGGCGCGGTGGATGAGGGCCATGCTGAAGTATCTCTTTCGTTGAGCGGATGCGGGCAGGCCTTCGTACTTCCCACCTGCGCGGCGCCGATACGGAGTTCATCGGGCAGTGCTGCGTGCCGCCGCGTGTGACCATGTGCCGTCTGCCTCTGCCTCGGTCCTGCTGCTCATTGAGCTGGTGCCGGTCGGGCAACTGCACCAGCAGGCTCGACAGTTGCCAAGTGGATGCCGGGGTGGGCGCCGGCATATGGGTCGGCCGGATCAGGGGCTAGGTATGTCTCGTATGGATGCGATGAAACCGGCCCAGGTGCGCGGCTCGACGGCAAGTCGATCCTGGGTGGCGCGCTTGGAGTCGCGCACAAGGACCCTGTGCTCAGTCGTCGCCACCTCGACGCATTCGGTCCCGGATCCGCCGCTGTAGGAGGACTTGAACCAGTAGAGGCGTCGGGCGTCCATCACAACTCCCTAAGGATTCGGCGAATGGCTTTGCTGGATGATGGCAGATCAAGGGCCTGTGCAAGAAGGTAATCGAACGCCATCCTGTATCGCTCGAGCTCCTGGGGCTTCTCCATGAAGAGTCCACCGCCGAGGAGGTCCACGTAGACGACATCCAAGTCCTGGCTCTGTCCCCGCAGAAGCGCGAAGCTCCCCACCGCAGCCGCGTGGGCCCCTGCCGAGAACGGCAGTATCTGGATGGTTACTTGTGGAGTTTCGGACAGCTCCAAGAGGTGCTGGAGTTGTTCCCGCATGACGTCGGCCCCGCCTACGACACGGTGGACGGCGGCTTCGTCGATGACGGCCCAGATGCGGGGTGGCTCGGAGCGCTGAAGGAGCTCCTGCCTCTTCATGCGAATGTCGACCATGTGCTGCACCTCGCGATCCGAGCAGCCCACCTCGGATGCCCGGTGCACGGCCTCGGCGTACGCCCTGGTCTGGAACAGGCCGGGGATGTACATGCATGCGTAGTGGTCCTCGCGCACCACCTCGTCCTCAAGCGTCAGCATGAGGTTCATGGACTCCGGGACGGGGTCGGCCAGGGAACGCCACCATCCTTGGATCTTGGCACCCTTTGCGAGTTCGACCAGGGCTCCACGTACGTCGTCGGATGCGTCGTACTCGCGGCAAAGGGCGTCCACGGCAGTCCACTTGACCGTGCCTTCCTTGGTCTCGTACCGACTGAGGGTGGCTTTGGAAATGCCCACGCGAGCTCCCGCTTCCTCCAGCGTGAGCCCCTTGCGTTCGCGCAGACGGCGAAGATCGGCGCCGAGCTGGCGGCGGCGGGTGGTCGGCCCAACTACCATGTTTCCGGCCTCTCTTGTTGAACGATCCGAGCGTGCCCGTGCCTCGGTGACGGAGCAAGGGCGCACGACCAGGGGCGTGCGGCGGGGAGCGTGCTCCCACAACTCTCTCGTGAGAGTTCCATTTTGAGAGTTCCACTGCAACTCTAAGTGCGCAGGCGAGCGCATGAAGCGATGCCTGCCCAGTGTGACGGGAGTTGATCGAGCATGCCCGACTGTCGATGCGGGGTCCTTCGGAAGGGGTGGGAACTGCCCTTCCTGGCCGACCCGGAGGAGGTGGCATCCCTGCGGCGTATCGTGCGGCTGCACCTGACTCGGTGGGGGTTGCCCGAAGTCGTCGAAGCGGCGCAGCTGTGCGTGAGCGAGCTCGTGGCCAACGTCATCACGCATGTGGGCCCGCAGACGCCCACGACGCTCGGACTGAGCATGAACGGCACGTACGTCCGCATCGAGGTGAGCGACCCCGATGCGCGGGCGCTTCCGACGCTGATCGCGGCTGAGGTGGAGGCCGAGAGCGGGCGCGGGATGGCCTTGCTCGCCGCGGTCACTGACCGGTGGGGCGTGATTCCGCGGAGTGATTCCAAGGCCACCTGGTGCGAACTGGCCACGGGGCTCGGATCACCTACCGGGCACGCAGGTGGTCTGCGCGTTGATCGTGCCGAGGCCCTGATCGGCATCTATGGGGAGAAGCCGGTTCCGAGGGGCGAGGCCTGCTCGGTTCTGGGAGTCGCCGTTGCGGAAGAGGCCGCGATCGACGTCATCGCGGACCTCCTCCATTGGCTGCGGGCTCATGGCTGCGACCCGGACCAGGCTCTGGATCGGGCGCAGACTCACTTCGAGGCCGAGGCGACCGCCACCTGGGTATGAGGTGTGATCAGGTGTGCGGCAAGGAATCGAGCACGTCTCGGAAGAAGCCGAGTGACGGATCCTCGGGGGTCCCGACCAACAGAGCTCGATCGAGCAGGACGTTGTTCTGCTCGCAGCTCGTCTCCGGCAGGAGGACACACGCATGGCAGGCCGCCAAGTTGATGCTCTCGGACCCGCCTGACTCGGACTCCATGCACAGCGGGTCGGCGCTGCACCACTCCGCTCGACGCAATGCCGAAAGGAGTGAGGCCGCCAGGGAGTCGGGTTCGCCCTGGGCGACCAGCCCTCCGAGGCTGCCTTCCGAGTCGCTGGTTGCCGTATAGAGCAGGATTCCCGCCATGGGGGCGGTCGAGTAGAGCCGTTCTCTGAGTGAGGCGGCCGGGTAGCCCGCGTCCAAACTCCACTCGTTGATGAGGGCGTGGGCCAGGGTGTGGAGCAGCACCATGCGGGGGGTGGCCGGTGACGGAGGCGCCGAGCTAGGATCCGCGGCCCGCTCGCGGAGTTGTCGATCATGACTGGTGCGCATGTGCTCCACTCGGGCCGCGACGGAGAGGTTCTCGGCCCAGTCGGCCAGGCGCTGCTCGTCGAGACGGAGAAAGACGCCTTCGCCGCGCACCTCCATGGCCGGTAGCCACGATTGTTCCTTGAGGGACAGAGCGGCTTCGTGGACCTCGATGTTCGAGTCCGGCTGATGGATACGGGAGAAGGATTTCAGCGCTCGTACCTCACGAAGTCGTTTGACCAGCATGGGGGTCGAGAGCCCGAGGGGGCGAAGGCTTTCAGAAGAACGGATCGGCGGTTCGCAGATGAACTCTTCGTCGTGTGACCGGTCCTCCTCGGTGTTCCCAGTGCAGAGGCGTTCGTACTCCAGGTTGCGCAGAGCGATGTACCTGCGGTTGTGGTCGGGTTCCTCGCCCTGGGCCGCCTCCTCCAGGTCCTCGGCTTCGAGGAGCCGCACGACGTCGTCGACCGGGAAACGTTCGCCGCTCTGTATCTCGAGCATCCTGAGAGACCCCTCGATCTGAGACCGGTCCAGGGTGCGCAGGTGGTCCCAGTAGTCGTTGAGGCGAGCTGCGAGGCCATCGCTGTACGGCGGGATGGTCAGCGCCGACTTCACGATCGGCTGCCAGGCCATCGACGAACCACGCTGGAGGGTCCGGGGAGCCTGCGTGCAGTGTTCTGCCGGTGCGTCCTTCAGCCACGGGCGCCTACCGGTGCAACGGACTCGAAGTTGGGCCAGGGCGCTGCTTCTGAAGGCGCCCTCCATCGAGACCTCGGGGATTCCGCACGTGCAGGAGATCAGAATCGAGCGGAGGGACGCCGTGCGGCCGCTGGTCGTGAGCCGCATGGTGCCCCCGCAATGGCCGACATCTCCGTCCTGCCGATTGTTGCGGTGCGCCCACTTCCAATAGGGGAAGTCGTCCAGGTGCCCGTGCTCGCATGCCATCACGAAACGCGAGGGAACGAGATCTTCCTGGCACTCCCCGCACTCGTTCTTCCCCGGGGGCGAGTTGAAGCCACCCACGTGCTGAAGCGAACGACAGGTGGGGCACGAGTGCCAGAGGGGGAACCTGCGAACGTGCACCCCGTCTTTGCTGGTGTCGTCGGACGCGGGGGGCAGGCGGAAGTGCCTCACATCGAGGACACGAGCGAGTCGGTGCTCGTAGAGCTTCGGAGCTTCGCTGATGTTCCACGAGTCGATCCCCGCGACGATGAACGACTCGGTGTCCACGGCGACCATCGAGCCCACGCCATAGGTCGTGATCATCTGGGAGCGGCGGACCGCGCCCTTGCGTGGGAAGCTCCGGTCGGGAGCGCCGAAACCACGCCGACGGCGGCCGGGAGGTGGGGTCATCGGGATGCCTCCATGAAGAGTGCGGACTCCGCGTCGACATCGCGCAGACTCCAAAGGGTCGTCCACGAAGCGTCGTTGAGCTCGTCGTCGTACGCGCGGAGCAGTGACGGGGTCTTCCGCCCGCGAACGGGCTCGTAGTAGAGGCCGTTGTGCTTGTCCGCCTCCTCGGCCCAGTAGTCGACGAACTCGTCCACCGCCTGGGCGGTCATCCTGGCCTCGTCCTCGTCGACGCCGGTGACTCTGGCCATCAGGACGGGCTTGACGACACGTTCCAGTTCGTCGCGGAACTCGCCGATGCGACCGGCTCCGTCGTTCGGCCGAGCGGCAGGGATCAGGATGCGTGTCAGCGCTACGACGACGGCGTGCAGCCCACGTTCCCGAGCACGAGCGGAGAAGGGGGTGACGGAAGTGGATTCCACCTCGCGGTACAAGGCAGAGTGGAAATGCAGAAAGCTCTCGTAGTGCGAACGGTCCCTGGGGCGCGCCGAGTTGAACAGGACCGCGACGAGTCCTGGGTGACGACGACCGACCCTGCTGGTCGCCTGGATGTACTCGGCTGTGGTCTGAGGTTGGCCCATGACCGCCATGAGTCCGAAACGTTCGATGTCCACGCCCACGGAGATCATGTTCGTGGCGAGCAGCACATCGACGGCCTCCTTGCCCGGGTATCGCTGTTCGACCTGCTTCAGGCGGCTGGGGATCTCACTGGAAGTGGCACGACTGGTCAGCTCGGTCACCTCGTCCAGTTGCCGCTTCGGGGTGCCGTCCCGCTCGGCCAGATACGCGAGGTGGTCATCGACGTCGTCATGGACCTGGAGATCGGCGGCTGCCAACAGGCGCAAGCTGTTGAAGTATCCGACGAGAGTCCAGTAGGCATCGCGGACCTCGTCCGAGGTGTCGGTGCGCAGAGCCTGGTGCAGCAGCGTCGCATACGTTCGGATGAGCAGGGTCGACTGGCTCGTGCTCGGCGTGAGCAGCCCGATGTACTGGCGACTCGCTTTCTCCTCGCGTGGGGCTTCCACCGCGAACCACGAGTCCCGGGCGTCGAGTCCGGCGGGCGGGAACTGCCGGACCTCGCGGTCGAACAGGGCCCGCCCCTGCTGCGTCGCACGACGGATCGTCGCTGTGGAGGCGACGACCTTCGGCTGTTCGGCGAGAGCGTCGACGGCGGTCTCGTACAGACCGGTGAGCGTACCGAGCGGGCCGGAGATCAGATGCAGCTCGTCCTGGATGATCAGTTCTGGCGGTGGTGTGCCGTCCTCCTTGTCACGGTTGAAGAGCGCGGCCGTCTGCTCCCGCCACGGCATGGACGCGAATTTGTCCACGGTGGCGATGACGAGAGTGGGGCGAGCGTCGTACACCGACTCGTCCACCAGATGCACCGGCAGCCCGCCACGGAAGTCGCAGGTCGGCTCGGGACAGCGGACATGCAAGCGCTTGGCGGTGTGGTCGACCTCGTACTGGTAGGCGTCGAGCCGGGTGCCGCACCAAGGGCAGGCATGCAGTTGGACGGGGTTCTTCTCCTGGAGCTTCTTTCCCTTACGGAGTTCGGCGATGTTCTCCTCGGCCACGGTGAGCCGGTTGGGTGTGGCGGACTGGCCGACCCACATGCCGATGGAGATCTCCTCGGTCCCCAGGAGGGTCTCGTTCTTCAGGCGCATGCGCTCCATCGCGCAGATCAAGATCGCGGCACGTTCGAACTGTTGGAGAGTGAGCAGCCGCAACGTGTATCGCATGAGCACAGTCACCCCCGCTCCCTGTTCCTTACGGTTCATACGACGTAGGAAGGTGGTGAAGGCGATCAGGCCGAGGTAGGCCTCGGTCTTGCCGCCGCCGGTGGGGAACCAGAGGAGGTCGGCCAATGTCCGATCCGGATGCTTCGGGTCCACGATGCCTTTGAGGCAGAGGAGCATGAACGAGATCTGGAAGGGGCGCCAGCGCCCGGCCGCCAGATCGGGCTCGCCCTCACTGCCGTGCTTGACCCACTCGCTCCGGGCGCGCTGTTGCGCCATGGCTTCGTTGGCGAGCCTGAAGGCCCGCATGGCATCGGGAGAGTCGCGGAGAACCTGGACGCCGATGCGGATTCGATCCAACACCACGCCACAAGACTGGAGTTGCTCCGCAGCCACCGCGTCGAACGCGGGGTTCCCCAGATGGGCGGCCTCCTCGAGCCGCTGGGCGATCCACTGCTCGTACCCGCGAGCCAGGTCGTCCAATGTCGCGAAGACCTCGGCGTCCGATCGTGTCGCGAACCCGAGCATCGACAGATCGACCAGTTCGTCGATGTCCGGGTTGGAGTCGGTGAGCAGCACCTCGTGAGTGGGAACGAATTCGGTGCGTACTTCGGCGACGGCAGCCGTCTTGAGGTTCGGGGTGCCGATGGGTGGGGGGAACCAATCCCAGTCAGCCGCGCAACCGTGCCCCACCGCGAAGGTCGGGGCGTGGCGATGGAGGAGTCGGGACACCGCCTGCTCGGGATCGACGGCGTCGAGTGTGGCCGCGCGCTCGACGAATGCTCTGGCACCCGATGGAGACCTCACCGTCAGTCTGGCCTGGAACAGGCTGAAGGCGTCCTGGAGTTCGCGCTCACCGATGCGCTTGTGGTTGATGAGGGAAACCGTGAGGGTGACTGTTCCCGAGTGCGGCGACGGCTTGCGGACGAGGGTGTGGAGCACGACGTCCGCCGGCCAAGAATCATCCACGGATCGCGATACAGCGCCGGGTTCGGTCACGTCGACGGTGATCGAGGGGAGCGTGAGCCTACGGCGACGCCAGTGCTCCTTCTGCTCGTCGGTGGTACGTGCCTCGGAACGCTTGGCACTCACCACGCGGCCCTCGGCGTCGATCGGCTCGTACATCGCGGCCTCGGCCTCCACCACGACGGTGGACGAGACGGAGGGGTCCACAGCGAAGGTGATCCCCATGGAGGACGGTCGGCGAGGGGCGGCCGGTGAGCCGCCCAGGTTGAGTTTCGCGTCGTCGACGTCCTGGCGTGACAGGACGGGAGCATCGTCGAGCCCGTCGTTCTCGGTGGCGTCAGCCGCAAGCTCCTTCGCGGAGTGCTCAGTGGCGGGCTGTGGGAACAGCACCCCGATGGGATAGGCGGTGATGGGCGGATCCTGAGTGAGGATCTCGTCCGGCGTGCCCGGTCCGAGCAGCTCACGACGGAGGTGCTCCACGAGATCACCGCGCATCGAGTAGTGGGCGGCGTGCCGATTCCCCTTGTCGGTCATGCTTGTTCGTCTCTCTGTGTGATGCTGCTCGACTTGTAGCGCCCCAGACCGGCCATACGAGGTGCCAACCACACTCCGTGCTCACCCAGGCCGGCGCGGGAGCCCGATGCGGTGCTGCCTGCCACCGTCTCGACGACATCCACCCGGGCTCCGTGCACCTCGGCGGGCCATGAGATCTCCCAGGTGCGGTTCACCTTGAGGGAGGCGTACAGATGTCTTCTGAAGAGCTCCGACGTGACAGCGATCGGCCTCCCTTCGTGCAGCACGACGTAGGGAGGGCTCTGATCCACGCCGACGGGCAGTTCGTGCATGCGGTGCAGGACCAAGGCGTCGCCGGCACGCACTCGATTCGAAAGGTGGTCCTGCAGCGCGATCGGGTCGGCGTCGAACCCCTCGGTGCCAGGGGGATGTTCGCTGGAGACATCCTGACCGCGCACTTCGATCCCGTGGCGCAGGTAGCCCTTCCAGCCTCCCAGGTACCAGCGGTCCGTGCCTGGCACCCGACGTAGGAGGGCCGTCGAGGGGGAGACGATCCGGTAGAGGTCGGAACGGGGACGGGTCATGGCGACGTACAGAGCACGGGCCTCGGCGGCCGGGTCGACGGACTGGTGCTGCTTTCGGAGTTCCGCCATGGTGGGTGGCTCGACCACGATCGCTCGATCGAATTCGAGTCCCTTGGCCCTGTGCACGGTGGAGACGAGCAGCCCGGTCGGTTCCGCCGGGATCAGGTCGTCGGGCATCCGGCCCTCGGCTGCCAGCATGCTCAGCCGGCCGACATCGAGCTGACCACGATTGCCTCGTGCCACTGAGCGCAGCGAGCGCCAGAGTCGCTCGGCGTCGGTGTCGGAACGATGCGAAGGATCTGCCTCCGCCAGTAGTTCACGGAAGCGCTCAGGGGTGAGAGAGCTCGAACCGGTGCGGCGAAGGACGCCTCCGACCCAAGCCGGAACCGGGCGGTCCTGGAACGAGCGCTGCAAGCGGTGAGTGACTCCGCGCTCGAAGAGCGTCTCCGAGATGAGGAGAGCCTGACGATTGTCCCGGCACAGGACGGCACAGGTTCCCGGGAAGTCACGCAAAGAGTCCAGCGTGAAGCCGTCCGTGAGTTCCCCGAAGGAGGGCAGGGCCGACAGGCGTGAGCGCAGCTCACGGTGGAGGGCCTCGCCCGCGGCCGCCGCCTCCGCTGTCTCGGAAGGGAGACCTTGCAGGGTTTTGCCCAGAGACAGGGCGGTCTTCGCCTCGTCCGTGTCGGCTCGAAAGTTCTCCGTGAGACGCAACTCGATCAGATCATCGGGGTACGAGCCGCGCAGCCAGTCGAAGAAGTAGTTGGTCTCGTCGGCTCGGGCCTCGGGATCCGACACCTGGAACCCGAAGATGGCCTGTGCGGTGTCACCGACCATCGTGAAGCCGCAGGAGTCCTGAAAGCGGTCGAGGAGGGTCTCCACCATGAGACGTCGGTCACCGACGAGATCCTGGACCTCGTCGATCACCACGTGCGCGGGAGCTCCCGATTCCCCGGCCTCGATTGCGCCCCGGGTGATGGCTTCCTCGGCAGCGACGATGCGTTCGTCGAAACTGCGACGACTCCACTCCTGATCCGGATAGGCGTTGACCAACACGGCGTACGCCCAGGAATCGAACGTCTGAACCCGAACTCGTCGAGCTTCCCGCGCGTGCGCGGCGATCCGCTCCCGGAGCTCGCGCACAGCGGCGCGCGAGAACGTGAGGACGAGCAGCTCGCGGGCCTCCAACGCGTCGTTCTCCCGACTCATCAGCGAGTCCAGGCGGCGAACGAGCGTGTGTGTCTTGCCCGCGCCCGCGCCCGCCGTCACCAGCACACGGGCGTCCCAGGGCTCGTCGACGACCGACTGCTGCTCGGCGGTGAGCGGCGGACTGTCGGCGTAGGCGTCCGTCACTTGCCGCTCCACAGGTGCTCGAACTGTGTGAAGGCGAGAGCCTTGCCGTAGTTGGTGATGTTGTCGCGGACGTTGAGGATCAGGCAGGTGTCCTTGCCACGGTTGCGCGGGCCGCGAAGGCCACGGCCGATCATCTGTTGGTAGACGTTCGGGCTGTACGTGGGGCGCGCCACCACGACGGCTCGCGTGGCCGGGGCGTCGAACCCTTGGGTGAGCACACCGTAGTTCGTCAGGACACGTAGACGGCCGTCCTTGAACGAAGCGATGCGGTTGGCGCGGTCACTCGTGCTGGTCGCGGAGTCCACGGATCCGGATCGGATGCCGAGGTCGTTGAGCTTCGCCGCCAAGAATTTGGCATGGCTGACCGACGTCGCGAAGACCAGGACGGGCCAGCCGTCCGGCATGCCGCGAATCTCATCGATGATGCGCCGATTGCGGTCGTGGTCGTCGGCGAGACGTTGCTCGGCGGCTTTGGACAGCACGCTCAGCTGATCGGCGCGAGTCTTCTCGTCACCGGTCAACTCGATCGTGCCGCCCGTGAGTTCACGATGCTCAACTCGGGCCAGCATGCCCAGTTCCTGCAGTTCCGAGTAGGGGTCGCCGGAGGTGAAGACCCCCTCATCCAGACGTGTCGCGCCGAAGCGTTGGATCAGCCGATGGGTCTCCTCCACGTTGGTGTTACGGAACGGGGTGGCGGTGAGCCCCAGGAGGTGGCGGTCCGTTCGGGATGCCGTCAGGCCCAGAGAGGCGAGAAGTTCGGTGTACTGACGTGCGATGGCGACATGCGCCTCATCGACGATCACGAGAGCGGCGTTGCGCAGCCATGCATAGCTCTCCGTGTCGAGGCAGACGCGCAGTTTGGCATCCGTTGCCACGACGAGCTGAGGGCGCTCCTGGACCGGACCGGCCTCGTTCGAGGCCCAGAGTCGACTGATGGTCAGGGGCTTGTCCGCTCCGACCTTGGACCACACGAACTTCCAGCTCTGGACAGCCTGTTCGCAGAGTTCCTCGGTCTGAGCGATCCACAGGACGGGGCCGCCGATGTCGTCGACCTGCTTGATCCAGCGAATCACCGCCTCGGCGGCGACGCGGGTCTTCCCGGCCCCGGTGGGCAGAGAGAGCATGGCGCGCTGTGGCACTAGCCGATCGAGCATCCCGAAGACATTGGATGCCAACTTCTCCTGGTATTCGTGGAGATGAGGAAACTCGGAAGGGCCGTCGACGTCGATTCGAGGTTCCAGCGACGGAATGCTGAACCCCGCGAACGAGTCCGGGAACCCCAGGTCCGAAACGAACTTGAGCGCAGGCGTCGACCCGGTGAAGGACGAAGGCGCGTGATGGGGGTAGGCAGCCTGGAGGTCCCGCGAGTGAACCTGTAGAACTCCGTCTCCGTGGGCGTTGAACGCCATCTGGGCGATGCGCTCCGGGGAGGGCTCCACGCCACCCAACTCCGCACGCTCGCTCGCCAGCAGGCCGGCGGGTAGCCGATCACGAAGCACCTCGTCGCCCAGCAGCAGAGTCAGCTTCCTCACGACAGAGTCGGCCTCGCGAACGGTCCGGAGCGCGCTCTGAACGCGCTGGTCCTGCTCCTGCCGCCGCTGTGCGTCGAGCACCGCGCGGCAGTCGGCCTCGCCCAGGCCCCAGCGCAGTTCCCGATCTGCCGCCATCAGGGCTTCCAACGGGGACTTGGGAGCGAGCACCAGCACGACGGAATCGTGGAGGGCGCTCTCCAGAGGTTCGGCATTCATGCCGTTGGGAGTACGGGTGATCTCCTCGAGCTCGGTGCAGTACTGAAGGGAGTACTGGTTGATCCTGCTGCCCAGTCGCTGGCGGAGAGTCGGGAAGGCGTCGCGAAGAAGGGTCGGTTCTGTCGACGCGACGTGCCGAGTCTCTCGGCTGATCACGTCCGCGTAGGGGAGCATGCCCCACTTGCCCACAAGAAGCCCTGCGTCATCGGCATTGGCTGTCAGGAGCGCGGGCAGCCTCTCGGCTCGCAGGGCGGCGTACTCCTGGGGCGTCGCCGCGACGGCGATCTCGCCGTCCTCCCGGGTGCCCCACTCATCAGCGATGCGACACCGCGTCAACGAGTCTTCGGGGAAGGGGACTTGGAGGCGGGTCAGCATGACGTACGTGTTGCCGACGAACGCGTCGTCCTCGCTCTGGAGGAGTTCCTCCATGAGCTTGTCCCACATGCTCTCCGGCACGGCATCGAGCGTTGTGGGGAGGTGGAGTTTGCGGGCCTTCTCGGCGCTGATGTCGGCCACCGGGAGCACATCGGCGTACGAGGACAGCTGCGGTCCGACCGCATCGCCGGGACGGCGCAGTCCCTGCGAGGTGGTGACTATGCCGTGCTTGCGCACCATCCAACGCAGCGGTGAAGCCACCGACTTGCGCGCGTTGGCCTGACTGCCGAACCACATGGACCACGAGTCGACGACGGACTCATCGGGCAGCGCTTTGACGAAGGCCGCTTTTCCTTCGTCGGACAGTCGAGGAAGGAGGTGGAGCGGCCCACCGAAGGCCGAGCCGTCAACGTTCATACGGGTGAATTGCGGCCGACTGGTCTTCGGGCCGAGCGTTCGGCAGTAGCGCTCGTACAGGACATGGCGGTACTCGTCGAACCAGGGGGCGTCGGTCTCTCGGTGACCCGGCGAAGGGCGACCATGGAGCCCGAGGTCGTGGAACACCGGCAGATCGTCCGTGTGGAATCCCAGATCGACAGCGATCGCCTGGTCGCCGGTCCGATCGACGGAGGCTACGGGGCCGGGCAGAAGACAGTCGTGCATTCGGTGAAATCGCCCGTCCGCTGTACGCACGTGGAGCGTTTCCAGCGGGTTCTCCAGTCGTCGGCGGACCGATCTCAGAGCCTGAACACCTCCCGCGCTTCTCAGGAGTTCCCAGAAACGGGTCCAGTCACGAGGACCGTAGGTGTCAAAGCCTTGATCGAGCACGCCCTGAAATCGGCCATGGCTGGTGGCCTCTCGAATACCGATGACATCGAGTGCCGCTTGGAGATCAGGGTCCTCGGAGAGGTGAGAGTCTACGTAGGCGAGGTCGTCCTTCAGCCCGTCCTGCACGCTGCGGCGGAACACTCGTCCACTGACGGGCGGCACCATGCCGTCCGTCTCGGTCAGGACGATGCGCGCCTTTCTGGCCTCCTCGACGAGCTGTGAGTCGGACTTGACCATCTCCGCGAAGATTCCGATCGCGGCAGCCGACGCTCCGGCCGTGCCGTCGCCGACCAGCGCTTCGAGCCATTCCCGCACCGTGGCACGCTGGTGCCTCGCGGTCTCGAGGATGTGCTTGACCTTGCCGGCACGCAGATTGGTGGCCTGTGTGGAAGGGTGCAGCCAATCAGTCGGCCTGCCAGGGTATTTGTTCCACATCTGAAGCCACTCGGACTTCAGATCCTCTTCTCTTCCGGCGTCGGGATGGATGTGGAGATGCCCGGGAACGCGAAGATCGCCGTCCTGATCGGGAAGGGACGGGAGATGGACGGACGCCTCCCAGATGCTTCTCGTCAGGTGCAGATCCGCCCAACTGATCGTCTCCGATTCGCGTGGGCGGCCAGGCAGGAACGTCAGATAGGCCCCCGGATCCTCCTTGGGTGCCAGTTGAGGGAGCGAGCGCACGACGAGTCGGGCAGCCACCTGAATCAATTCCCGATTGAAAGGACTGGAATCAAGCAGGTTCTGACGGTCCTCGTTGGTCTTCCAAGCTCCATTGAGTGCGCCACTCAATGTCATTTCGTATTTGGTAGGGAAGAAGGACCAGAACTTGCCGCGTCCTTTGGGGGTCACATAGGGTGCCTCACCGCTGTATTCGGGTACAGCCCACGCCACGTCGATCGTCCCGCGGTCATGCATTTCTCCAGCGCTCCTGCGTGCTTCGGGAGTTGGCTGGTGGGCGACGGAGAAGACCGTCCAGTTGTTGACGAGCTCTTTGCGGGCAGTTCGCTGCTCCCGAATCGTGCGGCGGGATTCGTCGCGCTCGACGCTGATCACTCGCCGGATCGTGGGTGTCGACCGGCGGTCTTCAAGGATCACTTTTCCGACGTGCGGGGAGAAGAGCTGGAAGAGAACCGGGAACTCCTCCTGCTCAGGATCCGACTCGCTCAGGCTTATGTCCTTGGTGAGGCGGTCCGCAGCTCCTTCGAGGAGGGGGAGGCGGACCACGGTCGTGGCCCAGCCGAGCAGCTCGTCGAGTACTGAGTCGTCGCGCCGTTCGCGTCGTTCGGAAGCCGCGTCCATGGGGCGGGCCATCCGCAGAACAGGTGCTTCGAACTCCGAGTCCGTGGGGAGTCCCGCAGCTCGACCGATCTCTGCTCGGGCCCAATCGCGGTCGAAGCCGAAACTGCCGGACGTGCTGAAGAACTCGGGGGCGTCGGTGATCGCGAGAACAGACTTCACGCCGACGCCGAATCGTCCGATCTGTCCTCCGCGCTTCCGCGAGACGCCCATCCGAAGGATCGTCTCGGCGCCTTCCGGCGTGACCTCGCTGCCCTCGTTCGCGCAGTACAGATAGCTCTTGTTCGTCTTCGGGTTGTCCGCCAGAACTACGTGGACTCGTTTCCCGGGATCGTTGGCGATCTCGTCCGCGGCGTTCTGGACCAACTCGAAGAGCTGACGGTCGCCGTAGCCGCCCTGGGTGATCCGACGCTCGCCGTTGGCGTGTTCCTGAATGAGGCCGGGGTCGACACGGTAGGTCTCCAGCACACGTTCGGACTGTTCAAGGATCTTGCTGATCACCGGGCTCGGCTGCGAAGCGTCCGGTAGCGACTGCTGAGTCACGAGAGCCCTCTTCTGTGAGTGCGTGGTGGGAGCTGGAGCCAGAGAGGGCCGGCCGACAACCATGGCCGGCCCTCGTGACGGCTCTCCGACGGCGGCGGAGTCACGTCTGGGTGTGAACGAAGCGTTTCGCTACGGAAGTTCGATGGTGATACGGACGGTGATACGGATGGTGACGATTCGTCCGCGGTTCCGGTTCCGGTTCCGTGCACGGCGGGACTGCGTGGGCCGTCGGGTGTCGCGCCTTCCAGGAGGGCTTGCGATCAGGGCGCGGCGGCGCTGGTGTCGCGCTCGATGCGCGTCATGGGAACGCGAGCCAGGGGCGGGCTCAGCGGAAGGGGATACGGCAGGAGGGTTGGAATCGCGATCGGCGAGAGCAAGAGTTCTTCGGTAGTACCGGATCGTGTAGCGCGTGCAACCGTATTGCTCGAGAAAGTCGGACTTGCTCGCGGGGTCTTCCAGAGAGTCGTACTGATGGAGTATTTGGCGCATTCTCCGTAAAGCGGAGTCGCGAGATCCGGGGTCCGATTCGGAGGAATTTTCGCTTCTCTCGGGCATTTACGCACCTTCGTCTGTCGGAGTGTGGGTGTGCGGAGATGATCAAATGTGCATGAGTGTTGTTCGGTGCGCCTTGGGGTCGTAAGGCACGGCAAAATAGCCTCTACGAGAAAGGTGTTCCTCGAAGGACCTGATACTTCTGATTCGGCAAAGCTAGGGGTGCCGGAGCTGGCGCGTCAACGAGATAGTCGATTTTCGCCGAAACTAATTTACGGAATCCCGCATTCAGGTTTTCGGGCAGAGCTGAAGTGGTCTAATGCAGCCAAACTGGACAAGTGTGTAGCTATCTGGGTGATTCAATCCACTGTGCTCACCTCGCTACCGCTGCGCGATGTCATGTCAATCAAAATTGTCGCGACCGCTAGTTGTCAAACGTCCGTGCTACGGTGGTCCCCTTGAGCGAGTGAGTTCGATCGATGGAGGATCTCGATGAACGCCGGGGAGGACTTCGGCCCTTGGCTCGCGCGGCAGTTGAAGCGGGCTGGCATGAATCAGGCGGACCTGGCCGAGCGGATCGGGCTCACGCGTGCTGCCGTGTCGGCCTGGATCACCGGTCGAGCCACGCCCCGCGAAGAGACGATGCGGGCCATCGCCGCCGTCTTCGATACGGACTACGTAACTATGCATTTGCGAACAGCAGATGCCGTTGCTGCGTCCCGCCCGGTCGGCTGGTACCACCGCCCGGCCTACGGTGACGGCGGTCGGGATTTCGGCAACGCTGCCGCCTTCGCTTTCGAGGCGGACGTCGAGGTGCTGGCACGTGAAGCAACACAGAACAGCCTGGATGAACGGCTGGATGGCAATAGGCCCGTCCGCGTCCGCTACACGCTTCACGAACTGACCGGCGAGAGCCTCGCTCGTTTCCGGGAGGCCATCAAGTGGGATGACCTGTACCCCCACTACGAAGCCGCATCATCGCGTGAGCAAAAGGTGGGACGGGTCATCGCCGAAGGCCTGCGCGACATGTACGAGCGGGACTGCCTCGTACTGCTGCGGGTCGATGACTACAACGCCTCCGGGCTGACGGGCGACGACTACGAGGACGGCCGGTTCGCCGCCGTGGTGCGACGGCAACTGGAGAGCCGCAAGTCGGGCCCCGACGCTGGCGGTTCCTACGGGTTGGGCAAGGCCACACTCTGGGCGACCAGTCGGCTCGGCCTGGTGCTGATCAACTCCACTCTTAACCCTTCGGAACCTCACGAGGGCCGTACCGAACGGCGGCTGGTCGGTCGTCTCGATCTGCCCTGGCGCGAGGTCGACGGCGATCAGTTCGCCGGGCCCGCGTGGTTCGGGGAACCGGACGCCGCTCGAGACGACAAGGACGTAGTCCGCTCGTGGTGGGCTGATGAAGAGACCGTCGAACGGCTTCACCTCACTCGGGAGAGCTCCGACCCCGGAACCTCCTTTCTGATCGTCGGCGCCCACGACGTGGAGGGCATGGCTGAGGCACTCCCCACCGCTGACGGTGAGAGCTCGGCGGAGGAAGAGGAGGACATCCGGCGGATGCACGGCCGTCTTGTCCGAGCACTCGGCCGGAATTTCTGGGCCGCCATGACAGCCGGCGGGGAGCAACCGCCTTTCCTCGAAGCCTCTGTGCGTTCCCTGCGCAACGGTGAGGAAGTGCTCCCGGAGGAGAGGGTCGACCCGCACACTTATCAGCCTGCCAGGGCACGTGCGCTCCGCGCCTTCCTGGAGGGGACGACCGTCGAGCGGCTTACCGAGGCCGGACAGGTTGCGATGACGACCGTTCCGCTGGTCGTGCCGGCTCTCGACGGATCGCGTGGTGGCGACGAGCATCGGGCCGTTCTCCTGGTGACCGACGCGACCGACCGGCTCGACAAGACCGACGACGACAGTCAGCCCTACAGGGTGACTTCGATGCGTGGCAACCGGATGACCGTGCGGACGAACCGAGTGCCCGACCTCGCGATCGGGACCAATCCTTTCCAGGCGGTTCTGTTGGCGGGCCGTGCCGCCGGCGACGTCCCGTTCGCCGACCGTGCCGAGGAATTCCTGCGCGCTTCCGAACCCCCGGAGCACAACAAGTGGGGCCAGACGGAGGAGCTACGTCTGGCCTACTCCCCGTCAGCTCATCGTCGTATCGCCTCGCTCACCACCGCGACGAACCGAGCCGTGCGCGACTTGGTGGTCGTGCCGAGGACGAAAGCGAACAACGGCACCGACAAGTTGCGCAAACGACTCTCGGTAGGCCGCAAGGGCGGCAAGGCCTCCGGGCCCGCCGCTGTTGCCGTACCGAAGTTGGACGAACTCCAGGCCGAGGTGGGAGACGACGGGGCTTGGCACGTGTCTGCCGAGGTGAAGGTGCCGGCCGGAGGCGACACCTGGCGGCTCATTCCGGTCGCCAAGGTGGACGTCCGATCCGGTCCGCGCCCTGTCCTCGCCTGGTCCCAGCTCGTGGCCGTGCGGAACTGTGAACTGATCGACGGGTCATTGCACTTCACTCCCGGCGCCCGGAGCGCCACGTTCAGAGGAGTCACCGACGTGTCCACCCATCCGGTGCGGGCCACGCACACGGGTCTCGTCGTCGAGCTGCGCACCGGGAAGGGGGACGGCGCGTGAAGGTCTTCCCCTACCCTCGGCTCTCCGGCCCGGTCACGATGCGCGTGACCGCTGTGGGTCTGCGCGGGCCGGGCGAGCGACACGAGGATCTCGACGCGAGGGGCTTCTCGGTGGTGGAACAGGTCGTCGCGCTCGGGCTCGCCGAACGTGAGGACTGGGAGCGAGCGCGGTTGAAGCTCTCGGCGACCGTGCCTGCCAAGGAGATCGACTCCAAGGGCCACTGGTCCGAGGTGTCCGTGCTCGCCGTCCTCACGGAAGGCGCCACGAACGCTCGGACCACCATCCGCCTGGAGCCCGAGGCTCCGGGTGGTCGGGAATGGGTGGGCGCCTTGGAGTTGTGGCATGCGGATCATCTGGACCGTGCCTCACTGTCCGTTCACGTGGTGGCGACGGTCGATGACGTGCCGGGACGAGTGATCGCCTCGTCGGAGAAAGAGTGGTTCGTCGACATCGACGGTGACTCACCGGTCCGTGACCGAGAACTGAAGGTCGTGTGGAACGGCTTCCAGGGCGGACCCGCGTGGCTTCAGGCCTTCCGCGAGATGCCCTGGATCGTCGACACCTCCGGCGGACTGCCGACCGTGCGTGTGAACCGAGACTTCGACGGACTGCGTGACCTCCTCGGCGGCAACGGTTCCGAGACCGAGAACATCGTCGGTGAACTGCTGCTCGCCCAGATGAGTACGGACGTGTGGACGGCTGTCTTCCATGCTGCTGTCGGTGATCTGGAGGTCGAGGACGACGGCACGCCCCTGTTCCCGCACGACTGGCAGGGCGAGGTCCTCAGGGAGATGCTCCCGGACGTCGTGCCAGGACGGCCCGTGGAGGAGGCGCTGCGTGAGGTGCACCTGGGACGCACCGGGACGGCCGGCTGGGCCGACCTCCAGCCGCGCATCCATTTCGCCGCCGCCCGCAGAGCCGAAGTGCCGAAGGCACTGAGAATCACGGTCAACGGACTCGACCGGCTTCACCGGGGGGACGACGCATGACAACCGCCAAGCCGGACCACTTTCCTGCGCGGCTCGCGCTCCTCTCCGACCTCAACGCCGCCCGGTACCTCACCGAAGGACTGCGCGAGGGCAAGGAGAGCGTCCCGTCGATCGACCTCAACCAGAACACCGAGCCTATCCCCGGCGACGAGGCTCGCGCGGCGCTCCATCCCGTGCGCAATCTCCTCGAAGACGCGATGCACAAGTACCGGGACGAGAAGCCGACGCAGGCCGATGCCTGGCTCGCTCCGAGGCTGCACGCGACGCTGCGGCTCACGCGGCGCCAGGCTGCGGACAAGCGGCTGTGGAACTACCTCGCGTTCGGTGTCGCTCCCGACTATGTCGTCTGGCGCCATATGAGCGAACGGGAGTCGGACGGGAAGACGCCCCGCGTCGCGGCTGCGAGGTTCAAGGGCCCCCACTACACCCAGACGTTCTCACGACTGTGGTGGGCGGCAGAGCTCTTTCGGAACGGACCGGACTACGCTCCGGCGGTCACGGCGTGCGGCCAACAGGACATGTTGAACACCGCGTTGCGCCAGGACGTCATGGATCATCGGCCCACCGCGCAGGCAGTGGTGAGGCTCCTGGACCGTGGCACGGTCCGGACCGGCCGTGAGGCCAACGCGCTGGCCGCTGCTGTGAACGCGGCAGGAGCGACCCTCATGTACGACGTGGTGGCACCGGACGTCGATCGGGACGGTGAGCCGCTGTGGGACTGGATCGCCGAGGCCGAGATCGCGGGTCCGGTGCTCCGGAACGTACTCCCGGAAGGGCCGCGCGAGCAGCCCGCGCCGGAGGGGTCCGTCACTGTGTTGGTCGACCGCTTTGCAGAGATGTTCGCGGACGCACCAGTACGGGGGAGGGAAGTTCCAGACTCCTGAGCCCGGAACCGTCTGCGGATCTCGGTGGAGGGCACCAGTCCCGAAGCCGTTCCAGGACGTCCTTCCCCGGCTCCCCAAGGCCGAGCGCGGCGCCGAGGATATGGAGCGAGAGCCGGGGCGGGATGGCGTTGCCGATCTGCTGGGCGACGTCGGTCGACCGCCACGGGTAGCGGGCAGGGAAGGTCTGCAGCAGTCCTCCTTCTTCGAAGGACAGACGACCGAGCTCGGCGCCGAGCACCTCCTCCCCGCTCTTCGAGGAGCCGACGCGTTCGAACAGCTTGTTGCGTCGGAACTTGCCGGTGATGGTCGCGGAAGGCTCCGCAGAGGTGCGGCGCCCTCGCTTCTTGGGGTCACCACCCGATCCGTAATTGGAGACCACCACGAACTCGGCCGGGCGGTGGTGCTTCAGGGCGTCCCGCATCGAGACCCACGGCTCAGGCACAGGCTTCTCGGGCTCAGGGGTGCTGAAGATGAGATCCTGCTGTTCCTGTTCCTGCTGCTCCCTGCGCTTCTGCGACGAGGAGAGCCGTTGCGCACCCTTCCGATACCGCTGGTGGGTGGCAGCGGGAAACTTGATCTCTCTGTCCACTGCTTCGGGCGCGTACCGCGCGATGAGCACGGCCCGTCGCCGCGTCTGCGGTACTCCGAAGTCTTCGGTGTGCAGTACTTCGCAGCGTGCCGCGTACCCCAACCCCCGAAGGATCTTGGCGTACTCCTCCCAGACCGGCCGCACCGTGGGTACCTGTTCCAGCACGACCACTTGATACGGGGAAGCGGTCTTGAGCTTCTTCTCCACGATCCAGCGGAGAGGCTGGAGGACGAGCCCGGTCCGTTCGTCGGACATGTTGTCCGTCTCGGCTCTGACCTCTTCCCACACCAGATCGAACTTCTCGGCGCTTCTGCAATCGCCGATACGGGTGGCAAGGCGCTTCACGTCGTCCAGGGCCTTGTGGCCCTCACGGTTCCCCGCCACCGAGAACGTCTGGCAGGGAGGACCGCCGGTGAGCACCGTCGCGTTCTGTACTTCCTCGTCGAGCGGGCTCAGCTCCGCCACGTTCCCGATCGTGGTGGATGCCAGCCCGGCCGCGTCCCGGGTGGCCCGTGTGGGCGGGTCCCACTCGACGCCGATGCTCGCCACTCCCAGAACCTCAGCGGCGATGTCCAGGCCACCAGGGCCCGCGAAGAGATCCACGATGACGGGATTCGCGGGACGTGGTGGTTGCTGCTGAGGTGCTCGGGTCATGGGGTTGAAGTGTAGCCGGCGGCGGGCAATGAGATTCCCGTCGCCGCAGAGGTGCCTGTGCTTGCGCCCATATGCCTCCCGACCTGGGGTGACGCGTCCTTACGCACGCAGTGCATCGGCCACCGCCATGCCCAGCGCCCGGCTGACCGGCGGAGGCGACGCGTGGCCGATCTGACGGTAGCGGACGGTCTTCTTCCCGGCGAAGATCCAGTCCTCGGGAAATGCCTGGAGCACGGCCGCCTGGTCGACGGTGATCTTGACCATTCCGTCCGGGCCGATGTGCGGTAGCCACTCGAAATCGGGTCCCGGCGTCTCGTCCGCCAGTGAGCCGCCGTTGACCCCCATGCGGGCCCATGCCTTCTTCGAGCCGGACGGACCCAGATCAGCGCCTCCCCGGTTGTCCGAACCCCCCACCAATGTGGGGGCCACACTCAGCGCCTGGCTCGCCCAACGGTCCGCGTCCGGCCATCCGCGCGATCTCATCGACCGTGCCAACGCCCGGCCGACCGACCGGTAATCGTGCTGTTCCACGGTGGGGGCGGGGGGCCGGAAGGCGTCGAACCAGCGCTCCTTGACGGCGACCAGAATCCCTTGCTTGCGATCTTGAGGGACACCGAAGTCGGCCGCGTTCAGGACGAACCAGCTGAATCTGTATCCGAGGTGCTCGAGTTCTTTGCGGATGAAGTCTCGGATCGACTCGTACTCGTCCCCGCCTACCAGCCCGGGGACGTTCTCGACAATCATGGCTCGTGGCTGTACGGCATGAGCCAGGTAGATGGTGGCCTCGAGCAGCCGTAACTCTGTGTCGGATTCGGCCCGAGCCACCGTCGCGCTGGACTTCACCCGAGGCAGACCCGCCGAGAGGAGGTCGACGTCGTAGCTCTCCTGGTGTTCGCTCGGGTCGAACTCCAGAAGGTCCGTCTCCAGGACGTTCCATTCCGGCCGGTTGGTCCTCAGCGTCTCGCAGGCCACCGGCTTGTTGTCCAGCAACAGTGTGGGCTCGAACCCCGCTGCCTCCAGGCCGAGGGCCAGCCCGCCCGCGCCGGAGCACACGTCCACGAACGTCAACCCGCTCATCGTTCCCCTCCCCTTCCTTCGCTCACATCGTTGTACGTCGGGCGGCCACCGCGGCAGCAACCCGATCAGCCACTTCGGTCGGTGCCTCGTGCTCCCAGAACCGCAGAACGGTCCACCCTGCCGCGGTCAGGTGCTCGGTCGTCTCCGCGTCCCGGGCCATGTTGCGAGCCAGCTTCTGGTGCCACCATTCCGCGTTGGCCTTGGGCTGAGTCGCGTGTTCCGGGCATCCGTGCCAGAAGCATCCGTCGATCAGCACCGCCACTTTGGCGCGTGTGAAGGCCACGTCGATCCTGCGCCTGGCCATGCCCGGTACCGGATACTCGACCCGGTACCGCAGACCGGACGCGTGCAGCAATCGGCGTACCGCCAGTTCGGCCGCGGTGTCCTTGCTCGCCTGCCGGCGCATGCGCGCCGAGACGGCAGGGGAGGACGGCTTCATCGTGCTCAAGTTCGTTCCTGGATGAGGGGGAAAGATCCCTTATGCCTCGGGCTTCCCGCTATTGCTCCTGCGTGCCATGGCACCCTGAGTACGCCCGCCCCGACCCGCACCAACACCCCGCATCCCCCCGAGGCGGCCACCCCACAGCCCGCCCCCTGGCAGCCAGCGTCGTCGCGTACTGCGGTAGCAGGGAGACGTCCGTCGGCTCCGTGCCCTCCGAGGCTGCGAACGCCTCGTACGACGGGACCGTGCCCGTGACGATGCCCAGGTTCGGGGTGCCGGAGGCCGACAGTTCCCTCAGTGAGGACTCTATGGTCGCCAAGTGCGCCTCGTGGGACGGGTATTCGGACTCCAGGGACGGGTACGCCGTCAGGAGTTCTTCCAGTTCCGTTGAGGGCCAGTGGAGGACCGCCACCGGGAATGGGCGGGAGAGGGCTTCCCTGTAGGAGCCCAACTCCGCCTGGATTCGGGAGATTTCCGCGCGGAGTTCCGCCGGGTTGTCCGAGCCCAGGGACCAGATTCGTTTCGGGTCGTGGAGTTCGTCCAGGGGGACGGGGGACGTGGAGACCTCGTCCGCCAGTGCGTCCCACGCGTCGTGGGTCGCGCCCAGCAGGCGGCGCACCCTGTGGCGGCCGAACAGCAGCGGGCGTTGTTCGTAGGAGGGGGCGCCCCCTCCGCCTGAGAGCGGCAGCAGGAGTTCCAGTGCCTGCGTGAAAGTTTCCTGCGCTTGTGTCAGCTCGTCGTGCGATTCGAGGGACTCCGCCACGATCACCCATGGGGCCGGGTCGCGCGGGGCCGCCGCGCGGACTCCGTCGATGATCGCCCTTGCCTCCGCCTCGTGGCCGTACTCCCAGAGGTTCGAGGCCTTCAGGGCTCGGATGAGGGCCGGGGCCGATGCCGGGTGGGGGGCGTCCGGGGCCAGTAGGCGGTCGTAGAGCGTGGTCGCGCGGTCGCGTTCGCCTGCCAGTTCCAGGTGGGCCGCGGCCTGGAGGAGCAGGTGCTCGGTGTCCTCGGGGTACAAACCGGCGGTGCGCTCGAGGCGCTCGGCTTCGGCGATGTGGTCGGCAGGCGTGTCGGGGCGCATACGGGACACCGTACTGCCGAGTGGGTGCCTTACAGCAGGGTTGGCGTGCGGATCAGGGTGGCCGCACTTTCCTGGTGCTGTCGTGTGGGCGCCATTGCCGGCGGCATGGATAGTTCGCGGGCTTGGGCTTAATCTGCCGCCCTCTTGTGAGGGAGGTGTCGGCGTGCGGGAGCGGGTGCGGCGGGTTCCTGTTGTTGTGCAGGGGCGGCGTGGTCGGCGGGGCAAGGGGGCTCGCCTTGTGTGGGGTGGTGCCGAAGTCGCCGTTACGTGTGGGCTTGTGCTGCTTCTCCTCGTCGTCCATCAGCTCTGGTGGACCAATCGGCAGGCCCGCGAGGGCGCCCAGCGCAAGGTCCAGGCCCTGGAGCGGGAGTGGGGGAGCGGGGACGGCGCCAGTCGTGACAGCTCTTTCCCTTCGCCTTCCCCAGGCGGTGACGCCGATCCCGATAACGGCCCCGAGCCGGGTTCCGTAGATGCCGGTGGTTCCGGTGGTTCCGGTGCGCGGAAGCCCGCCCCTCGGCAGCAGCCCGTCGCCGCCCCCGCGCCCCGCTGGGACCAGGCCTACGCCGTCCTCCGCATTCCGCGCATCGGGATTCGCGTGCCCGTTGCCGAGGGGGTGAGTAAGAGCGCCGTACTTAATAAGGGGTACGTCGGGCATTACGAGCGGACCGCTCAGCCCGGCCAAGGCGGGAACTTCGCCCTTGCCGGGCATCGCAATACCCACGGTGAGCCTTTTCGGTACATCAATCGGCTTCGGGGTGGTGATGAAGTCGTTGTCGAGACCAAGAGGGCTGTGTATACGTACGTCGTTGATAAGACGCTGGGCCAGACCTCCGCCCGCGACAGTGGCGTCATCCGTGCCGTCCCCCGCAGTGGTGTGAAGGACGGGTACGGGTACAGCTCTCCCGGGTACTACATCACCCTCACCACCTGCACCCCCGAATACACCTCCAAGTACCGCCTCATCGTGTGGGGGAAGCTGCGGTCCATGCGCCCCCGGTAGGGCCCGGTAGGGCGACAACAGTGACCGTCTCCCCTCAGCGTCCTCGCTCCCGCAGTGCCAGCACCGTCGCGGCCCCCACCGCCCCCAGTCCCGCCGACATCACCAGCGCCACCCGCGCCCCATGGCCCGGTGAACCCGTCGACGTCGACACCGCGATCATCAGCGCCACTCCCGCCGCCGAACCGATGTACCGCGCCGTGTTGTTCGCCCCCGACCCCATCGCCGCTCGTTCGGCGGGGACGGACGCGACCGCGAGCCGGGGGAGCGCCGCGTTCAGGAGGCCGCTGCCCGTGCCGGAGATCAGGAGGCCGGGGAGGAGCAGGGGCCATGGGCCGGAGGAGGCCGCGGAGAGCATCGTCAGGACCGCTGCCGCGTGCAGGGCGAAGCCAAGGGCCAGTTGGTGGCGGGCCGAGACCTTGCCTGCCAGGCGCCTGGTCTGGAGGGCCACCAGGAATGACGTACCCGACCATGTCGCGAGCAGTGCCGCCGTGCCCATGGCCGACAGGGGGAGCGTCTGTTGCAGCAGCGTCGGGAGGTAGCTGAACAGGGCGATCACCGCGAAGCCCGTGAAGAAGGCGCCCCCTGATGAGGCCAGGAACGGTGCTTGGCGCAGGAGGGTCAGGTCGAGCATGGGGGCCGCGGATCTGCGCTCCACCGCCGTGAACGATGCGAGGAGGGCCAACGCCGCCAGGAGCAGTGCCGCCACCGGTGCGCGCAGCCAGCCGTCCCTGCCGAGTGTCAGCGCCGCCACCAGTGCGACCAGGGCCAGGCCCAGCGTCAGCGCGCCTGCCAGGTCCGGGCGGCTGCTGCGAGGGGCGCGTGATTCCGTCAGCGTGTGCGGGGCGAAGGCGGCCACCACCAGCGCTGCCACGCCCAACGCCACGTACGACCAACGCCAGTTGGCCAGCGATGCTACGCCGCCCGCCAGTACCGGGCCCACCGCGATGCCGCCGCTCACGCACGCGCCCCAGATGCCCGTTGCCCTGATCCGCCCTGGACCCGCCGGGAACGCGTGCACCAGCAGGCCGAGGCTGGCCGCCAGGATCGCCGCGCTCGCCGCGCCCTGTGCCACGCGGGCGAGCGTGAACAGCCATGACGAGGTCGCAAGGGCGCCCAGGGCTGTGGTGATGCCGAGCGCCACTGTCCCGTAGAGGAAGATCCGGCGGCGGCCGTAGTCGTCGGCGAGGCTGCCCGCCACCAGGAGGAGGGCGGCCAGGCCGAGCGGGGTGCCGTTGAGCAGCCAGGCCTGGGCGGAGAGGGGGGTGTGCAGGGAGGCTGCCGTGTCGGGGAGCGTGACCGTCGGCGCCGCGTACGTCATCAAGGTCACTGCGGTGGCCGCGCTGGTGACGGCGAGGGTGGCCGCCGGGCGGCGGGCGGCATCCGGGGTGCGCGGGGCGGCTGTCCGTGGAGCGGGAGCGCGGGCTGCGGGGGCTGCGGTGTCTATGGGCCGGGGCATGGCCTGCTCCTTCAAGGAAGGTTCAGTCATTGAACTTGGTGATGTTCCGTGACCGTAGCAGCTCAAGTTCATTCATTGAACCTTGACGTCGGAAAGTCGCTAAGGTGGACCCATGGCTCTCGGCAAGGACTACGCGGCTCAGGACTGCTCCGTCGCCCGCGCGCTCGAGGTCGTCGGGGAGCGCTGGACGCTGCTCGTCGTCCGCGACGCGCTCTACGGGGTGCGGCGCTACAACGACTTCCTCGTCCACCTCGGCATCCCCCGCGCCGTCCTCGCGTCCCGCCTCCAGTCGCTCACCGCGGCCGGCGTCCTGGAGAAGCGGCCGTGCGCGCAGGCGCCCTCGCGGCACGAGTACGTCGTGACGGAGCGGGGCCGCGCGCTCTGGCCGACCGTGCGCGCGCTCAGCGCCTGGGGGCGCGACACCTTCTCGGAGAGCAAGCCGCCGCGGTACTTCCGGCACGCGGAGTGCGGTACGGAGCTCGGGCCCGTCGGTGAATGTCCGGCCTGCGGGGGGCTCGTGCCCGTCGAGGACGTCGAGATGGCGCCAGGGCCCGGCCTCGATCCGGACCCGGCCGATCCGGTCAGCCGGGCGCTGCTCGCACCCCGAAGGCTCCTTACGGCTGTCGAGACGGATCCTGTATAACGGGCAGTACGCCGATATGACGTATCGGCGTATGCGTATGCATTTACATCTAGGTCTAGGTCTACGCCTACGTCATACCGGCGTATCACTGAGCGAGTGGCGAAAGGGGGGTCGGGACATGCGGGACGCATTCCGTGGCTGGAAAGCCGCGCTCCGGCCCACCGGGCTCCTCCTCTTCCTCCTCGTCGAGGTCGTCCTCCTCGACGCGAGCAGCCTCACCGCCGCCGTCGCGCTCGCCGCGACCGCCGCCGCGGGCTCCGCGCTCGCCGCCTGCTCCGTGATCGCCGCGCGCTGCGCTCCCGCGGTGCCGCGCACTCGGGTGCGTACGGCGATCCGCGACCGCGAGAAGCGCACGGCCTTCCTGCCGCAGCGCGATCCCGACGCCGCCGGGCGAAGGCGACCCCGAGCACCGGGCCGTCTCGTCATGACGGCCGCGTAGGGCGCACCAAAACCCGAAGCTAGCTCCCCTCGCGGGCCGTCACGCCGGAAAGCGCGTCAAGCGCACCTTTTCCTCGGCACGACGAGACCCCCGGAGGGCTTCTCCATGTCCGCTTTCATGTCCCTTTTCGCCGACCTGGTCGGTAGCATCGCCGACCTGCTCGAACCGCTCTTCCACGCCTCCGCGACGGCCGCCGCCATCGTCCTTTTCACCGCGTGCGTACGTCTCCTCGTCCACCCCCTGTCGCGGGCATCGGCCCGTGGCCAGAAGGCGCGCGCCAAGCTCTCGCCGCAGATCACCGAGCTGCGGAAGAAGCACGCCAAGAGCCCTGAGAAGTTGCAGAAGGCGGTCATGGAGCTGCACCGGGAGGAGAAGGTGTCGCCGCTCTCCGGGTGCCTGCCCAGCCTGTTCCAGCTCCCGGCGTTCTTCCTGCTCTACCACCTGTTCTCCAACTCGAGGATCGGCGGAGAGGCCAACGAGCTGCTTGGGCACAAGCTGTTCGATGCGCCGCTCGGAGGGCGGTGGGCTGACGCGCTCGCCGATGGTGGGGTCTTCGGGGCGCAGGGGCTCGTCTACCTCGGTCTCTTCGCGATCGTCGCGGCCGTCGCCACCTTCAATTTCCGGCGGGCGAAGCGGCAGATGGCGATGGCGGCGCCTGCGGCGGGTGGCAGTGGTGCCGGTGCTGGTGCCGGTGCTGGCGTCGGTTCCGGTGATGCCCCGCAGATGCCCGGCATGGGCGCGATGACCAAGGTCATGCCGTTCATGTCCTTCATGACCCTGTTCACGGTGGCCTTCGTACCGCTCGCCGCCGCCTTGTACGTGGTCACCAGCACCACCTGGAGCGCGGTCGAGCGGGCGGTGCTGTACCGCGACATGCCGTACGGGGCCGGGGCGGGAGCGCTGGCTGCTACTGCCGGGTAATGGTCCGGTCTGTGAACAGGGTCTTGCGGAGTGGACGCTGACCTTGGACGATCGGCCAAACCTCCGATGGCCGCAACCCATCGGCCTGGCCACGCGGCCGGTCAGGACGGACCGGCCGCGCTCGACCAAAGGGAGATTGACCATGAAGCTGCTGCGAGTCGGTACGGCGGGGGCCGAGCGCCCGGCGCTGCTCGATGCCGAAGGCACGTTGCGGGACCTGTCAGGGACCGTCGCGGACATCGACGGGGCGCTGCTCGCCGACGCGGCCGCCCTCGGCCGGATCAGGGCCGCCGCCGAGGCGGGCTCGCTGCCCGTGCTCGACGCCGACGGGCTTCGGATCGGTCCGCCCGTGGCCGGGATCGGCAAGGTCGTGTGCATCGGGCTCAACTACCACGATCATGCTGCCGAGACCGGGGCCACGCCGCCCGCCGAGCCCGTCGTCTTCTTCAAGGCCGCGGACACGGTGATCGGGCCGAACGACACGGTCCTGGTGCCGCGCAAGTCGGTCAAGACCGACTGGGAGGTGGAGCTCGCGATCGTCATCGGGCGTACCGCGCGCTACCTGGAGTCCGGCGAGGAGGCGCTCGCGCACATCGCCGGGTACGCGGTGGCGCACGATGTGTCGGAGCGCGAGTTCCAGATCGAGCGCGGCGGCACCTGGGACAAGGGCAAGAACTGCGAGACGTTCAACCCGCTCGGCCCGTGGCTCGTGACGCCGGACGAGGTCCCCGACCCGCAGGCGCTGTCCCTCAAGTTGTGGGTCAACGGTGAGTTGAAGCAGGACGGGACCACGGCTCAGCAGATCTTCCCGGTGGCCGAAGTGGTGCGCTACGTAAGCCAGTTCATGACGCTGTACCCCGGTGATGTCATCAACACCGGGACGCCGGCGGGGGTGGCCATGGGCCATGCCGAGCCGAAGCCGTATCTGCGGGGCGGGGATGTGGTGGAGCTGGAGATCGAGGGGCTTGGTCGGCAGCGGCAGGAGTTGAAGCAGGCGTAGCCCTCCGGGGGTGGGGGCGGTTTCTTTGTGCCCCC
This sequence comes from Streptomyces sp. NPDC048441, assembly GCF_043200235.1. Classification (NCBI taxonomy): domain Bacteria; kingdom Bacillati; phylum Actinomycetota; class Actinomycetes; order Kitasatosporales; family Streptomycetaceae; genus Streptomyces; species Streptomyces sp. NPDC048441. The sequence goes on from NZ_JBICXM010000001.1 coordinate 162,391, forward strand.
GGGGTGCCCCGGGGGCCGGGGGCTTCTGCGTCGGGGGCGCCACCTGCGGGTGCGCTGTGGTTGCGCGCGCCCGCGCGGCGGAGCCGCATGGTTGATACAGCCCCGCGCCCCTTCGGGGGCAGTCCTCCGGCGGGGCTCCCTGCGGGTGCGTTCTGGCTGGGCGCGCAGTTCCCCGCGCCCCTTCGGGGGCGCAATGCTCCCTCCGGCGGGGCCTCCCCGCGGGTGCGTTGTGGCTTGTCGCGCAGCTCCTCGCGCCCCTGAAGGGGCGCCCCCCTGCGTAGAAGGGGCGTCCCCGCTTATACGAACCTCTCCAGCGCCTCCACCACCAACGCGTGGTCCGCCGCCTGGGGAAGGCCCGAGACCACCACCGTGCCGATCACTCCCGCGCCCCGCACCGCGATCGGGAACGCGCCGCCGTGGGCCGCGTATGCGTCCGGGTCCAGGCGTGACGATTCCTCGAACGTCGTGCCCTTTGCGCGGAAGCGCGTGCCGACCAGGAGCGATGAGCAGCGGTAGCGTTCGACGACGCGGCGTTTGCGGGCGATCCAGGCGTCGTTGTCCGGGGTCGAGCCGGGCAGGGCCGCGTGGAAGAGCTGCTGGCCGCCGCGGGTGATGTCGATCGCGACCGGGGCCTCGCGCTCGCGGGCGAGGTCGACCAGGAGCGTGCCGAGCGCCCAGGCGTCCTCGTATGTGAAGTGGGGGAGTACCAGGCGCAGTTCCTGGGCCGCCAGCTCCTCGACCGTCAGTGGCGCGGGGCTCGTCATACGACCACCGTCACGCCGTCGCGTGCCGAGCGGCGTGCCGCCTCCAGGACGTCGAGGGCCGCCGCGGCCTCGTGTGCGGATACGGGGTTCTCGCCGGTGCCGTGCAGTGCCGCGGCGATGGCCGCGTAGTACGCGGGGTAGTCGCCGGGCAGCGTCTCGATCGGTAGGCCGCCGCCGGTCAGCGGGGACTCGCCGGAGCCGACGCGGCCCCACAGCGACTCGGGCTCCACGCCCCAGCCGTCGCTGTCAGCGCCCGTGGGCCGCTTGCCGTCGCGCAGGGCCGCCTCCTGTGGGTCGAGGCCGTACTTGACGTATCCGGCGGATGATCCCAACGCACGGAAGCGCGGGCCGAGTTGGGCGGTGGTGGCGCTCACGTACAGGTGCGAGCGGACGCCGTTCGTGTGCGTGATCGCGATGAACGTGTCGTCGTCGGCCTCCGCGCCGGGGCGGCGGACGTCGGACTCCGCGTACACGGACCGCGCGGGACCGAAGAGCACGAGCGCCTGGTCGACGACATGGCTTCCGAGGTCGTACAGCAGACCTCCGATCTCTTCCGGGTTTCCGGACTCGCGCCAGCCGCCCTTGGGCTGCGGACGCCACCGCTCGAAGCGGGACTCGAAGCGCCATACGTCGCCGAGCTCGCCGTCGGCGATGAGCTGCTTGAGCGTACGGAAGTCGTTGTCCCAGCGGCGGTTCTGGAAGACGGAGAGCAGGAGCCCGCGGTCGTCGGCGAGCGCGGCGAGCTCGCGGGCCTCGGCGGCCGTGCCCGCGATCGGCTTGTCCACGACGACCGGGAGGCCCGCCTTGAGGGCGGCGGTCGCGAGCGCGACGTGCGTCTTGTTCGGGGACGCGATCACGATCAGGTCGAGCTCGTCCGCTCGCGCCCAGAGCTCGTCGGGCGACGCGGCGAAGCGCAGGCCGTCACCGAACTCGGCGCGGGCCTGCGCCTGCCGCTCGGGGTTCGACGTGACGACCGTGTCGAGTGCGAGGCCCTCGGTGGCGGCGATCAGCGGGGCGTGGAAGACGGAGCCCGCGAGGCCGTATCCGATGAGGGCCACGCGCAGCGGGGAGCCGGAGCCTGTACGAGTCATACCAGTCATGTGTCCCACTTAAGCAACGCTGTTGCCAAAGCGCAAGCGCGGGCGACAATGGGGGTGTGAACAGGACTGGAATGGCTGATGCGAGGGGCAGCGACGGCAGATCGGGCGCCGGAGTGAATCTGCTGGGGCTGCGCGGGCACAACGCGGCCCTGGTGCTCGATCTGCTGCGCACGGCGGGCGAGCCCGGCATAAGCCGCCTCGAGATCGCCGAGCGCACCGGCCTCACCCCGCAGGCCGTCAGCAAGATCACCGCCCGGCTGCGTACGGAGGGCCTGGCGGCGGACGCGGGCCGCCGAGCGTCGACGGGGGGCAAGCCGCGGACGCTGCTTCGCCTGGTCCCGGACGCGGGCCACGCGGTCGGCCTCCACCTGGACCGCGACGAACTGACCGCCGTCCTCGCCGACCTGACGGGACGCGTGGTCGCCGAGCGGCGGGCCCCGCTGGACTTCGGGGCCGGTGCGGACGTGGTGGCCGATGCGGCGGTGGGGGCGGTACGGGAGCTGGTGCGGGGTCTGGAGCAGGGAGGGCCGGAGCGGGGAGGGCCGGAGCGGGGCCTGGCTGACGAGCCGCTGGCCGGGGTCGGCCTGCTCGGGGTGGGGGTCGCGCTGCCGGGGCCGCTCGACCACGCCGACGGGGTGCTGCACCGCGTGACGGGGTTCCCCGCGTGGGACGGATATCCGCTGCGGGACGCGTTCGCCGAGAGGCTCGGGCAGCTCGGGCAGCTCGGGCAGCACGGGCAGCACGAGCAGCTTCGGCTGCCGGTCGTCGTGGACAAGGACACGAACGCCGCCGCCCTCGGCCTCGCGCTGGGCGGGGTGGCGGAGTCCTTCGCGTATCTGCATCTCGGTACGGGGCTCGGGGCGGGGCTCGTCCTTGGCGGAGGGCTCTACCGGGGAGCGCGGACGGGAGCGGGGGAGTTCGGCCACCAGGTCATCCAGCTGGACGGCCCGCCGTGCGGCTGCGGCGACCGGGGCTGCATCGAGGCGCTGTGCCTGGCGGCGGTCGCTCGGGGGGACCTGGACGAGGCGGCGCGGGTTCTCGGGGCGGGGGCGGGGAATCTGGTCAGCCTGCTCGACATCGATCTCGTACTCCTTGGCGGGCGGGTGGTTCTCGCGGACGAGGACTGTTTCGTACGAGGGGTGGGTGCCGTCGTCGGTGAGCGTGCGCGGCGGGGCGGCAGAAGCGGGGACGGGGACGGGGGCGTTCCGGTCGCCGTCGCGGCCGGGGGAGAGCGGCTGGTCGCGGAGGGCGCCGCGCAACTGGTGCTCGCGCCGCTGTTCGGCCGGGCGGCGGACGCGGCGTTTCCGGGCATGGCCACTTAACGGAAAGTCAGCTGATAGGGGGACATGGGCAATCCAGTCGGCGGTACGGGGCTGTGGCGGGGCGGGTGGACTCGGGTGCGCGTGGCAGGGTCGCCGCCCATGCGACTCCGCCGCTCTCTCGCCTCCGGCGTCACCGCCGCTGCCGCCGTCATCGCGCCCGTGGCGACCGGGGTGGTTCCAGCGACTTCAGCGGCTTCAGCTGTTGCTGCGGAAGGGCCGCCGACGGCCCCGGCAGCGGGCACGACGACCCCGGCAGCGGACACCGCGGCCCGCGCCGCCCAGCAGCCCACCTGCGACGCCCCCGACAGCGACGGCTTCCCCATCGGGACCCGGATCGAGGGCGGCCCCGCCACGTACGAGGCCGGGGGCGGCTACCGGACCTGGTCGGTCAGGCTTGCCAACACCACCCGTGGCACGTGCGGGGACATCCACCCGGTCGTCGTCATCGTCGACCGGGAGCGCGAGCTGCTGCCCCGGCAGATCCAGCTGGAGTTCCACGACGGCAAGCGGTGGCGGCCCGTGGGCTTCGAGCGGACCGACAGGGACGAGAACGTCGGCGTCTTCGACGACGGTTTCCCCGGCTTCACCGTCAAGGCGGGCCGCACCGTGGACGTCAAGGTCCGCCTCTCCTTCACCTCCGAGGCACGGTCCGAACACGCCGTCATGTCCACCGCGGTCGTCCAGCGCCGCGACGACGACGGCGACTGGGTGGGCGAGTCCGATGACTATCCGTTCGCCATCGACAGTGACGGCGGCGGAAGCGGGGGCAGGGACGGAGGCGGGGACGGAGGCGGGGACGGTGGTGACAGCCATGGCGCAGGCGTAGGAGCGGGCGGCGTCGACGGCGGCGACGGCGGCGGGCGAGAGCGGTCGGACGACGGGGGCTCCTCGTACGCCGATGAGCTGGCCGCGACAGGCCCCCGCGCACTCCTGGGCGTCAGCGCCGTCGCAGCTGCTCTCTTCGCCGGCGGCTGGGGCCTCATCGTGGGGGCGCGACGCCTGCGAGCAGCGGCCGCCCGGAGGCGTTAGCTGCGCCTGGCGTTGAGTTGCGCGCCTGGCGTTGAGTCTCCGCGCCTGGCGTTGAGTCTCCGCGCTCGGCGTTGACTCTGCGCGCCTGGCGTTGAGTTTGCGCGCCCGGCGTTGAGCCCGTGCGTCTCTCCGCGTCGTCACCGCGACCGAGGCCGTCTGTCCGAACGCCGCCGCACCCGACCGACGCGCGACCGACGCTGTCCGACCGGCCGTCACTTACCCGCAGTCACGATCTGCCGGCAAGGCCACCGCCTCCGCGGCCCGTCCGCGTGGCCAGCCGTTCACCTTCCGGTTCACGTACGTCTGGGAACATCCCTGGGTGGACTACCCGAACTCCCCGCCTCCTCCCGCGCACCTGCTCGACCAGGCGCCCGGCGCCCCCATCCGCTCCGGCATCCCCGAGCACGGGCGCATCCCGAAGTACTACGCGGTCAAGGCCAGGATCGCCGACCTGATAGAGGAGTTGGGGGACGGGCAGCCGCTGCCGACCGAGCGGGATCTCGCCGTGCGGTACGAGGTCGCGCGGGAGACCGTGCGGCAGGCGTTGCGCGAGCTGCTGCTCGAAGGGCGGCTGCGCAGGCAGGGGCGCGGCACTGTTGTCGCGGGCCCCAAGCTGGAGCAGCCGCTCTCCCTCGCCAGCTACACGGAAGGCGTGCGGCGGCAGGGGCGTACCCCCGGGCGAAATCTCATCTCCCTCGACCGTTTCCCCGCCCCCGCGGCCCTCGCCGCCGAGATCGGGGTCCAGCAGGGGGAGCCCGTCTGGCACATGGAGCGCGTGCTGCTCGCCGATGAGGAGCGGGTGGGGTTGGAGAGTACGTACGTCTCCGTCGCCCGCGTTCCCGCGCTCGACCGTGACTTCGAGCCCGACTCCTCCTTCTACGCCTACCTGCGCGAACAGCTCGGCATCTCCTTCGGTGACGCCGACGAACGCATCGAGACCGTGCTCGCCACCCCGCGCGAGGCGCTCCTGATCGGTACGCCTCCCGCGCTGCCCATGCTGCTCATCCACCGCGTCTCGCGCGACACCTCCGGCCACCCGCTGGAGCGCGTCCGCACCCTCTACCGCGGTGACCGCTTCTCCTTCACCACGCACCTCGGCAACGGCGGCCGCTGAACGCCGCGGAACGCCGCTGAACTTCCCTCCCAGGGCGGCCGATCGACTCATGTCGATAACGAGAACGTAACGGGTCTAGTCCAACCTTGGGTGGCCGTTCACTGTCCCGTTGCCGTCAGGACCGCGGCGGGACATTCGCCCCCAGGAGCGTTGCCGTTGTGAGAGTCATCGTCGTAGGAGCCGGCGTGGTGGGAACCATGCACGCCTGGCACGCAGTGGAACGCGGCCACGAGGTCGTACAGATCGAGCGCGAGAGCGAGGCCCGTGGGGCGTCGCTGCGCAACTTCGGGCAGATATGGGTGAGCGGTCGCGCCGGTGGCGAGGAGCTGGACACCGCCCTGCGGGCCCGCGAGCTGTGGGAGGAGATAGGCGAGCGGGTGGAGGGCATCGGTTTCCGGGCCAACGGCTCCCTCACCCTCGTACGCAACGAGCGCGAGCGCGCGGTGGCCGAGGCCGCCCTCACCCGCCCCGACGCGGCGGCCCGCGGCTACAAGCTGCTCGAAGCGGACGAGGCCCGCGCCCTCAACCCGGCGCTGCGGGGCGACTTCATCGCGGGCCTGTGGTGCGAGCGGGACGCGGCCGTGGAGCCGCGCACCGCTCAACTCCGTCTCCGGGAAGCTCTGTTGGCCTCTCCCCGCTACACCTTCCTGCCCGGCAGGGAGGTCCGCGAGGTCATCGGCGAGCGTGCCGTGCGGGACGACCACGGTGACGTGCACACCGGCGACGTCGTCGTCCTGTGCACCGGCGCCTGGCTCGGCGGCCTCGTCCGCGAGCTGGCAGGGCCCGACCTTCCCGTACGCCGCGTACGCCTCCAGATGATGCAGACGGCGCCCCTCGGTGAAGCGCTCACCACCTCCGTCGCCGACGCGGACAGCTTCCGCTACTACCCGGCGTACAAGTCGGAAGCCCTCGACGCGCTCAACACCGGGCAGGCGCAGGCGCCGACCGCCGCCGAGCACAAGATGCAGCTGCTGATGGTGCAGCGCGAGGACGGCGGCCTGACCATCGGCGACACCCACGAGTACGAGCACCCCTTCGCTTTCGACACCACCGAGGCCCCCTACGACCACCTGACCGAGGTCGTCGAGGGCTTCCTGGGGCGCCCGCTGCCGAAGATCGAGCGGCGCTGGGCCGGGGTGTACGCGCAGTGCGTCGACACGGCCCGCGTCGTGCACCGCCAGCAGGTGCGCGAGGGCGTGTGGCTGGTCACCGGGCCCGGCGGGCGCGGCATGACGTGCTCGCCCGCGATCGCCGAGAAGACTGCCGACGAGTTGGGATGGTGAGGGAGTTGACCACACACAGGAAGTCGGCCGCACACAGGAAGTCGACCACGGACAACAGCATCGGTCTTGTCGTGCTCGACATGGCCGGGACCACCGTCGCCGACGGCGGCCTCGTCGAGCAGGCCTTCTCGGCCGCCGCGCGGCAACTGGGCGTCGAGCCCGGCTCGGCCGACCACGCGGAGAAGCTCGACTACGTACGCGCCACCATGGGCGAGTCCAAGATCTCCGTCTTCCGGCATCTGTTCGGGGACGAGGCACTTGCCCAGCAGGGCAACGTGGCCTTCGAGAAGGCGTACGGGGAGCTGGTGGACGGCGGCCGTATCGCGCCGGTCCCCGGTGCGCGGGAAGTCATCGAGGAGCTCAAGTCCGATGGTCTGCGGGTGGTGTTGAGCACCGGGTTCGCCCGGATCACGCAGGACGCGATCCTGGACGCGCTCGGGTGGCGGGACCTGGTCGAGCTGACCCTGTGCCCCGCCGACGCGGGTGGCCGCGGGCGGCCCTACCCGGACATGGTGCTCAGCGCGTTCCTCCGTACGGGGGCGGTGGACGGCGTCAAGCAGGTCGCTGTCGTGGGCGACACGGCGTACGACATGAAGAGCGGGGTGCGGGCCGGGGCCGGTGTGGTCGCCGGGGTGCTCACCGGGGCGCATGACGCGGTGGCGCTGCGGGGGGCGGGGGCTACGCATGTACTCGGCTCGGTCGTTGAACTCCCCCTGATACTCAAGGGTGTCGGCGCATGAGCGGCGCGGCCCCCACCTCTCCTGCCGTGCGCAGTGGTATCCGCTTCGAGAACGTCTCCGTCGCCTACGGCAAGAACACCGTCCTCGACTCGCTCGACCTGACCGTCGAGCCCGGCGAGGTCATGGCCCTGCTCGGGCCGTCGGGCTCGGGCAAGACCACCGCGCTGCGGGCCGTCGCCGGGTTCGTGCAGCCTGCCTCCGGGCGGGTGTTCATCGGGGAGCGCGATGTCACAGGTCTCCCGCCGCATCAGCGGGGGATCGGGATGGTCGTCCAGCAGTACGCGCTCTTTCCGCATATGCGGGTCGAGGAGAATGTCGCCTTCGGCATGAAGGCGCGGAAGGTCGCCAAGTCCGAGATTCCCGGGCGGGTGGCCGAAGCGCTGGATATGACGGGAATGGCGTCGTACGCGAAACGCTTTCCCCGGGAGCTGTCCGGAGGGCAGCAGCAGCGGGTCGCCATCGCGCGGGCGTTGGCCATTCGGCCGGGTGTGCTTTTGCTGGACGAGCCGCTTTCCGCGCTTGATGCGCAGTTGCGGTCGGGGATGCTGGGGGAACTTGCCCGATTGCACCGGGAGTTGCCCGACGTCTCTATTTTGTACGTCACCCATGATCAGGTCGAGGCGTTGACCCTGGCGGATCGGATTGCCGTCATGGACCGGGCGCGGTTGCGGGACTGCGGGACTCCGCAGGAGCTTTATCGGGCGCCTCGGACCGAGTTCACGGCTTCATTCGTCGGCAATGCGAATCTGTTGCCGGTGAGGGTCGGCGAAGGGGGCGTCATCCTCGCCGGGGCGTCGCTCAAGGTCGACACCGGGGAGGTGGCCGCCGGGGTGACAGCCACGCTCTGCGTGCGACCGCATCTCGTCGGCTTGGGGGACGGCCCCAACGCCCTTACGGGCAGCGTCGCCGAGGTGCAGTGGCGTGGCGCCACCCATCGGTTGTACGTCGATGTCGCTGGGCAGCGGATCAAGGCGGACCTCCGGGAGCTTCGGACTCCGCCTGGCATCGGTGACGAGGTCACGCTGCACTTCGCGCCGGAAGACGCTGTGTTGCTGTCCGGTGGGGTGACCGATGGGCAGCTCTGATGGACGCCTCGTCGACGCTGAGCCGGGATCCAGGGCTGTGCCCACCCTCCCCCACTCTCAACTCCGTTCGAGCGGGGGGACCCCCATCGCCTTGCGGGACGCCTGCCCACAGCCGAGACGGCTGGCAGGTGTACGGCGGCAAGTACCCCGCTTCGTATGGGCCCTGCCCCCCATCGTCGCCCTCGCCCTCGTCTTTCTCTATCCCCTCGCCCTGGTCGTCCAGCAGTCCGTCCAACCCGACACCGGCGGTACCTCCCTCCAGCCGTACTCGGATGTCTTCGCCTCCGAAGCGTTTCGGGAGGCGCTCGGGACCACTGTGTGGCTGGCCGTCGGGTCCACCATCGGGTGTCTCGTGCTCGGGTTCTCGCTGGCTCTCGTGATCGCCTTTGTGCCCTTCCCGGGAGGGAAAGCCGTTGCGAGGTTCATCGACGTCTTTCTCTCCTTTCCGTCCTTCCTCATCACCCTCGCCCTGCTGTTCATCTACGGCACCAAGGGGATGGCCAATGGGATGTGGACGGATGCGACCGGGGCCGCCGAAGGACCTTTTCAGTTCCTCACCACCCCTTGGGGCGTTCTCCTCGCCGAGATCACGTACTTCACGCCCTTCGTGATGCGCCCGCTGCTCGCCGCGTTCTCGCAGATCGACACCGCGCAGCTGGAGGTCGCTTCGAGTCTCGGGGCGAAGCCAGGACGCATCATCCGGCGGGTCATCCTGCCCGAGGCACTGCCCGCCCTCGCTGCCGGCGGCAGCCTCGTACTCGTCATGTGTCTGAACGAATTCGGGATCGTGCTCTTCACGGGCGCCAAGGGGGTCACGACCCTCCCCATGCTCGTGTACAGCAAAGCCATTCTCGAGTCCGACTATCCGGCGGCCTGTGTCGTCGCCGTCGTCAATATCGCGATCTCCGTGGGCCTTTACAGCCTCTACAGGGTGGTGAGCCGTCGTGTTGGTGCATAGCCGCAAGGGCAAATGGGCCACCTGGCTGGTCTTCTTCGTGCTCTTCCTGCCCCTTTTCGCGCTGCCGTTGCTGGTGATTCTGGCCGCGTCCTTCTCCTCGCACTGGTCGGGCGCGTTTCCCTCCGGGTTCACCGCCGAGCACTACTCCTCCGCCACCCGCGGGGATTCGCTCAAGGCGCTCACCACCAGCCTGGTCACCGCCGTCAGCGCCAGTCTGCTCGCGCTGCTCGTCGGGTCCTGGGCCGCGCTCGCCGCCGCCTCGCTGAAGAAGGGGGGCAAGCGCATCCTCGACACCCTCTTCATGCTGCCCGTGGCCGTGCCCTCCGTCGTCGTCGGGCTCGCGATCCTCGTCGCGTTCAGCAAGCCGCCGATGATCCTCAACGGGACGCGCTGGATCGTGATCCTCGCGCACACCATTCTTGTCACGGCGTTCGCCTACCAGTCGGTTTCGGCTGCCATCGTGCGTTTCGACCCGGCGTACGAACAGGCCGCCGCATCGCTCGGTGCCCGGCCCTCGTACGTCCTGTGGAAGGTGAAGCTACCGCTCCTGCTGCCGTCGCTCAACGCGGCCGCGGGCCTCTGCTTCGCGCTCTCCATGGGCGAGTTGAGCGCCACGATGATGCTCTACCCGCCGGACTGGATGCCGCTTCCCGTGCAGATCTACGCGGCCACCGACCGCGGCTCCCTCTTCACCGGTGCCGCCGTCGCCGTGGTCCTGATGGCGGCGACGCTGCTCGTCCTCTTCGCCGTGTCACGCGTCCGCACCCGCGCCTCATACCGCTGACTTCTTCAAGGAGTACGAAACGTCATGCCCCGTCCCCGTCACGCCACCACCCGCATCCGAACGCTCGCCGCCGTCTCCGGCAGTCTCGTCATCGCCGCATCCCTCACCGCGTGCGGCGGCGACTCCTCGGCGTCCGACGCCAAGGAAGTCACCGTCTACAGCGCCGACGGCCTCAAGGGCGAGAACGGCGACGGCTGGTACGACCAGGTATTCAAGGACTTCGAGAAGAAGACCGGCATCAAGGTCAACTACGTCGAGGGCGGCTCCGGCGAGATGGTGCAGCGCGCCGTCCGCGAGAAGTCCAACACGCAGGCCGACGTCATGATCACGCTGCCGCCCTTCATCCAGCAGGCCGATGAGAAGGGCCTGTTGCAGGCCTACAAGCCCAAGGGGTCGGAGCAGGTCGACGGCGCCGACAAGGCGCCCGACGGCAAGTGGACCTCCGTCGTCAACAACTACTTCGGCTTCATCCACAACAAGAAGGAGCTCAGCGGCGGCAAGGCGCCCAAGAGCTGGGAGGACCTCACCGACTCCTCGTACAAGAACAAGGTCCAGTACTCCACGCCCGGCGTCGCGGGCGACGGAACCGCCGTGCTCATCAAGGCGATGCACGACTTCGGCGGCAAGAAGCCCGCCATGGATTACCTGAAGAAGCTCCAGGCGAACAACGTCGGGCCCTCCGCCTCCACCGGCAAGCTCGCCCCCAAGGTCGACAAGGGCGAACTCCTCGCCGCCAACGGTGACGTCCAGATGAACTACGCGCAGTCCAAGGACATGCCGAACCTCGGCATCTGGTTCCCCGCCAAGGAGGGCGGCAAGCCCACCACCTTCGCGCTGCCCTACGCGGCCGGCCTGGTCAACAAGGCCCCGCACTCCGCCAACGCGAAGAAGTTCCTCGACTATCTGCTCGGCCAGAAGGCTCAGCAGCAGGTCAGCGAGATCGGCGGCGGTTTCGCCGCGCGCAAGGACATCAAGGCCACCGACGCCAACGCGGTCGCGCTCGACAAGATCGTCGACGGCGTCGAGATCTTCGAGCCGGACTGGGACGACATCTCCGAGAACCTCCAGACGTACGTGGAGGACTGGAAGTCGGCGACCGGTAGCTGAGAGTTCACTGCAGCACCCTTGGCCTCAGGTGTTCGGTAGCGAAATGATAACGGGTATGGACCCAATGGCCTCAACGCCCCTGGATCTCCAGGGGCGTTGGCGTGTCCTGGATCCGCCCGAACAAGCTCCCCCCGGACAAGCTCCCCCCAAGCCACCTCGGAGGACCACGTGTCGTCAGGCATCACCCGCCGCTCCCTGCTCGTCTCCACCGCCGCCCTCGCGGTGTCCGCAGGCCCCCTCGCCGCCGCCGCGAAGGCCAAGTCGGCCAGGACCCCCAAGGTTCTGGTCATAGGCCTGGACGGCGCCCTGCTCAACAGAATCAAGGACGCCGACGCGCCCGCCCTCAAGGGCCTGATGAGCGCGGGACTCACGGCCCCCAGTGCCATCTACGCCAACCCGCTCGCGCCCACCTCGTCCGGACCCGGCTGGTCGACGCTCATCACGGGCGTCTGGCCCGACAAGCACAAGGTCGTGAACAACGAGTTCACCGGGCACGACCTCGCCAAGTACCCGGACTTCCTGACCCGGATCGAGGCTGCGAAGCCGAACCTGCGCACGTACGCCGTCGCGTCCTGGAACCCGATCACCGACATCATCTTCTCCGCGAAGGTGGACACGCGGGTCTCCACGCCCGAGGCCGAGTACGACGCCGGAACCACCACCCGCGCCGTCGCCGAGGTCAAGAGCGGCAACCCCGACGCGGTCTTCGTCCAGCTCGACAACATCGACCACGCGGGCCACAGCAGCGGCGCCGCGAGCCAGGCCTACCTCGACGCGATCCACGGCGCCGACACCCAGGTCGGTCAGATCGTCGCCGCAGTCAAGTCCCGTGCCACGTACGGCAATGAGGACTGGCTCATCATGATCACCGCCGACCACGGGCACACCGACCCCGGCGGCCACGGCGGCTCCAGCTGGCCCGAGCGGCAGACCTTCATGATCGCCGCCGGCGGCACGGTCACGGCGGGCTCGGTCCGCCACGATGTCCGTATGCCCGACATCGCAGCGAGCGCGCTCGCCCACCTCGGCGTCGCGATCGACCCGGCCTGGGGCCTGGACGGCCGCCCCGTACAGCAGCCGAAGCCGGACGCGTTCGACGCCCTGCGCGCCAAGCTGACCGGGCCCGTCGACGAGACCGGCATCGGCGGCGGAGTCATCGGCTTCACGCACACCGCGCCGAGCGGCTGGAGCGTCGACAACTCCAAGATGGGCACGGGCGGCATGACCGAGTGGCGCGGCTGGTCCTTCACCACGGACGAGTTCTGGACGAAGACCGAGCGCGATCAGCAGCGTGAACTCAACATCCGCGCCCGGAACGTCTTCGCGGTCGCCGACGGCGACGAGTGGACCGACAAGACCTTCTCGGGGACCTTCGACTCGACGCTGGTCAGCCCGGCGTACGACGTCCAGGGCGGGGCGAAGGCCACCCTCACCTACGCGACGTACTACCGCCAGGAAGCTCCGCAGAAGGGCGAGGTGCTCGTCTCGTACGACGGCGGGGCCCCGGTCGCGGTGAAGACGTACACCGCGGACACCCCGTCCGTCGTCGAGAACATCGCACTCAAGGTGCCCGCGGGCGCCAGGAAGGCCCAGGTCCGCTTCCGGTACACCGGCGGCAACAACTGGTACTGGGTGATCGACGGGGTCACGATCAACGCATCCTGATTAGGCTGGGGGGCGTCGGCACAAAGTCGTCCCGGCGCCCCCCACGCCACTTGCTCATCGCAGACCGCAGGAGTGCACCCCATGGCAGAGCGCAAGCCCATCGAATCGTGGCTCACCGACATGGACGGCGTGCTCATTCACGAGGGTGTCCCGATTCCCGGGGCCGACGCGTTCATCAAGAGGCTCCGGGATTCCGGGAAGCCGTTCCTGGTGCTCACGAACAACTCCATCTACACCGCGCGCGACCTCCAGGCCCGCCTGACCCGCATGGGCCTCGAGGTCCCTGTCGAGAACATCTGGACCTCCGCGCTCGCCACCGCGAAGTTCCTGGACGACCAGCGGCCCGGCGGCACGGCGTACGTCATCGGCGAGGCGGGGCTCACCACCGCCCTGCACGACATCGGCTATGTCCTGACCGATCACGACCCGGATTACGTGGTGCTCGGCGAGACCCGTACGTACTCCTTCGAGGCCATGACCAAGGCCGTACGGCTCATCAACGGCGGGGCCCGCTTCATCTGCACCAACCCGGACGAGACCGGGCCCTCCACGGAGGGGCCGCTGCCCGCCACGGGCGCCGTCGCCGCGTTGATCACCAAGGCCACGAAGCGGACCCCGTACTTCGCCGGAAAGCCGAATCCGCTGATGATGCGGACCGGGCTCAACGCCATCGGGGCGCATTCGGAGACGAGCGCCATGATCGGCGACCGCATGGACACGGACGTCCTCGCCGGTCTCGAGGCCGGGATGGAGACCTTCCTGGTCCTCACCGGCCTGACCTCGGAGAAGGACATCGACGAGTACCCGTTCCGGCCGTCCAACGTCGTGGACTCCATCGCGGACCTCGTCGACAGGATCTGACGCCCCCGGTAGGCCCCTGGGCCACCCGTTTGCCTCACAGGGCAGGCGCGGCGTGTCGCGGCGCGTGAACCTCGGAACAGGAGGTTCACGATGCGTACCTGTTCCACCACCCTGCGTGGCATAGCCGCGGCGGCCGCCATCGCCGCGCTCCCCGTCGCCGCCGCGACGCCCGCGTACGCCCATGACGAGGGCAAAGTTCATGCCACGGTCAGCCCGTCCAGCGCCGCGCCGGGGGCCCAGGTCGAGGTGAGCGTCACGGGCTGTGACGGGACGACCGGGTCCGCCGGGTCCGGGGCGTTCACCGGTGACGCGAAGCTCACCGGGCGGGACGGCGACAAGTTCTCCCTCAACGGCTCGGCGACGGTCAGGAACGGCATCTCGGGTACGTTCGACGTCACCGTGATCTGCGACGGCCACCCCCACCAGGGCGCCGGCACCGTCCAGGTGATCCAGCACCACTCCGAGCCCGTCTCGCCGGTCCGCGCGGGCGGCGGCGGCACGGCGCAGCTGGCCGTCGAACCCGCCCAGGAGGCGGGCCCCGGCACCCGGCATGCGGTGATCGGCCTGGTGCTCGCCGGGGTGGCGGCCGTGGCCGTGGCGTTCCGCAGCGTCCGCCGGCGCCGCTCCGAGTGACGGGCCACGACCGATATGTCCGGCCATGAGAGGCCGACAGGACACGGGCGATTCCTCACCGGGCTCGCCTGGGCGCTGCTGCTCGTCGGCCTCTGGCTGTGGGGCAGCGAGATCACCGACGTACGCGGCGGTGTCTCCGAGCCCACCAACGGTGACGTCGCGGCGGTGGGCCGCCCGTTCGGTGTCGAACTCCCGGACGCGCACGAGCCGCTGGCCCCCGCGAGGCCGCAACGCGTCGATGTCCCCTCGCTGAAGGTGCGGGCGCCGGTGATCGCCCGTGGTCTCGATCAGGAGGGTGCCATCGATCCGCCGTCCTTCGAGCAGGCGGGCGACGTCGGCTGGTACGCGGGCGGGACGCGCCCCGGTGCGGTCGGCACGTCCCTGTTCGTGGGCCATGTCGACACCGAGACGCGCCCGGCGGTCTTCTACGACCTCAGTGCGGTGCGCCCCGGCGAGAAGGTCCGGGTGACGCGGGACGACGGCTCGGTCGCGGTGTTCACCGTGGACGACGTCCAGGTGCTCAGCCGCGACCGCTTCGACGCGAAGAAGGCGTACGGCCCCCACGAGAAGGGCCGCGCCGAACTCCGTCTCATCACCTGCGGCGGCACGTTCGACCGGGCGGCAAGGACCTACTCGGCGAACGTGGTGGTGTCCGCCTACCTCACTGGGGTGGCGCCGTAGGGGTGGCGCCGAGGGGCGAGGGCACTCCCGCCGCGCTCGCACTCACGGAGGCACCCGTGGCGTCGGCCCCTTCCTGTGCGGCCCCTTCTCGTACAGCCCCTTCTCGTACGGCCCGCAGGCCGAGGCCTCCGAACACCGCCGCGAACACCGCCCACAGCAGGGCGTGCGAGGCGACCGACAGGACCCGGAAGTCCCACAGCAGGGTCGCGTCGACCGGGACCGGGTCGGGATTGTCCGGGAGCAGGAAGAGCGCGGCGAGCACGGCGACGGTCGTCAGGGCCGCCGCGATCTGCCGCACCGGAACGGATCTGGCCGACAGGCGTACGTACACCTGCCAGACCAGGAACATGCCGAGGACGCCGATGGCGACGGACGCGAGCCACATCGTCTGGCGGTCGCCGACCGTGCCCGAGTCGCCGACACCCGGCGGGTTCGCCGGATAGCGCAGACCGGGCAGCAGGGAGACGGCGAGGAACGCCGCTCCGGCGAAGGTGAGTGCGCGCGGCCAGGGGGCCGAGCGCGGGTCGCGACGGTGCACCAGGGCGTATGCCACGGCGAACAGGATGCCGATGGCCAGACCCATGACGACCGAGGCGACGACCAGACCCAGGTGCTGGGTCGAGCGGGTGAAGAGCTCTTCGTGGTGCTGCGCGGACTGAGCGGCGCCGTGCATGTGCTCCTCGGCGGCCGACCGCTTCTCCTCGACGCGGATCGCCCGGTCCATCAGCGGCTCGGCGAGGAGGAGGGAGAAGAGACCGGCCGCGAGGCCCGCCGCTCCTCCCGCCGCGAGACCCCGGCCGAGCAGGGGGAGTACAGGTGAGGACGATGGGGATGGCATGGTGCTTTTTCCGTCCCCGATCAGTGGCATGGGGCACCGAAGAGGTGCCTGCCGTCGTGGGCGAATTCGTGGAGGTAGCTGCCGGTCGCCGAGATCAGCGAGCCGTTGTCGATGAAGACCGCGTAGAGCGCGATCAACGCGATGATGGCCGCGGCCGACGCGATCAGCCAGTCGCGGGTGCTCGCCGTGGCGGCCTGGACCGCCAGGCTGTCCGTGTGCGATGCGCTGTGGCCTGTGAGGGCAGACATACGGATGGGCCTCCTTCTGGGGTTTCCACGCCCCAATGCAGGAGGACGACAGCTCAGTTCCTGGCTTCCGCACGCCTCGCGGTGTGTGGTCACAGTGGCGGGACCGCCCCGGAATCGCACCGGGTTCCTGTCAACCGTCGCCTCAATGTATGGACTTGTCGTCCCGGAGAGTCCCAGCTGGTCATGGGCACTGTCAACAGTGCCTCCAGGCAACCATGCCCGGTCGGCGGCCCGCTCCCCCCGGAGCCGTCGACCGGGCTGGTCCTCGACCGCGCGCGCACGAGCTGCGGGAGTAACCCGGCGCCGGCGCGGGAGGTTCGATGGCCAACCCCGCAATGCGGGTTGGTCGATCAGGCCGGGGGCTTGGGCCGTTGTGACGACTCTAGAACGGATGAGCGCTGGAGCCTAGAGGTGGATTGACGCCAAGTCGCGATCTCTTGCCCCTGTGTGATCTCCCCAGGTGGCGACGGTCGCCGGGAGAGCCATCGGGAAGGTTCGGACCAACTGCTGGTCAACTGCCGCGCAGCGTCTTGTCGTCGATCGATCCCTTGATCACTTCGGTGGCCACAAGGTCTATGAGCAGGCGTTCCCTGCGTGCGTACCGCCGCAGCACGTCGAATGCCTCGTCCACACTCGTGTGCCGGCGCTCGGCGAGTATGCCTTTGGCCTGTTCGATGCGGATTCGGCTGGTCAGAGCGCCCTGTAGCTGTGTGGTGAGGGTCCGATACTCCGAGTAGGTGTGGAAATTGTGCAGACCCACCGCGATGGCGTCGGCGATCGCCTGCGCCAGGAGCAACTCGCCCTCGGCGTACGGGCCCTGAGATGTCCCGGGTACGAAGACGTTGAGCGCGCCGAGGAGGTCATCGTGCCGCCGCAGCGGAACCGCGTAGGTCACCGCGATGCCGTGGGTCCGGGCGACCTCCGTGAACTCCGGCCAGCGCCCGGCGGGTTCGGGCTCCGTGAGCAGGACCGGCGGCACGGTCCTGCCCGTGCCGAGGCTCTCCACGCAGGGCCCGCCGCTCTGTTGGGCCGCGAGGAGGTCGAGTGCGAGATCCGGGGGGTGGCCGCCGACGGCGACGGGAGAGGTGCCCGGTCCTTTGAACATGACTCCGGTTGCGGACGCGTCGAGCAGCTCCACGCAGTGGCCCGCGACGCGGCTCAGGTGCCGCTCGGGGTCGAAGTCGTCGGCGAGTGTGTTGGTGGCCTCCATCAGGACTTCGGCCAGCCGCAATTCAGAGGTGCGATCCCGCATGATCTCCTCCCCGGGAGTGCTTCCCCGCGCAGGGGCGCCTACCCCCGGGCACCAAGCTGTAACAGCTCTTCTACAGGTCTCCGCTGCGGACGGGCGGGCCTCGTGGGCTGGGAGTGCGTATGTCAGGATTGAGAATCGGACAGTGCACCCAAGGGGGAGTGGATGTACCACAAAGGCACCGGCCGCGGTCATCGAATCGCGGGCCGGGGGGTGAAGGCTGCGGCGGCGTTTGCGGGGGCGGCGCTGTTGCTGGCGGGGTGCTCCTCGGGTGACGGCAAGGACGGCGACGAGTCGTCGGGTCAGCCGATCAAACAGCAGCCGAAGGGCACCGACCCGTACTGGGTCAACCCGGACGGGAACGCCGCCAAGCAGGTCACCTCGTACGAGAAGGACGGCAAGAAGGACGACGCGGAGCTGATCCGCAAGATCGCCGAACAGCCGGTCCCGGAATGGATCATCCCGGAGAACGCGGAGGACCAGGCGCGCGGCTTCACCGAGGCCGCGGAGAAGGCGAACCGCGACGCGCTCCTGGTCGTCTACAACATCCCGCACCGCGACTGCGGTCAGTACTCGGGCGGTGGCGCGGCCGACGGCAACGAGTACCGGAAGTTCATCGACCAGGTCGCCGCGGGTATCGGCGACCGCGGCGCCACGGTCATCCTGGAGCCGGACGCGGTGCTCCACATGGTCGACAACTGCACGCCGGAGGAGTTCCACGAGGAGCGGTACGACCTCCTCAAGGGCGCCATCGGGAAGCTCAAGTCCCTGAAGAACACGAAGGTGTACCTGGACGCGGGCAACGCGGGCTGGAAGAACCCCGACTCGCTCTGGGAGCCCCTGAAGTGGTCGGGCGTCGAGCAGGCCGACGGCTTCTCGGTGAACGTCTCCAACTTCCAGAGCACCGAGGCGAGTACGGAGTTCGGCAAGAAGCTGTCGGCGAAGATCGGCAACAAGCCGTTCGTCATCGACACGGCGCGCAATGGCAACGGGCCGTACACCAAGGGCAAGGACACCTGGTGCAATCCCCCTGGCCGGGCGCTGGGCGAGACGCCGACCACGAAAACGGGCGACCCGCTTGTCGACGCGTACCTCTGGGTCAAGCGACCTGGTGAGTCCGACGGGACCTGTCGCGGTGGGCCCAAGGCGGGGGCTTGGTGGCCCGAGTACGCGCTGAAGCTGGCGGAGGCCGCCAAGTAACAGCGCCCCGTAGGGGGCGCGGGGAACTGCGCGAGCAACCACAGAAAAGCCGCAGTCGCGTCTGCCGAGTTACTGAGCAGACGCGACTGCGGCTTTTCGCGCGCTGAGCGCGCCCCGCGGCGGAGCCGCACATGTCACAGCCCCGCGCCCCTTATGGGGCGCTCCTTACGGCACGTGCACCCACTGGGCCTTACTGGGCGTGCCCTGATCGTCCGTGACGAAGAGCATGTACCAGCCCGACTCCACCAGGCTCCGCTCCCGCGGGATCGTCACCGTGACGCCATCCGCGGACTTCTTCAAGTCCAGGGCCACAGACGTCTGGTCGATGTCCGTCACATGCGTCGACGCGCTCGGCCTCATCAGGCGGGCCGTCTTGATGGACGAGGCGTGCTGCGTCTTGAACGTCCCGGAGCCGCCCCGCTTGATCTCCTTGGGACCGTCGCTGAGCGTGGGCTGCGACCCCTGGTACAGGTACGGCGGGGTGTAGATCTCGATGCGCTGCTCGAACTCGCCGGGCTTGGTGTTGGCCTTGTCGGAGTAGAGCGAGTCGGAGCCGAAGAACATCACGCGGCCGTCGGGAAGCAGGATCGAGCCCGAGTGGTAGTTGCGGCCGACCTCCGGGTCCGCGACCTGCTTCATGTTGCCCGTCTTGGCGTCGTAGATCCGCGCCTGCTTGATGTTCGAGTCACCGCGCCCGCGGTAGTCCTCGGAGCCGCCGGATATGAGCACCGAGTCGTCGGGCAGGGTCGAGGCCTGCGGGTAGCGCGTGCCCTTCTCCAGCTCGGGCCCGTCCACGAACTTCGGGTTGTCGTCCTTGAGGTCGACGATGCGGGTCTTCTTGCTGGAGTTCTTGGACTCGCCGACACCGCCGCCGCCGACCACCATGTACTTCTGGTCCTGCGCGGGCGGCAGTTCGACCGTGTTGGAGGTCTCCAGGAGGTTCGGGTCGCTCATCCCCGGAATCCCCTTCCAGCTGCCCTTCTCCTCCAGGTCCCAGGTGCCGGGCTTGCGGCCGACGTCGTCAGGGCCGTAGCCCGCGTTCGAACCGGAGTAGAAGAGCCTGCCGCTCTCCAGCTGGAACACGGCGGGGTAGGTCGGGAACTGCCGCTTCTGCTTGGTGTACGTCCACTTCTTGGTCTTCGGGTCGTACAGCTCGTTCTTGCCGGGGACCAGCTGGCCGATCTCGTCGAGGCCGGAGAGGCTGAGGACCTTGCCGTCCGAGAGCGTGGTCAGCGTGGGGTACCAGCGGGCCTCGTTCATCGGGTCGACCTTGATGTACTTCTCGGCGACCGGGTCGAACTCGAAGGTGTCCTTGATCCCCTGGAAGTCCTTCTTGTCCAGGGCGAGCTTCTGCGCGATGCCGTACGTGTTGCGCGTCGCCGAGCCCTTGAGGCCCTGCACGCGGTAGTTGTCCTGCGTGCCCGTCTCGTGCTTCGTGCCGCTCCTCTGCGCCTCGACGTAGACGCGGCCGAGGCCGGGTTCGTTGCGGACGAACGCGCCGGTCGCCTTGTCGAAGACCTTCTTCGCGCGCTCGATGACCACCGGGTCCTTGGAGACGAACGTCTTGCCGTTCTTCTTGCCGGTGAACCGCGTGCCCGACGGCAGCGTGATCGGATTGTCCGGGTCTTCGTTGTGCACCACCATCAGGCCGCCGGCCTTGGTGGTGTCGCCCTTGAGCTTCTCGTAGCGCTGGGTGCCGCCCGCGATGAGGAGATTGCCGTTGGCGAGCTGGGTGTGGCCGGTGCAGAAGAGGTCGACGGGTGTCTTGATCTTCTTGATGGTGTTCTTGACCGGGTCCCACAGGCGGGTGTCGAACTTCTTGGCGTCGAAGTTCTTCTGGTTGTTGCCGGACCCGGCGACCAGGAGGATCTTGCCCGTGTGGAGGAGCGCCGCGTGGATGGTGTTCTGGCGGTACTCCTCGGGGAAGTTCACGACCTGCCAGTGGCCGTTGTCGGCCTTGTACTCCGGCTTGTTGATCTTGTAGTCGTGGTACTTCTCCGACCCCACGCGCCACAGCCACGGGCCGTTCATCCCGGCCAGCGCTATGACCACCGCCGCGCCTATCGCGATGCGGCGGGCGCGGCGGCGGCTGGAACGGTCTTTCATTTCTTACGTCCCCCAAGGGCGATCTGCATGGTCTGGTCGTTCGAGGCCCAGCTGGGCTTCTGCTGCGGCGCGTGCGGTGCCTGGGGCGCCCCGGGCACCTGCGGCAGCTGGGTCGTGGCGTCTTCACCGTCGCGCTGCTGCGGCACCATCGGGTCCCCACCGCCTGACGGCGGCCCCGAAGGGCCCTGGCCCCGGTTCGACTTGCGCTTCTTCTTGTCCTGCCGCATACCCCACCGCCACGCGAAGATCGGCGCGGCCGTGATGAGGAGGGCGAACGTGGCCCAGGTGATCATCGCCGGGTGGACGTGGTCGAACATGAACGCGGCGACCATCGAACCGCAGAAGACCAGGATGAAGAACAGGTGGATCCGGAACGTGCCGAACAAGGTGTCCGGGCTTGCCGAATCGCCCTTGGGGGTCACCACGAACTTGCTCTTGCGACGCAGTACGGCGTCGAGCAGCGAGCGTGCGTAGACCGGCGCGGACAGCGCCGACATCACCATGCCCGCGATACCGCCGGAGCCCTCGGGCTCGTGCGGCGAGACGTTGTGGCGGCGGTTCCAGATGTAGAGGCCGATCTGGAGCGCCGACGCGTTGCCGTACAGCATCAGCCAGATCGTCGGGTCGATGTTCACGCCCGATGCGCCCATGCCGAGGAACAGCGCGCAGGAGAGCGCGGCCAGGATCCAGTTCATGGCGGACATCGGGTAGAAGATGACCATCATCGTGTAGTTGAAGAACCGCCCCGGAGGCAGCGAGAACGGCGCCTTCCAGAACTGCTTCAGGATGGTCTCGTACGTCCCGCGCGACCACCGCAGCTGCTGCGTGAAGAAGTCCGTCCAGGCGTTGGGACCTTCACCGACCGCGAGCACGTCCGGCGTGTAGACCGACTTCCACTTCTTGCCCGTCTTCGGGTTCGTGGCGCGGTGGATCTCGAAGCCCGTCGCCATGTCCTCGGTGATCGAGTCGTACAGACCGCCGATCTGCTTCAGGGCGCTGATGCGTACGGCGTTGCTCGTGCCGACGAACATGGGGGAGCCGTAGGCGTTGCCCGCGCGCTGGATCAGGGCGTGGAAGAGGAACTGCTGGGACTCGGCTGCCTTGGTGATGAAGTTGTCGTAGTTGCCGTAGACCTGCGGGCCGATGACGAAGCCGACGTTCTCGTCGCGGAAGAAGCCGAGCATCCGCTCGAGGTAGTTGGGCATCGGGACATGGTCGGTGTCGACCGATGCGAAGTAGTCGTAGTCGCTGCCGTGCGCGTCCAGCCAGGCGTTGTAGTTGCCGTGCTTGGTCTTGGCGCGGTGCGGGCCCTTGCTCATGTTCCACTTCGCCACGCCCTTGCGGGAGAAGTGGTGCACGCCGAGCCGCCGGCAGACCTCCTTGACGGCGGGGTCGTCGCCCTCGTCGAGGAGCCAGACGTGCATCAGGCCGCGGTGCCGGATCTTGACGGCCGCCTCCAGCGTCTTCGTCACCATCTCCAGCGGTTCCTTGCCGGGCACGAAGGAGGTGAGGAAGGCCACACGGGTGCCGGTCTCGGGCACCACGGGTATCGGGTCACGGGCGACGAGCGTGGCGTGCGCGTTCGAGAGCACGTTCATGCAGCGGAAGAACTCGATCAGGCCGATGGATATGAGCATGACGATGTCGAGCGTCGGCAGCCAGTCGTTGGCGACATAGTCGCGCTTCGTCCAGTGCGTCGGCTGGAGCAGCCAGGCGAGCAGCACGAGCGAGAGCAGCGGCGCCGCGCCCAGCATCAGGGCGGCCCGGATCCGGTGCGGCTCCTGCGAGAGCAGGGAGCGGTACTGCACCTTGTACGGCTTGTTCGGATCGGGCTGTGTGAGCGGTCCCGCGAGACGGCTGTAGTGCTCGTAGTCGTATTTCGGCAGCGCTTTTTTGATACGCCGGAAACCCCCAGTCCGGTGCGATGGCACCCGCAGCTGAGTCGTCTCTGACGGGTCGTTCGGCCGGGCGCCCGTCGGCGTCGACGTCATGAGTCATCCCCCCGCACGCGGTCGCCCGCGTGTTCGTTGGTCCTTCCGCCCGGTCGGATCCCCCTCGACCTTCACGGGCGCATCAGTGGCAGGTCCCCGTCCCCTTAGACATGGAACAGCTACCTTCCGGTTGCATGATGCCCCCTCGGCATCTGTTCGTGAACGGGGCCCCCGCCCCTCCCCCGCGGGCGACGGCCAGGCCCCCCAACTGCCCCGCACCGTCTGCCTCATGAGAGCCAATGGCTCCAGCACAAGGTTCTACGCCCCTAGCCATGATCGCAAGAGCGAAACAAGGTGTTTACCGGTCATACGAGCGATTTTAGTTGCCTGTTGGGGCAGGAGCAGTCAATCGCGTTCGAATATTACCGAAGTGTTCCCGTATCGCCCGCTCGGCCCGGAGCACATCGCCGGACCGGACCGCGTCGAGGATCTCGCGGTGCTGGTGGCAGGTGACCTTCGGATCCTGCGGTACGTCCACCAGATCGGTACGTACCTTGTGGAAGGCGTCCCAGAAGGCCTCGAGGACTTCGCCGAGCAGCGGATTGCGCAGGCAGCGGTAGAGAGTGGCGTGAAATGCGCGGTCGGTTTCGGTGTGAACCGCGCCAGACCGATCGATCTGGCCGTCGCTGGACGCCGCTTCGGCGTCCATCCGGTCGACGAGGGCATCGAGTTCGGCCAGATCTTGAGCGGGGATGCGGCCCGCGAGGCGCGCGATGAGTCCGGTCTCCACGGCCTCCCGCAGCTCAAGGAGCTGGAGCAGACTGTCCTCGCCGCGGTAGTGCCCTGCCACCGTGCGGAACGTGAGCCCCTCGATCATGGGGGCCATCGACATGGGTCCGACATATGTGCCGAAACCATGCCGGATCTCCACGATCCCCATCGCCTGGAGTGCCTTGAGGGCCTCTCGCACGGAGTTCCGACTGACGCCGAGGCGTTCCATCAGCTCGGGCTCGGTGGGCAGGGAGGCTCCGGAGGGCAGCCGCTGGTCGATGATGAGTTTCTTGATCCGCTCCTGAATGTCGCGCGCCATGGCGCAACGTTAGCGGTACCCGCGCCGGTGGTGGCATGACGAAAGCCCCCCGCGTGAACGGAGGGCTTTCGCTGTCTGTGCGCCGTCAGGGACTCGAACCCCGGACCCGCTGATTAAGAGTCAGCTGCTCTAACCAACTGAGCTAACGGCGCGCGCTGACCTGGAGAACTCTACCGGACGCGGACAGGTGCTCCGGACCACCGGGCGGTCCGCCGGCGTGCTGCGGGGCATTGTCCGGGGCGAGTCGGGGCGGGTGGCGCGGAGGTGAAGCGGAGGCGAATGCGGGCGGATCCATCATTCGGACCGTCAACATGCGATATCGCCCGACAGTTGAGAAGCTGACGACTGTGCAGATGGGACACAGGCATTCTTTTTCGGTGTGTGAGGGGAATCGCATGGAGGGTGCTCCGGTATTCGAGGAATTCGACCCCGAGAGCGACTGCGACTGCGCCGGATGTATTCACTGGCGACGAGCCATGACCCACGCACTCCCCGTACGGCAGGGCGGCCACCCGGCGGCGCACGGCGCGCGGCGGGCGCTGGTCCTGGCAGCGGCGGCGGGCACGGTGTTCGGCGGCGGCCAGGTTCTTCCGGCCACGGCGGCGGGTGCGACTGGGACGGCCGGTGCGACTGGCTCGGCCGGTCCGGGCCACCACCCGGTGCGACCACCGGGCACGTCACCCTGGCTCCCCTCGGACGAGGGGCCGGGGCCCGGCCCGCAGGGTGGCACCAGTGCGCTGAACGGAGCGCCGGGCGAGCCGGGAGCTCCGGGGCCCGCGGCGGGGCAGGCGGTGCGGCCGACGACGCGGGCCGCGATCCTCGCCCGCGCCAAGAAGTGGGTCGCGGCGAAGGTGCCGTACAACATGGACACGTACGGCCCAGACGGTTACCGGCAGGACTGCTCGGGCTTTGTCTCGATGGCCTGGAATCTCGGCGGCAATGAATGGACGGGAAGCCTCTCCTCGTATGCCGTCCGCATTACGAAGAGCCAGCTCCAACCCGGCGACATCCTTCTCTTCCACAATCCGGAGAACCCCGAGAAGGGTTCGCATGTGACGATTTTCGGTGGCTGGACGGACTCGTCGCACACGCAATACACCGCGTACGAACAGACCCGCCCGCATGCCCGTGTGCAGACGACTCCCTATGCCTATTGGAGCAATGGGAGCCGCTATCTGCCGTACCGCTTCAAGGGAGTGAAGGGCGGTGTCCCCGGCGGCTCGGGTCCGAGCACGGGGACGCGCTACCCCGGTGCCGGTTCGTTCGGTCCGGGGGCCGACAGCAAGTACGTCACCCAGCTCGGCAAGGCACTGGTCGGCCGGGGCGGCGCCCGCTTCTACAAGACCGGTCCGGGACCGCGCTGGAGCGACGCGGACCGCAGGGCCACGCAGGCGTTCCAGCGGGCGCAGGGCTGGACCGGCGCGAACGCGGACGGTCTGCCGGGCCCCACGACCTGGTCGTACCTGATGACGGGCAAGGGCCGCGACATCCCGCGCGCCGGAGCGGGCGCGGGCGGCACCCACGGCAGGGCGCCCGTGTACCCCGGCAGTGCGGTGTTCCGTCCGGGCCGATCAAGCCCGGCCGTCGAGAAGCTCGGCAGACAGCTGGTGAAGAAGGGCTTCGGCAAGCACTACGCCCAGGGTCCTGGCCCTCGCTGGAGCGAGAGCGACCGCCGCAACGTCGAGGCGTTCCAGCGGGCGCAGGGCTGGCGGGGCGCGGCGGCCGACGGGTATCCGGGCCCCGAGACCTGGCGGCGGTTGTTCTCATGACCACGGAGGAACGGATGAGCGCGACGACACCACGGCCAGAGGCCGCCCCGCAGCCGGACGAGCCTCCGGACACCGCCCCACGGCCGCCCCGCCTGATCCAGAACGAGGCGACCACCGAGATCCCCATCCATCTGCTCTTCCGTGACGATCCCGGCGACCCCGGAGTCGCCCTCGCACCCGCCGTGGTGCGGCGCAGGCAGGGCACGGGCGAGCAGCCGCGCACCACGCGGCGGTCCGTGGCGGCGCCGTCCGCCCGGCCCGTGCCCGTCGTCGATCCGTCGCTCGGCGAGCGCCCCGCGCGTGTGCTGCCGGGCGCGGTCGGGGTGCTCGGCGGGGTCGCGGGCGCCGCCGGGTGCACGGCCGCGCTGTGGTGGGCGGGGGTGCTGCCCGAGCCGTTGGCGGTGCGGCTGCCCGGGGCCGACGGATATGAGGGGTACGACGCGTACGCGGGTCTCGGCCTCGCACAATGGGCCTCGCTCGCGGGGTCGGGGGCCCTCGCCCTTTTCGGGTTCGGAGGGCTGGCCCGCGGCAGGGTCGGCAAGGCGTGGGTGCTGACACTCTTCGGCCGCTATCGGGGCAGCGTCCGCCGCACCGGTCTGATGTGGGTCAACCCGCTCCTCCTGCGCCGCCGCGTCGACGTACGCCTCCGCCACTGGCGCAGCGAGCCGATGCCCGCGGTGGACCGGGGCGGGGTCGCGCTGCGGGTCGTCGTCCTCGTCGTATGGCGGGTCAAGGACGCGGCGCGGGCGACGCTCGGGGTCGCCGACCACCAGGAGTATCTGCGTGAGTGCGTCGAGGCGGCGACGGCACGCGTCCTGTCCCGGCTGCCCGCCGACGCCTTCCACGACGACACCCCGACCCTGCGCGACGCGGACGCGGTCGGCGACATGCTGACCCGGATGGTCGCCGCGGAGGTCGATCCGGTCGGCATCGAGATCTTCTCGGCCCAGCCGACCCGCATCGAGTACGCCCCCGAGATCGCCGACACCATGCGCCTGCGCCGGGTCGCCGCACTGGACGCGCGGCACCGCGACAGCGTGCTGACCTCGGTGGTGGACTCCGTGGAGGACACGGTGGCCCGGCTGACGACGCGCGGCCTGGTCGAGCTCGACGACTACGAGCGCAAGGCCTTGGTCAAGGACCTGACGGTGGCGTTCTATACGGGCCATGGAGACCGATGACCACGAAACACCCCCTGCCCCCACTCCCACCCTCGCGACCCTCGCCAGGGACGCCTGGAATCTGACAGCGAACCGGCCCCGCACCCTCATCGGGATCGCGGGGCCGCCGGGTGCGGGCAAGTCGACGCTCGCGCGGGCGCTGGTGGAGGCGGCCGGCGAGGGCGCCGCGTATCTGCCGCTCGACGGATTCCACCTCTCGAACGCCCAGTTGGAGAGGCTGTCCCTGACCTCCCGCAAGGGCTCGGAGCCGAGCTTCGACGTCAGGGGATACGTCGCACTGCTCACCCGGGTCCTGACCGACACCGCCCACGACATCTACGTACCCGATTACGACCGCACCCTGCACGAGCCGGTGGCGGCCCGGCACCGCGTCCCGCCGACCGCCCGCCTTGTCGTCACCGAGGGGAACTATCTCGCCTGCGATCTGCCCGGCTGGCGCGAGGCGCGACAGCTGATGGCGGAGTGCTGGTACGTGGGGGCACCAGCGGAGGTACGCCAACTGAGGCTGATCGAGCGGCAGTTGGCAGGAGGCCAATCCCCTGACGGGGCGGCCGAGTGGGTGGCGGAGAACGACACCCCCAACGGCGGTCTGGTGGAGAAATCGAGCCACCGATGCGGCCGGATCCTCTCCACTATTGGTATGGACATGTTCAACTACCGCCCATAATCTTGCCTTGGTCTAGACCGCAGTACTCACCACGGCAGGCGCGCGCACAGCTCACGGAATCCCCACGTCCCCCTGGAGCGGCAGCATGCGAAACAAGAAGATGTACGCGGCCATGCTCGGCGTCACCACGGTCGGGGCCTTCGCGCTCTCGTCCGGTGGCGCGAGCAGTCACGGCTACACCGACCTACCGGCAAGCCGCCAGATCAACTGTGCCAACGGCACGGTGAGCGGCTGCGGTTCCATCCAGTACGAACCCCAGAGCGTCGAGGGCCCCAAAGGTTTCCCGGCGGCAGGACCTGCCGACGGCAAGATCTGCTCGGCGGGCAACGGCGGCTTCGACTCGCTCAACCAGCCGAAGGCGCCGGGCGGCGGTGCCTGGCCGACGACGAGTGTCGGCGCCGGTCAGAACTACACCTTCCGCTGGCAGTTCACGGCACGCCACCGCACTACGGACTTCAAGTACTACATAACCAAGCAGGGCTGGGACGAGAGCAAGGCGGTGACCCGGGCCGCGCTCGACACCGCCCCGTTCCTCGACGTCCCCTACAACGGCCAGCAGCCGCCCGCCACGCTCTCGCACTCCGGGACGATCCCCGGTGGCAGAAGCGGACACCATGTGATCGTCGCGGTGTGGACGGTCGCCGACACGTCGAACGCGTTCTACGCCTGCTCGGACGTCAAGTTCTGAGCAGGGCTTGAGGCTCCACAGCCCTCCCCGCGGGTAGGTTCTGCGCACGCCGTCCACGACCAGGACGGCGTGCGCGGAGCAACAGAATGTCGGGGGACAACCATGGAGTTCATGTTCGTCGCGGTACCGGTGCTGATCGCCGCGGCGGTGATCGCGATGGCGGTAAAGGTGATCAGGCGTTCCCTGGAGCTACGGAGCGCGTGGTCGAGCGGCCTGACGGCGGAGGCGCGCTGCCTGCGCACGTACACCACCACGAGCAGCCGCAACGACAGCAGCCACACCACCACCACGCTGCACCACGTCTACGAGTTCACGCCGTCCGCGGCGGGCCGCCCCGTCCGCTTCGAGGAGGAGAACGGCCCCGCGACGACGATCGAGGGCGATTTCGTCACCGTGCACTACACGGCGGAGCGCCCCGAGAGGGCGACGGCGCACGCGCCGAGCCCGGTCAAGAATGCGGCGAGCACGATAGGCCTGCTGTGCTTCTTCGGCGTCATGCTGGCTTTCTGCGTCTTCTTCTTGGTGACGGCGAACGACATGTCGAGCTCGGACTTCCCGTAGACCTCCCTATCTGACGGCCCATCAATTATGGTGCGCGGCCATGAAGGCCACCGGGAGTACCGTCGCGGAACTCGTACAGGCACGCTGGGGCGACCACCGTCCCGGACTGCACTTCGAGCAGGGGGAGCTGACGCACCACCAGGTCGCATCGGGCGCGGCGGCGAGAGCGGCGCTGCTGGCCGACCTGCTGCCGGCCGGGGTCGAGCCGCACATCGGCGTGCTGCTCGACAACACCCCTGAATACCCCCTCTGGTTGAGCGCTGCCGCGCTGGCCGGGGTGGCGGTGGCGGGCATCAACCCGACGCGCAGGGGCGCGGAACTGGCGCGGGACATCACGCACACGGACTGCGCGATCCTGATAACGGAAAAGGCGCACCTGCCGCTCTTGGACGGCATACAACTCCCCGGCGTACGAATCCTGGTGACGGACACAGACGCATACGCCGAGCTGCTGGCCCCCTACGCGGACGCGCACCCACACATATCGCGAACCGCGACCCCCTCCAGCCGGATGCTCCTCTACTTCACCTCGGGCTCTACGGGGGCGCCCAAGGCGGCCATCTGCACCCAGGGCCGCCTGGCAGCGGCGGGCCAGTCCCTGATCACCCACTTCCAGCTGGGCAAGGCGGACATCCACTACATCTGTATGCCCATGTTCCACGGCAACGCGGTGATCGCGGACTGGGCGCCCGCGTTGGCGGCCGGTGCGGGGGTGGCGCTGCGCGGCCGCTTCTCGGCCTCCGCCTTCCTTGCGGACGTACGGACCTACGGGGCGACGTACTTCACGTACGTGGGCCGGGCGGTGCAGTACGTCCTGGCGACGCCCGAGGGTCCCGACGACACCGAGAACCCCCTCAGGATGGGCTTCGGCACGGAGGCCGGGGCGGTGGACGCGGCGCGGTTCGAGAAACGGTTCGGGGTACGGCTCGTGGAGGGTTACGGGTCTTCGGAGGGCGGGGCGGCGATCCAGCGGACGCCGGGGACTCCGTCCGGGGCGATCGGGCGGGCGGCGCCGGGTGACGACCTGGCGGTGGTGGACCCGGGGACGCGCCGGAGCTGCCCGCCGGCCGCGTTCACGGCGGACGGCAGGCTCCTGAACGGGGATGTCGCGATAGGGGAGTTGGTGAACAAGGGCCGGAGCCCTTTCGAGGGGTACTGGCGCAATACGGAGGCGGACGCGGCGCGGCTCCAGGGCGGCTGGTACTGGACGGGAGACCTCTTCTACCGGGACGCGGAGGGCTACCTCTACTTCGCGGGCCGCACGGATGACAGGCTCCGCGTGGACAGCGAGAACCTCGCCGCCGCGATGATCGAGAGCATCCTCGCGCGGTGGGAGGGGGCGGCTGCGGTGGCGGTCTACGCGGTGCCGGATCCGGTGGCGGGGGATCAGGTGATGGCGGCGGTCGCACCTCCCCCCGGGGTCGCTTTCGACCCCTTGGCCTTCGCGGAATTCCTCCTCTCCCAACCGGACTTGGGTACGAAGATGGCCCCTGCCTACGTACGGGTGGTGGGGGAGATGCCGGTAACGGCGACGAACAAGGTGGCGCGGGGGGCTTTGCGGAGGGCGGGGTTCCAATGCGGGGACCCGGTGTGGTGGGTGCCGGTGCCCGGGGCGGGGTCCTACCGCCGTCTGACCCCCGCCGACCTGGACGAGCTGCGGGCCCGGTACCGGGCCCAGGGGCGGGAGGAGCTGCTGCCGGGGGCGTGAGCGAAGTCTGCCGGGAGCCTGTTCCCCCACCCGACCCCGCCGATCCTTGCACTGGCCACCGGTATGGTCGATTACGATCCAGAACCATGAGCACGTCAGACCAGACAAGGGCAGGACTCACCCCGCGCCAGGCCCGGCGCATACGGATCGCCGCGGCATCGTTGCTGATGGCCGCGGCGGCCGCAGTGCTCGCCGTACGCCTGGCGAGCCGCTCGTCCGTCCTGGTCGTGGGGGTGTACGGGCTACTGCTCGTCCTCTGCGGCCTGGTGATCGAACTCAGCCGTCGAGGACGGACCCGGCTGGGCAGCTATCTCCTCGCGGTCGGCCTGGTGGCCGCGCTGCTCATGGACTGGGTGGTGCTGGCCTGACCGGTACGGGGGCGTCGGCCGCCGCATCGCGGAGCCCGTACCGCTGATGGATCTTCCGCAGCAACGGCGGCGCCCACCAGGCACGACGGCCGAGAAGCGTCATCGTCGCCGGTACGAGGAACATCCGGACCACGGTCGCGTCGATGAGGACGGCGAGCGTCAGACCGAGCCCGATCTGCAGGATCGGCGAGAAGCCACCGGTCATGAAACCGCCGAAGACGATGGCGAGCAACAGCGCCGCACAGCTCAC
This sequence comes from Streptomyces sp. NPDC048441, assembly GCF_043200235.1. Lineage (NCBI taxonomy): Bacteria > Bacillati > Actinomycetota > Actinomycetes > Kitasatosporales > Streptomycetaceae > Streptomyces > Streptomyces sp. NPDC048441. The sequence continues at coordinate 193,371 of NZ_JBICXM010000001.1, forward strand.
GACTCGCCCCGACCGCCGGAGCCCCTCGACAACGGCGACGCGATGATCACCGGTCTCCAGCCACGCCTCCCGCATCCCGGGGATTCCCGCGAAACGAAAGAAGCCCCCCGCTTCCGCGGAGGGCTTCTCACTGTCTGTGCGCCGTCAGGGACTCGAACCCCGGACCCGCTGATTAAGAGTCAGCTGCTCTAACCAACTGAGCTAACGGCGCCTGTTGACTCGACAATAATACCTGGTCTCGGAGGGTGCTCCGGACCGCGGCCGAGCACCCCTGGAGCCTGCTTCTAGATCGCCAGCGAGAGCAGCACCGGCGCCGCCCCGCGGTTCAGCGTCTCTGCCGCTTCCCGCAGCCGGTGCGCGTGCTCCACCGGCAGGGAAAGGGCGAGGCAGCCGACCGCGGAGCCCGCGGTGATCGGGACGGCGGCGCAGACCGTGCCGACCGCGTACTCCTGGAGGTCGAGCACCGGAACCGTGGCGGGCTGGGCGGCGAGGCGGTTCAGGAGGACGCGTTCGTTCGTGATCGTCCGCGAGGTGAGCCTGGCCATCTTGTGGCGGGAGAGGTGGTCCCTGCGCCCGTTCAGGTCGAGCTGGGTCAGCAGGCTCTTGCCGACCGCGCTGGCGTGCGCGGAGGAGCGGAAGTCCACCCACTCGTTGACCTTCGGGGTGCGGGGGCCGTCCGCGAAGTCGGTGATCTTGATTTCGCCGTCCTCGTACCGGCTGATGTAGACGGCCGCGCCGATCGAGTCGCGCAGTTCGTCGAGGGTCAGCTTGAGCTTCTCCCGGAGGTCCTGCGCGCGCCGGTGGGCCGAGCCGAGCCGGGTGAGGGACGCGCCGGTGACGTACGCACCGTCGGCCAGCTGCTGGACGTACGCCTCGCGGCGCAGCATACGCAGCAGGGCGGCGAGCTGGGGCGTGGGCAGCTTCGTCTGGCGGGCGAGTTCGGTGTCGGTCACCCCGGAGCTCCGCCCGGCGACTATCTCAAGCACCCGCAGGGCGCTCTGCACCGAATGATGCGGCGTGGCCGACTCGTGCTTCAGCGCCACGGCTTCCCCCTGCGTGGAACGGTTCCGGACAGCTGGGCTCCGTCCACGATAGCCGCCAAGGGGCCGAAATGGAGCGGCTGTTGACGAGATTGGCGGCGCCTTGTGGCCCTTCCAGCAGGAACGCGCCACTCTGGCATATGCCAAAGTCATGACCCAGTGGGCGAGACCTCCCGTGGCTTCCCCCGTATCTGCGGGACTGGCCACAAGGCCGGACGAGGCGGGGACGAGGCGGGGTCGTGACAGCACGCCACGGCCCCGCCTCGTCCTGATCTTCCTTGCCACTGGGTGAGCGGCGCTCTACAGCACCGCGCTGAGGAACTCCCTCGTCCGCTCGTGCTCCGGCTCGGTGAAGATCTTCTCCGGCGAACCGGACTCGATGACCCGACCCGAGTCGAACATGAGGACCTGGTCCGAGATGTCCCGGGCGAAGTTCATCTCGTGGGTCACACAGAGCATCGTGATGTCCGTGGTGTGCGCGATGTCGCGAAGGACGTCGAGCACGCCCGCCACCAGCTCCGGGTCGAGCGCGGACGTCACCTCGTCGAGCAGCAGCACCTGCGGGCGCATCGCGAGGGCGCGCGCGATGGCGACCCGCTGCTGCTGGCCACCGGAGAGCTGCGTCGGGTACGCGTCGCAGCGGTCGCCGAGGCCGACCAGGTCGAGCAGCTCACGCGCCCGCTGCTCCGCCTCGTCCTTGGGCAGGCCGAGGACGCTGACCGGCGCCTCCATGATGTTGCGCAGGACCTTCATGTTCGGGAAGAGGTTGAACTGCTGGAAGACCATCCCGATGTTCTTGCGGACCTCCCGGATGTGCTTCTCGCCCGCGGGGACGATCTTGCCGTTCTTCTCCTCGTGCATGAGGTAGTTGCCGCCCACCTTGATGGTGCCCTCATCGGGCTTCACCAGGGTCATCAGGAGGCGCAGGATCGTGGTCTTGCCGGATCCCGACGGGCCGATCAGGGTGACGTGCTTGCCGGAGTCCACGGAGAAGTCCAGCTGGTCGAGGACCGTGTTGGACCCGTAGCGCTTGACCACCTTGTCGAAGCGGATCAGCTCGCTGCCGTCGACGGCCGGGTTGGGGGTTTCCTGGGAAGTGCTGCTGTCAGCGGACAAGACGACGCTCCAAAACTCGCAGAAGAAGAGAGGCCGGGTAGGCGATGACGATGAAGGCGATACCGACGATGCTGATCGCCTCGTACGTGAAGGTCGCCTGGCTGAATCCCTGGGCCTCGCCCAGCATGTCGAGCGCGCCGATGGCGGCCAGCTGCGGCGACTCCTTCAGCATGACGATCACGTAGTTGCCGAGGGCGGGGATCACCCGGCGCACGGCCTGCGGCAGGATCACCGAGGTCCAGGTGCGCTGCTTGGAGAGGCTGAGCGCGGTGGCCGCCTCCCACTGCCCTTCCGGGACACCCTCGATGCCTGCCCGGTACACCTCGGACGTGTACGTCGAGTAGTGCAGACCGAGCCCGACGATGCCCGTGGTGAGCGGGGACATGGACGGGCCCCACTCCGGCACCACGTAGAAGAGGAAGAACAGCTGGACCAGGAGCGGAGTGTTCCGGATGAACTCGGTGAACACCGTCACCGGCCAGCGGAGCCACTTCTTCTCCGACCGCTGCGCGATCGCCCAGACCATGCCGAGCGAGAAGGCGATCAAGGTGCCGAAGAGCAGCGCCTTGAGAGTGATCCACACGCCGTCCCAGAAGAGCGGCATGAAGTCGTCGACGTTCTGCCAGTCCCAGTTCACTTGGCACCCCCGCCGGTGATGACGTCGATCGACGACTTGGAGCGCACTCCACTGAACAGGCCCAGCTTCTCGGGAGCCTGCCCCACGCCCTTCTTGGCATGCCGCTCAAGGAGCCGCATACCGCGCGTGAGGATGAACGCGAATACGAAGTACAGACCGAGCAGCAGCGTGTAGATCGGCCCGCTGTCGGTGGTGACGAGACGGACCAGATCGCCGGCGAAGGTCATGTCGGCCACCGCGATGAGGGAGACGAGGGACGTGCCCTTGAGCAGCTCGATGAGCAGGTTGTTGAAGGGCGGCAGCATCTCGGGCCAGGCCTGCGGCAGTTCGATGCGGCGCAGCCGCTGCGTCGGCGTGAAGTTCAGGGCGATGCCCGCCTCGCGCTGAGCAGGCGGCACCGCGGCGAGCGCGCCGCGCACGATCTCGGAGCCGTACGCCCCGTAGGTGATGCCCAGGGCGATGACACCCGCGAAGAGAGGCTCGAAGCTGATCCGGAACAGCATGGGCACCGTGAACGCGATCCAGAACATGAAGACCAGCGACGAGGTGCTGCGGAAGATCTCGAAGTACATCCCGGCGAGGAAGCGCACGATCCAGAGACGGGACGTGCGAAGCACCCCGATGGGGAAGGCGATCACGAAGGCGAGGGCCGCGCTGAGGAGGGTGACCTGCACGGTGATCCAGACACCGGGCAGGAACCAGTTCTCGAAGAACTGCGACGACATCATCAGGAGGCTCCCTTCGGAGGGGCACACAGCTTCGCGGCCGTCAGATCAGTCATCTCGGTCTCGGTGAAACCGAACGGCTTGACGATCCTGAGCAGTTCGCCGCTCTCCTTGAGCTTGAGCAGCTCCTTGTTGAAGGCGTCCCGCAGGTTCTTCTCGGACAGCCTGAAGGCGAAACCCCCCGACCCGTAGACCGGTTCGCCGTCCACCATCGGCTGGAAGGGCTTCGAGGCCTCCACCTTCGGGTTGCCCTTGACCACGTCGCGCACGGTGACCGCGGTCCCGGCGAAGGCGTCGACACGGCCGAGCGCGACGGCGTCGGCGCCCGCCACCTGGTCGGGCACCACGAGGACGGATTTCACTCCGGTCCTCTTGGCGGTGTCGATCTCCGCGTAGGCCGTGCCGCTCGCGAGCTTCAGGCCCTTCTTCACGATGTCCTCGTATTTCTTGATCCCGTGCGGATTGCCCTTCTTCACGATGAAGGAGTCGAGCATCAGGTAGTCGGGGTCGGAGAACAGCACCTGCTCGCAGCGGACCGGGCTGATGTACATGCCCGCCGACACCACGTCGAACTGCCGCGCCTGGGTCAACCCGGGGATCAGCGCGCCGAACTTGGTGGGCACCGCCTTGACCTTGGGCACACCGAGGCGAGGGAAGATCACCTTGGCGATTTCCGGTGCCTCGCCGGTCACCTCGCCGTTCTCGTCGATATATCCGAACGGGACCTCGCCCGCGACACCGATCCTGACCTCACCGGCGTCACGCAGCCGGTCCAGCAGATCTCCGCCCTCGACCTTCCCTTCCTCCGGCACCCGGCTGCAGGCCGCGCCCCCGAACATCCCCAGTGCCGCCATCCCCGCTCCGGTGAGCAGGGAGCGGCGGCGGACTGCTTTCCCGATGAATCCCTCGTTGTTCCCAAGTGGTGGAGCCATGGGCGCGCGGCTACCCGCCGTGACGCAAGATATGCGGGCCAATTTCAGCCTCTGATGCAATCGTTGTCCTCTTGACCCAGGGAGGAGCATGGGAAACATGGCAGACCGATTCATCGAAGTCTCCCTCGCCAAGCGGGGAGTTCAGTGCACGGCAAGGCTGCTCGACGACCGGGCCCCGGTGACCTGCGCGGCGGTGTGGGAGGCGCTTCCGCTCAGCGAAGACGTCTATCACGCGAAGTACGCCCGCAATGAGATCTACGCCCTCTTTCCGGCTTTCGCGGACCGCGAGCCGCCCTTGGAAAATCCGACAGTCACTCCGATTCCCGGCGACCTCTGCTATTTCTCCTTCAACGGGACGCAGCTGGGCACTCAGTCCTATGGGTACGAACCGGCCGCGGACGTCAAGGCGGGCGCCACGGTCGTGGACCTGGCCCTCTTCTACGAACGCAACAACCTACTGCTCAACGGAGACGTCGGCTGGGTCCCCGGCATCGTCTGGGGCGAGGTGGTCGACGGCCTCGACCGGATGGCCGAGGCCTGCAACGACCTGTGGCGCGGGGGCGCGCAGGGCGAGACCCTGAATTTCCGCCGAGCGTAGCCTTCGGGCCTTGGCTCAGCCGCCAGTCGCGGGCGGCGCGATTCCCGCGCTGCCCGCTTCGTACAGAGTGTGCGCGGCCCGCAGGACAAGTGCGTCGGCATGGCGCGCCCCGACGATCTGCACCCCGATGGGAAGCCCCTCGCCGTCCACCCCGCAGGGCACCGTCGCCGCGGGCTGCTGCGTCATGTTGAAGGGGTACGTGAACGGCGTCCACCCCGTCCACCTGCGATGGCCGGAATTGTGCGGTACCTCCGCCCCCGCCTCGAAGGCGGTGATCGGCAGCGTCGGTGTGACCAGCAGATCGTACGTCTGATGGAAGCGGCCCATGCGACGCCCGAGCTCCATGCGTACGTCAACTGCCGCGAGGTAGTCGAGCGCACTCGACCGGGCGCCCTGCGCACAGATCTCCCGCAGCCCCGGGTCGAGCAACTCCCGCTTGGCGGGCGGCAGATGCTGGATCACCCGCGCCGCACCGCTGAACCACAGGGTGTGGAAGGCCTCCACCGGATCCGTGAAGTCCGGGTCGGTCTCCTCGACGTACGCACCCTGCGCGGCGAGGGACTCCACCGCCTGCCGCACCGACGCCGCGACCGCGGGCCGCACCGCGACCTGGCCGCCGAGCGAGGGCGAATAGGCGATGCGCAGACCCCGTACGCCGCCTTCGATACCCGCCCTGAAGCTGCCTGCCACCGGGCCCAGTTGCGACCAGTCGCGCCAGTCGGGGCCGCTGATGACGTCCATCATCAGCGCCGCGTCCGCCGCGTCCCGCGTCATCGGGCCGACGTGCGCGAGTGTGCCGAACGCGGACGCGGGATACAGCGGCACGCGCCCGTACGTCGGCTTCAGCGCGAAGATCCCGCAGAACGCGCCCGGGATCCGCACCGAGCCGCCGCCGTCCGTGCCGAGCGACAGCGGCGCCGCGCCGAGCGCCACAGCGGCCGCGCTGCCGCCGCTGGAGCCGCCTGCCGTGCGCGAGTGGTCGTACGGATTGCGGGTCACCCCGCTCTGCGGGCTGTCCGTGACGCCCTTCCAGCCGAACTCGGGCGTCGTCGTCTTGCCGATGAACACCGCCCCGTGCTCGCGCAGGCGCGCCACCGAGGGCGCGTCCTCGTCCCAAGGCCCCTCCGTGCGGGCCGTTCTGGAGCCCCGGAGTGTCGGCCCGCCACGCTGCAGCAGGATGTCCTTGACCGACACCGGAACCCCGTCGAGCAGCCCCTGCGGCTCACCGCGCCGCCACCGCTCCGCACTCGCCTCGGCTCCCGTGACGGCCTCGTCGGCGTCGATCCGCACGAAGGCGTTCACGGCGGGCTGGACCTCATCGGCCCTGTTCAGCGCCGCCCGTGTCGCGTCGACCGGAGTGAATTCGCCCTTGCGATAGCCGTCGACGAGTTGTGCCGCGGTGAGAGCCGTGAGCTCGGTCATGCGCGCTCCTCAGGGGGAGGGGAGGGGGGTGGCTCGGGCGTGATCAGTTCCCCTGGCTCGGAGAGTGATCAATTCCCCGGTACATACCCACGTTTCTTGTCGACCACGTTGGACAGAGGCCTCCCGGCCGCCCACTCCTCGTACAACTCGACGAACTGCGTGCCCAGCTCATCCCGCCAGCCGACCGTGTCCCCGCTCATGTGCGGCGACACGAGCAGTCCCGGTGCCGTCCACAGCGGGCTGTCCGCGGGCAGCGGCTCCTGCTCGAAGACGTCGAGCGCCGCGCCCGCGATCCAACGCTTCGACAGGGCGGCCGCGAGATCGTCCTCGACGACGAGCGCGCCGCGCCCGATGTTGATGAAGCGGGCCGACGGCTGCATCACGCCGAACCGCTGCTCGTCGAACATGCCACGCGTGTCGTCCGTGAGCGGCGCCGCGCACACCACCCAGTCGGCGCGCGCGATGAGCCGGTCGAGCTCACCGGGCCCGTGGACACCGGGGCGCGCGGTGCGTCCGACGAGGGCGGTGATGATCCCGAGCCCCTTCAGCATCCGGACGATGGCGTGCCCGATCGGGCCGGAGCCCACGACACACGCGCGCGTACGGGCGATCCGCTGGGTTTCGCGGTGCTGCCAGGTGCGCTCGTCCTGGAGCCGCAGGGTGCGCGGCAGGTCCTTCGCCATGGCAAGGATGAGAGCGGCTACGTACTCGGCGATCGGCTGGTCGAAGACGCCACGGGCGTTGGTGACCAGCGTGTCGGACGCGGCGAGCTCCGGGCACATGAGGCGGTCCACGCCGGCGCTCGCGGTGTGCACCCAGCGGGGGCGCGGTCCCTCGCCCGGCCAGGCCTGACGTACCGCGTCCGAGAGGAAGTCCCAGACCAGGAGCACGTCCGCGTCCGGGAGTTGGGCCGCCAGGGTGTCCGCGTCCGCGTGCACGATCCGGGCGCGGCCGGTGAGGCTGCCCAGGCGGGGCGGTGGGGCGGGGGAGGGGGCGTCCAGGACGAGGACGGTGGCGGGCGCTGACTCGGACGGCGGGTCGGGCGTCGGGTCAGGCGTCGGGTCGGGCGCCGGTTCGGACGTCGTGGCGAGCGGCGGTTCGGACGTCGTGGCGGACGTTTTCGGGTCGGGTGCCGAATCGGACATCGAGGAGAAACCGTTTCGCAATGAGAGTCCGCTTCCCTGAGTTGTGGCGGCCGGAGCCGCTTAACCGGAACCGTCTGAGATGCGCGGATTGACCACGCTCGCACCTGAAACTACCTTCGTCAACAGAGGTGCTGTATCACAAGCACCCCAGAACTGAGTACTCTCCGTACGAAGTCATAGCACTCTCTGTAGCGCTTCTCTCGGCGCCTCTTCCCCATCCCGACGTCCCGGCGCGTCGCCGGTTCCGCATCTCCCGGCCCCCGGCCGGTCCCTCCACAGCACGCACGCACGAACTTGGGGCCTGCTCATGGACGTCTCTTTCCTCGGCGGACCACACCCTCAACGCGGTGTTGGTGTCGTCGCCCCCTTCGACTTCGCCCTCGACCGGGAGCTCTGGCGCTGGGTCCCCGACGAAGTCTCCCTCCATCTGACGCGCACTCCGTACGTGCCCGTCGAGGTAAGCCTCGACCTGGCACGACTGGTCAGTGAGCACGAGACACTCGGCGAGGCGGTGCGCGCGCTGAGCGCCGCCGAGCCGGAAGTCCTGGCGTACGCCTGTACGTCCGGCAGCTTCGTCGGCGGCACGGCGGGCGAACGCGCGATGTGCGAGGCGATGACTCGCGAGGGCGCGGTTTCGGCCGTCACGACATCGGGCGCGCTGCTCGAGGCGCTCGAAGACCTCGGCGCGCGGCGCATCGCGCTCGTCACGCCCTACACCTGGTCGGTGACCCAGTCCCTCGAGCACTATCTGGCCGAGGCCGGGGTGCTCGTCACCGGCCGCGCCTATCTGGGCCTGACCAGGCACATCTGGAAGGTGCCCTACCGGGACGTGGCCGACATGGCCCGGCGGGCGGTGCTCGGCGGGGCCGACGCGCTCTTCATCAGCTGCACCAACCTCGCGACGTACGACGTCATCCCGCAGCTGGAGGCCGAGCTGCGGATGCCGGTGATCTCGGCGAACCAGGTGACGATGTGGTCCGCGCTGCGTCGGCTGGGTACTCATGCGGTAGGGCCTTACCAGGCGCTGATCGATCCGAGCGCAAGGCCTGGCGCGGGCCCGGTCACCGGTCCCGGCGACCTGCCGGGCGTGGTCTCGGCCGATCCGCCCCAGGGCCTGCCCGAAGGACCACCGACGCTGCCTTGAAGGAGGCTGGAAGTGACCGCACTTGGTTTTCTCTATCCGGGTCACTCGGCTGAGGACGACTACCCCCGTATGGAGCAGATGCTGGAGAGCGTCCGGCTACAGGTCGTCCACACCGACATCGGCGAGGACGCGCACCGGGTCGACGCGCTCCTGGAGATGGGCTCGGCGGAGCGGCTCGCCGCCGGGGTCGAGGAGCTGCGCCTGGCCGGCGCGGAGGCGGTGGTGTGGGCCTGCACCAGCGCGAGCTTCGTCTTCGGCTGGGAGGGCGCGCACGACCAGGTCCGGACCCTGGCCCGGACGGCGGGTCTGCCGGCCTCCAGTACGTCCTTCGCGTTCGCCCATGCGGTACGTGAGGTGGGCGCGGGGCGGGTCGCGGTCGCCGCGACGTATCCGGAGGACGTGGCGGCGCTGTTCGCCGCGTTTCTGAAGGCGTCCGGGGCGGAGGTCGTCTCTACGCGGGGGAGCGGCATCATCACTGCGGCGGAGGTGGGGACGTGGGGCTGGGAGGAGGTCAGCGCGATGGCCCGTGCGGGCGATCACCCCGATGCGGAGGCGTTGCTGCTCCCTGACACCGCGCTGCATACGGCGGCGTACGTCCGTGACCTGGAGAAGGAACTGGGCAAGCCGGTCCTCACGGCGAACCAGGTGACAGTGTGGGAGGGGCTGCGGCTGGCCTCACGGAGGGTGAATGCGCCGTCGCTGGGGGCGTTGTTCACCAAGGAGCCGGTGGTGCAGGTGAGGGGGTAGGCGGGCCCGCCCCGCCGGGGCTTGTGCGGGTGTGTGGGTGGGGATGCCTGCGGCGCCTGTGGCGGGTGGGGTGGGGGTTGTTGTAGCGGCTTCGGTTTGTCCGGGCAGCGGGGCCGCGCCGGTATGTCCGTCCTCGCTATCGTCCAGTGGCCGCGTGGTGCTTCGGCCCCGGAGTGCCGCGAACCGTGCTCCGGGCGGAAATACCGGCACGTCCCCGCGCGAGCGCTGCCGACTGCAGGTGCGTCGTGGGGAACAACGCTCCGGGGTGACGGGCGGGAGAGGCCCGTCCGGGGCGGGAATAAAGCGGAGCCAGCCTCCTGTTCGTGTGGGTGAGCAACACGAACCGTAGAGAAGCATGTGCAGGAGGCCCCGTGGCAACGGAACCGAGTGACGACATCCACGGCGAGCGGCACGGCAGCGCGCCGGTCCCGCTCTCCGTGCTCGACCTGGTGACCGTGGGGGCGGGGCGGACCGCCACCGATGCTCTGCGTAAGAGCGTGGACATCGCCAAGCTGGCCGAGCGGCGTGGGTATCACCGCTACTGGGTGGCCGAGCACCACTCCATGCCCGGAGTGGCCTCCTCGTCCCCTGCCGTCATCCTCGCCCACCTCGCCGCGCACACCGAGCGGATCCGGCTTGGTTCGGGTGGCGTCATGCTGCCCAACCACGCCCCCCTCGTCATCGCGGAGCAGTTCGGCACGCTGGAGGCGATGGCCCCGGGGCGGGTGGATCTGGGTCTTGGCCGTGCTCCGGGTACGGACGGGGCGACCGCCGCTGCCTTGCGGAGGACGGATCGCCTCAATGAAGGTGCCGATGACTTTCCGCAGCAGCTCGCCGAGCTGACACGCTTTTTGGACGACGACTTTCCCGACGGTCATCCGTATGGGCGTATCCACGCTGTTCCTGGGCCCGTTCAAGCCACCTCGCCCGGCGGCGTCCAGTCCCCGCACCGGCCGCCCCTGTGGCTGCTCGGTTCCTCCGGGTTCAGTGCCCGCCTTGCCGGAGTTCTGGGGCTTCCGTTCGCCTTCGCGCACCACTTCTCCGCGCAGAACACGGTCCCGGCGCTCGACCTCTATCGGGATTCGTTCAAGCCGTCCGCGGTTCTTGACGCGCCGTACGCCCTTATTGGGGTATCGGCGCTGGCGACGGATGAGGAGGGTGAGGCGCGGCGGCAGGTTCTTGCTGCCGCGTTGAACATGGTCCGGTTGCGTACCGGGAAGCCTGGGCTCGTTCCTACGCCCGAGGAAGCCGAGGCCTATGAATTCAGTGACATGGAGCGGGAGTTCGTGAGCAGTTGGAACTCCAATGTCATTCATGGCAGCGCCGATCAGGTTCGGACCGGGCTCGATGATCTTGCCAAGCGCACCGGTGCCGATGAGTTGATGATCACGGCCAACGCCCATAGTGGTGAAGTCCGGTTGCGCTCTTACGAGTTGATCGCGGACGCCTATGGGCTGCCCGGCGCCTAGGGCCCTAGGCGTTCAGCAGCGCGGAGATTCGGTCCGGCGTCACCGGGCGGGAGTACAGCCAGCCCTGCCCGGTGTCGCAGCCGATCCTCCGTAGTCGCGCCGCCTGTTCCGTCGTCTCCACGCACTCCGCGGTGACCGTGAGCCCGAGCTTGTGGGCGAGCTGCACCAGGGCCTCGACGATGACCTCGTCGGCCGGGTTGAGGTGCGCCTCGCCCGCCTCCGCGTCGTACTGGAAGCCCCGTACGAAAGAGCCGTCCAGTTTGAGGACCGAGACCGGGAGCCGGCTCAGGTACGCCAGGTTCGAATAGCCCGTGCCGAAGTCGTCGATGGCGATCCGCACCCCCATGTCGCTGAGGGACCGGAGAGCCTGTAGCGGGCGGCCCGCCGAGCCCATCACCGCCGACTCGGTGAGTTCCAACTGGAGTAGTTCGGGGGTGAGTTGTGTTTCGGAAAGGATGTGCGCGACGTCGGCCACCAGGTCCGAGTCCCACACCTGCCGCACCGCGACATTGACGCTCACGAAGACCGGCGGCTGCTCCGGGTGTTCCAGCTGCCAGCGCCGGGCCTGGCGGCACGCCGTCCGCAGGACCCAGCGGCCGAGCTGCACGATCGAGCCGTCCTCCTCCGCCAGTCCGATGAACCGATTCGGCGTCAGCAGGCCGAACTGCGGATGCTGCCACCGCACCAGCGCCTCGACCCCGCGCAGATCGCCTTCCGCGAGACCCACCAACGGCTGGTAGTCCAGGACGAATTCACCCCGGTCGACGGCCGGACGCAGCGAACTCGACAGCGCCTGCCGCGTCATACGGTGGGCGTTGCGCTCGGGGTCGAAGAGCGTCCAGCGGGCCTTGCCGTCCGTCTTCGCCCAGTAGAGCGTCGTGTCGGCCGCCTGCATCAGGCAGGTGGTGGTGGTGCCGGCGGCGCGTCGCTCGACCACTCCGATCGATGCCGATACGGAGAGGCGCTGGCCCGAGAGGTCGAAGGGCTGCTGTAGCGCCTTGAGCGCGGCGTCGGCCAGCTCGGAGAGTTGGTCCGTGCCAGTGGAGTCCTCTACGAGCAGTGCGAACTCGTCGCCGCCCAGGCGGGCGACCAGCGGGGCTGTCGTCCTGCCGTGGCCGGCTTCGTCCGCGCAGCGCGTGAGCCGGTCGGCGACGGCCGCGAGCAGCCGGTCGCCGACTCGGTGGCCGAGGGTGTCGTTGACCGCCTTGAACCCGTCGAGGTCGAGATAGCAGAGGCCGATGCGGCCGGTGCCCGTGTCGTCGTACGTGCCCGCTTCGAGCGCGGCGGCGAGCCGCTCGAAGAACAGGCTGCGGTTGGGGAGCCGGGTCACCGGATCGTGCATCTGGAGGTGGCGGAGCCGGTCCTGGAGCTCGCGGCGGGCGCTGATGTCCGTGGCGGCGAGCAGCACCGTGCGGCCGCCGGGCATCGGCGAGACGGTGACCTGCACCCAGAGCGAGTGCCCTGCGGGGTGTTTCAGGCGCCGGGTGCAGCGCAGCTCGGCCTGGCGGCCGCGGAGGACCTCGCGGTACGAGTGCCAGGTGCGGGCGTCCGACGCGAGGTCCACCAGATCGGCGGCGAGGCGCCCCGTCAGCTCGTCCGGGGTCGCGCCGAGCAGCTCGGCGAGCGCGTCGTTCGCGTCCGTGATGAGGCCCTCGCTGTCCACTACGCCGAGGCCGAGCGGCGCGGCGGCGAAGGCGGCCCGGCGATCGGGCCACTGCCCCGAATGGTGACTCTCGGTAGTGGGCACCCTGGCGAAGTCGGGTGCTGTGGGCGCTTGGCCTTCAGACGTTCCGTTCACCACTTGCTCCCGCAGTGCAGTTGTTCGGCGAGGCCGGGCCCGCGCAGGAAAGTGTGCCGATCATAGGGGCTGGCCCGAGGGTGCTTCCAGCCACAGCGCGGTGCCGCGTGGCGGTGTTCTCCGGCATAGGACAGGCGCATGTCCGGTAGGGGTCTGCCAGGCCTCCGGCGGCAGATCGTTTCTGCTCGTCCCGCACTGCTTCCTTTGCGCCTCGCTCTGCACAGCGACCGCTGGCGACCGCTTGTGACTTTCTGTGAGTGGGCGACGCGCCGCTTCTCACCCGGCTGGGTCAGATAAACAGGGCGTAATACAACAAAGCATCACAGGGTGGGTGGGATGCCCCGTAATCCGCACCCGGAGGTCGACGTGCCGCGTCAGCTACCCCCCTGGGGACTCACCCGTGGAGGGGAGAGAACCCGGCTGCGCAGCACGGCCGCCGCCCTCACATCCCTGACCGCACTCGCCGCCACGGGTCTCGTCGCGGGGCCCGCGATCGCCCAGTCCTCGGCGCTTCCCTGCGCGCTCCAGCGCACACCGGCGCATCACTCGGAGGGCCTCGATTCCTGGAACACCGCCTATCCGCGCCCGAACCGGGCGCTCGATGCGGTGATGGTCTTTCTGTCCTTCCCCGACTCCCCGCCGCTGACCGCCCCCGAGGACATCGCGGCCGACTACTTCCCCGCCACCAGCGACTTCTTCGACCGCGCCTCCTACGGCAAGTTCGCCCTGCGCCCGCACCCGCAGCGCGAGTGGGTCGAGATGCCGGACGACTCCACCTCGTACGCCATACAGCGCGACTGGAACGCGTCCCGGCGCAGCGCCTATCTGCGCGACGCGGTGGCCGCCGCCGATCCGCGCGTCGACTTCTCGCGGTACGACGTCGTCTACTTCGTCGCCGACCCGGACGCGCCCGGCGTCGACTCGGACGCCACGAAGGTCGTCAACCTCGACCGGCCGATGCGGGCCGACGGCACGGACATCAAGCGCATCGTCACGGTCTTCGAGCGGCACCCGCCGGACCGCAACGTCCTCGCCCACGAGACCGGGCACGTCTTCGATCTGCCGGACCTCTACCACCGGCCGACCGACGGCAAGGGCGACTGGGATACGTACGTCGGCGACTGGGACGTCATGGGCAGCCAGTTCGGGCTCTCCCCCGACCTCTTCGGCTGGCACAAGTGGAAGCTCGGCTGGCTGGATCCGCGGCAGGTGGTGTGCGTGGCGGGCGGCGGGCAGCGGCTGACCCTGGAGCCGCTGTCGGCGAGGCCCGCGCGCGGGGGCTTCGGCGGCACCAGGCTGGCCGTCGTCCGCACGGGCCGCGACAGCGCGATCGCCCTGGAGGCGCGGGGGGCGACCGGCAATGATCACGCGACCTGTAGTGAGGGTGTGCTGGCCTACCGGGTACGCAATGAGGCCTCGTCCGGCAGCGGCCCGGTCGAGGTTGTCGACGCTCATCCGGACTCGGACGCCTGCTGGAACGACTCGGTGTATCCGCCGCTCGCGGATGCGCCGGTGGGGGTGGGGGAGAGTTTCACCGTGCCGGGTGAGGATGTCCGGGTCGAGGTCGAGGGGCGGACCGCGACGGGGGCTTGGACGGTGAAGGTGTCGGTGGACTGACATGAAAGAAGCCCCTCGCTTTCGCGAGGGGCTTCTTTCTGTCTGTGCGCCGTCAGGGACTCGAACCCCGGACCCGCTGATTAAGAGTCAGCTGCTCTAACCAACTGAGCTAACGGCGCCTGGTGACGTCGTAGACCTTAGCACTCTGATCGCCGCCAGGAAAAATCGATATACGGACCGCGGATCCTGCCGCGGCGCGGGCCGCCCGGACGCAGGCCCAGAGCACTACCTCGGGTCCCGGCAGCCAGGGATGCCGGGCGTCGGGGGCGACGAGCCAGCGCGATTCGAGGTGGTTCTCGAGGTGGCTCTCCGGGTGGCTTTCGCGGTGTCCCGCGGTGACGGGCGGCACTGTGACGGCGTCACCCGTGCCGTGGCAGAGCACGCCCGGCACGGCGCTGCCCCACTCCTCCCACTCGAGCAGCGAGGGCAGCCGCTGGGCGGTGCCGGGGGCGGCGAAGAGCAACATGCGGCCGCGGTGCGCCGCGACGGGGCCCGAGCCGGGGCCCTCGTCCCATAAGCGGTCGAGCATCCGGCGTCCGAACACGGCGGGGACGCTCACCACGTCGAAGGCGGAGCCGCAGGGGAGGACGGCCGGGGCGGTGGGCCGGGCCCGCCAGTGGGCCAGGGTGCTGCGCGGATACGTTTCCGCAGAGGCGAGCCAGGCGGCTCCCTCCGCGGTGACGTCGGAGATGTCCTGGGCGAGGCACGTGCTGCTGCTCTGCGTGTTGCTCATGGCAGATACATCTACCGGTAGTGAGCGTTCCATTTCTGAGAGTTGCCGGAAATCGGGACAACAAGGGGTGAGGGGGAGTACCTTGCCCTACTTGGCATATGCCCGTGGATCTTGTGCGGGCGTGACCTCAGGCCTCCGTGCCGCCCGCGCGCAGCAGATCCCGGCCGAACTCGACCATCTTCTTCGCGTAGTCCTCGGTCCACTGAGCGCGCTCGGCGATCACGGCGGGCGTCAGGCGGTCGAAGCGGCGGGGGTCGGCGAGCTGGGCGGCCGCTATCGCCTGGAACTCCACCGCCCGGTCCGTCGCGGCACGGAACGCGTGGGTCAGCTCGGTGGCGCGGGCAAGCAGCTCGCGGGGGTCCTCCATCGACTCCAGGTCGAAGAAGTGCTCCGGGTCGGCGACCGCTTCAGCGGGCTCGAAGAGCAGGGGCGCGGGGCGCAGACGCTGCTCGGTCCGGGGCCGCTCGGGCTCCGCCATGGTTCTTCCTCCTCGTACGGTGTCCGGCCGTGGGGCCGTCTTCCATTCTCCCTTGCTGCGCAAGGGGGCCGTGGGTCCTGGGCTGCGGGGTTCGCCGCGCTCACGCGCTCATGGCCGCCAGGCCACGCGGTGTTCGGCGAGGCGGGCCAGGATCGCGTGGTTGGCTTCCCACCCGTCAGGGGCTGTACCTGTCGGCCGCCTCCGGCGGTGTGCCGGACTCCGTCCGGTGTTTACGGGGTCCACGGCACTCGGTGCTCGGACCAGCGATCCCACGTGGACATCATCGCCTCCCACCCGTCAGGGGCTGTACCTGTCGGCCGCCTCTGGCGGTGTGCCGGACTCCGTCCGGTGTTTACGGGGTCCATGGCACTCGGTGCTCGGACCAGCGATCCCACGTGGACATCATCGCCTCCCACCCGTCAGGAAATTTCACCGTGACGCCCAGTTGGACCGGTTCCGTCGACGGGTGGTCGTCTAGGAGTTCACTCACGCCCGCGCGGCAGATCACGATGCAGGCGTGGCGGTGGCGGGATGCCAGGACGCAGAGGCGGCCCGTCTCCAGGTGGAAGGCGGTGGCGTCCGGGCGGCCGGAGAGCGGGTGCAGGACCACCGTCACGTCGAACTCGCGGCCCTGGAGCCGGTTGGCGGTGTCCACGGTGACGTCCGTGACGCCGAGTTCCGCGAGGGCCGCGCGCACCGCCGCCGCCTGGTCGCGGTGCGCGGTGCCGACGGCGATGCGGTCGGCCGTCAGGGGAGTGGGCTCCGGGCCGCGCTCCGAGGTCGCCGCGCCGCCGCGGTCCAGGAGGCGCCGGACGACCTGGGCCAGTGCGCGCACGGCCTCCGGGTCCGTGCGCGGCGTGTTCCGCGCGGGCAGCTCGAGCAGGCCCCAGCCCGATTCCGCCGCCTCGTCGATCACCCGGTCGGGGCCCGAGCCGTCCGACGGCACCCCGAAGCCGAGCCGCCGGTCACCGTGGTCCGTGCCACTGCGGAACGGCGTGTACGGGTAGAAGGCTGCCGAGACCAGCGGGGCCGCCGAGGCCGGGAGCCGCCAGGAGACCGGGAGGCGGTGCTGCGGCAGTTCGGGATTGTGCGCGAGCAGCGTCGCCACCGCGCTCGCCGACGGGTCGTACGCGAGGCCCGCCCACTGCTCGGCGCCGACGATCGAGAACGGGTCGAGCTGGCCGGGGTCGCCCACGAACAAGGCCCGTTCGAAGAGCCCGGCCACGGCGAGCAGCGCGTCCGAGCGCATTTGGTACGCCTCGTCCACGATGGCGTGCTGCCAGGGCGCGTCGAGCTTGGCGGAATCGACGTGCGCCCACTTCGCGGCCGTCGAGATGACCACGTCGAGCCCGGCCAGATCGGCCACCTTCGTGGACGTACGGACGGACGGCAGGTCGTCCAGGGCCTTGTCGTACGCGTCCGGGTCGCTGCTGTGCAGCCGGCCGACCGGCAGCTCGGGGTCCTTCTCGGCCAGGCGCAGGACGAGGTCGTCGACCTGCGCGTTCGTCTGCGCGATCACCATCAGGGGGCGGCCCGCCGCGGCCAGTTCGCGGGCCGCGCGGACCACGAGGGTCGACTTGCCCGCGCCGGGCGGCGAGTCGACCACGACGCCGCGGTGCGCGCCGTGCAGCGTGTCGTGCAGGATCGCGTCCGTGGCGCGGCCTGCCGCCGCTCCGGGGTCGAAGGGGGCTGCTGCTACTGGACTCACAGGGTGTCCTCCGCCGTCACGGGGTCGGGTCGCTCGGCGGCGTCGCCCGGCGGGCCGCCGTGGGTCCAGGGAGTCGCGTCGGGGTCGGGCAGCTTGGGGCCGCCGCGCTGCTCGTGCTCGAAGAGCGTCCAGCAGATCCGGTCGCCCTTCTGAGGCACCGATCCTGGCTCGGGCTCCTTGCCGCGGCCCATCTTGTCGGTGACGCGGAGGATGACAGCGCCTTCACCCTCGTACGCCACGAACTCGGCTGTCTGCGGCTTGCCTTGCAGCGAGCGGTACACCTTCGCGCGCTCGGCCAGGTGCGGGCGGTCGTCCGTGCGGACCGTGACCAGGGGGCGCGGCCGCGGGCTCTTGCTCTCGCTGTACGCCATGACCACCTCGGTCACCTCGCCCGCGAAGGCCTCGCCCGAGAGCCGGCGGCCCGCCATCACCAGCGGGTCATCGAGCGCTTCCTGGGCATCCAGCCTGGCCTGTTCGCGCTCCCGGGCGCCGAGTTTGTTCGCCGCCGTCACCGCGTCGTCGATGCGGGGCTGCGGGGGTTCGCCCGCCGCCACGCGGTCCCGGTGGCCGGTGAACGACCAGCGGTCGCGGGTCCAGCGATCGGCGGCGTGCGGAGCCTCGGGGAGCGTGCAGAGCGCGTCGAGGCCGCGCCACACCGCGTCCCAGGTGGGGCGGGTCCTGCTGTCGATCAGGGCGCGGATCTCCCGCTCGGCGGCGGCCAGTTCGGCGAGGCGGATGTCCGCCTGGATGCCGTCATCGGCGGTGGCGAGAGCCGCGCGTGCGCGGTCGTAGCGCTCGATGGCCGGGGCGAGCAGGCGGTTGTCGAACGCCGGGTCGGTGGCGGGGCCCGCGGGCGGGCAGAGCAGCTGGCCGTCCTTGCCCCTGGCCAGCTCGGCGTGGCGCGCGGCGGCGGCTCCGGATGTGCCGTCCGGGGCTTCGATCCAGGCGAGCAGGGCGCCGAGGTGCTGGTCCTCGAGGCTGGACTGGCCGGTGGCCCAATGCCGGGAGAGGAGCTCGGTCATGGCGACGAGGAGGGAGGAGCCGGGGACGCGGGCCCGCTCCCCGAAATGGGTCAGCCAGCGGCCGAGAAGGGGGACGCGGGGCGGGGCGGGATAAGGGGTCTCCGGGTCCTGCTCGGCGGTGCGGCGGAAGCGGGTGGAGCGGCCGATGAGCCGTACGAAGTCGATGCCGGCGCGGCTCGGGACGATCAACTGCGGTGCGTCCGCGCAGAGTTCGACCTCCACCTTGACGCGCTTCCCGGTCTCCGGGTCCGTCTCACTGCGCTCCGCCGCTTCGACGCCGTCCGTGAACGAGTCGACGTACTCCAGGACGGTGTCCGCGAGTTGGGCGAGGAAGGTGAAGCGGAGGTCGCGGTCGCGGGGCTGCGGTACGAGGAGGACGCGGGGCGAGGTCCGCTCCGTGCCCACGAGGGCACCGAGCGGGGCGCCCGCCTCGCCGGCCGTGGTGAGGGGGACCAGGACGAGGGGGCGCTGGGAGAGGTGGCGGTGCCTCACCGTCGCCCTCGGCTGAGCGCGGCCGGTGTCCACCGCCTCCAGGCGGGCGAGGTTGTCGATCAGTGACATTGGGCTGTCCTCCCCTGCGGGTTGAGAGCGATTCTCTCGCCGCCGCGCGGCGAGTGCCTCAGCATCCCGTGCCGCCCGTGCCGCCCGTGCCGGACAACGCCTCTTCCCGCAGCGCCGCCGCCCTCCGTAGCGCCGCCACCGTCGGGTCCTCGGGGTCGCCCGAGGCTCCACCGGCCGCCGACAGGACCCCGGTGACCGTCGTCAGGCCACCCAACTCGCCCCGCACCGCGCGGCCCAGGAACGTCACCGCGCCCTCCTCGCGGGAACGTTCGCGGCAGTGGAAGGCCAGTTCGCAGGCGGCCAGGCACTCGGGGGCGTAGGTCGCGGGGACTGATTCGACCGCTGCCGTCAGGTCGGCGGCGGGGCGGCTCACGTCGAACGTCGTGCCCTCCGGGAGTGCTGCCGCGATGTCCTCGATGCGGGTCAGGCGCGCCAACTGGCGCCTCGTCACCGAGAGTTGTTTGCGTACGTCGATCGCGGACGCCGTGGGGAGGTTCGAGAAGTCCTTGGGGCAGACCAGGAGCACGTGATGCCGGACCTGGGGCACGGGCTCCATGTGCGACGCCACCCGCTCGAGCGCCAGGGCGTACACCGCGGCCTGGCGCGCCGCCGCGCCCACCTTCGCCGCGTCCGCCGAGCCGTCGATCATCGGGAAGGACTTGATCTCGACGACCGTCCAGGTGCCGTCGGGGTGGATCACCACCGCGTCCGGTTCGAGGAACGCGGGAGTCCCGGCGACGTCGAGCGCCAGCATGGGGTGGTCCAGGAGTGTCCAGCCCGCCGCCGATGACGCCTCGCGCAGCGCGAGCGAGGTGCGGGCCGCGCGGCCCTCGGGGCCCACCGCGGCGAGGTCGGGCACGGACGACTCGCCAGGCACCGGCTCCGGGCCGCCCCCGAGCCTGCTGTGGACGAGCCGCAGCAGCTCCGCGCCGCCGTCCGCCTTGACCTTCGCCTCGAAGGCATTGCCCCGCATGAACGCGAACTGCGACTGACCGAAGGAGGCGGGGGCGCCGAGCGACTGCGCGAGGGCCGCCTTGTCCACGCCCGCACCGTCGAGCAGCGCGCGCCGCTGACAGCCCGGGTTCGCGGCGAGGGCCGCGAGCGCGCGGGCGTCCATCGGCTGCGCGGGGACGTCAGGACCGCGCAGCTCAGCGAGCCGCTGTCTTAGCGCTGTCCCCCGCGTCGGCGGGGCGGGCACTCGGCTCGGCGCCTGGCTCGGCAGGCCGCTTGCGCGGCCGGGGAATTCGCTCACCTGTCGAAGTCTGGCACCCGCCACTGACAATTGAGGCTTCTGGGGCTGACGAGGGGGAGGAAGAAGCGGCGGACGAGGCGGAGAGCGCGCCCGTGAGCGACTTCGACGTCGAGCTCGACCCCGTCACCACCCCCGTCACCCCGCCCGACGAAGGCCGCGCGACCGCGAACGGCAGCCGCAGCCTCGCCTTCACCCGGTCCGCGAGCCGCAGCACCGGACGTACGAGAAGCAGGCCGACGCCCATCGTCGCGGCGCCCGCGACCGCGTCGAGGAAGTAGTGGTTCGCGGTGCCCATCACGACGATCGTGGTGATCAGGGGGTAGGCCACCGCCGCGATCCTGGCCAGCGGCGAGCGGCCGTGGCGCCACAGCATCACACCGCACCACAGCGCCCATCCCACGTGCAGGCTCGGCATCGCCGCGTACTGGTTGGTCATGCCGCCGAGGCCGCGCGGGGCGCTCGCCTCGCCGCCCCACCAGCCGTAGTCGCTGTACTGCGCCATCGTGTCGACGAAGCCGTGGCCCATGGTCAACAGGCGAGGCGGGCAGGTCGGCAGGAGCGTGAAGCCGACCAGGCCGATCAGGGTGGAGATCATCAGCCACGCGCGTGCGGCGCGGTACTGGACCGCGCGACTACGGAAGAGCCAGATGAGGACCACCGGCGTCACCAGATAGTGCAGGGACGCATACCAGAAGTCGGCCGGGACGCCTATCCAGGAATGGGCGGTGAAAAGACGATTCAGCGGGTTCTCGGCGTTGAGGCGCAGGAACTTCTCTATGCGGAGTATTCCGATGCCGTGGTCGACGGCGCTCGCTACATCGCCCCGTGCGAGGAGCCGTCCCGCCGAGTAGGCGGCGTACACCAGCACGATCAGTGGCAGCTCAGTCCACCAGCGAAGCCGGAGCCTGCTGATACCGCCCGTGCCCGGAGTGTCGGTCTGCGGCATCCGGTCGGTCCCCCATCCCTCTGTGGTCGTGCGGTGTTGACCGCCGCATCACCTTACGGCGTACGCGAAAGGCCGCCGCAGCGTCCCCCGGTCGTCAAAGACGCAGAGATCGACGGGCGGGTTGCTCCTTGAGGGCATGAGTGATCGGGAGATGTCGTGTGGGTGATGATGGAGGGTACGGACAGTCTCTTGTCCACTGAATTCGTTCGATGACGCTCGATGACAGCCGATGGCTCCGGCCACCGGCCGTCGGCTCGGAAAGGCTCGACATGGCACCGCGCATCCTGCTGGCCCGGCACGGACAGACCGAGTGGTCCCTGTCCGGTAAACACACCGGCAGGACGGACGTCCCGCTCCTCGAAGAGGGCCGCGACGGCGCGAAGCTCCTGGGAGAGCGTCTGCGCCGCGCTCCCCTCGGCGGCCTCCCGGACGCCGAGGTGCGCACGAGCCCCCTCTCCCGCGCGCGGGAGACCTGCGAGATCGCCGGTTTCGGTGACCGTGCCACCACCTGGGACACCCTCATGGAGTGGGACTACGGCTCCTACGAGGGGATGACCCCGGCCGACATCCAGGGCGTACGCCCCGGCTGGTTCATCTGGCGCGACGGCGTTCCGCGGGGCGAGACCCTGGAGCAGATCACCGCCCGCGCGGACGAGGTGGTGGCCTGGGCGCGCAGCGCGGACCGTGACGTCCTGGTCTTCGCGCACGGGCACATCCTGCGCGCCATCGGCGCACGCTGGCTGGGCCTCGGCGTCGACTTCGCCGCCCGCATCCGCCTCAACCCGACCTCGCTCTCGACCCTCGGCTGGGCCTACGGCGAACCGGCCATCGAGTCGTGGAACGACATCGGGCACTTGCCATAGCGCTGACAGCTGTACGTCTACTACATCGCCCGCGGCAGCGAAGCGTGCCGCTCCAGGAAGCCGCAGACCCCCGAAGCCCGCCGGTGCGGAAGCAGTACCCGGGCCGTCGTCGCGAGCATCGCCTGGATGCGCGACGACTGCACCTCGTCCAGGAGCCCGAGCACCCGCAGGCCCGCCGTCGCCGCTTCGTCGGGGCGGCCCGCGCGGGCCAGGTCGTCGGCGAGCTCCGCGGTGTAGAGGGCGATGTTCCTGGTGAACTGCGGGGTCTGCGCCGTCGCCACACCCGCCGCGCGCCGTGCGTGCCGCGCCGCCCGCCCCCAGTCGCCGAGCGCCGACCAGCACTGCGCCTCGAGCCCTTCCAGTTCGGCAGCGCCGTAGAAGCTCATCCACTCCGGGTCGGCGTCGGAAGGCCCCCGGTCGAAGAGGGCGTGCGCACGGGTCAGGGACTGCTCGCAGCCCGCGCGGTCGCCGAGCCCCGCCCAGCCCCCGGCCTCGCGCAGCGCGAGCAGCGAGAGCAGCCGGGGCGACGCGAGGTGCCTGGCCGCCCGCGCCGCCGCCTGTGCCGCGCGCACCGCCTCGCGGGGCCGCCCGGCATCGCGTGCCAGGAAGGCCGTATTGCAGAAGGCGTGTGCCTCGAGGGCCGGATCACCGGCCATCCGGGACGTCGCGAGCGCCTCCGCGTAGTGCGAGCGCGCGTCGTCGAAGCGGCCGGAGTCGTGCGCCAACCAGCCCACGGAGATGGCCAGTTCGCCGGCGCCCGCGTAAAGACGGTCCGCCATGGACTGCCGTGTGGTGCCCGCGTCGAGCAGGGCGTAGGCGGTCCGCAGCGGGGCGGAAGCGCGTCGGTAGAGGCCGTCGGCGCCGTGCCGGTCGTCGAGCAGCCGGATCTTGCGTACGGCGTCCTCGACCGCGGACGCCTCGGCCTCGCCCGCCCGGCCGCCGCGCTGTGCGGTGGCCTCCGCGGGGTCCTGGGCGGCGAACCCGAAGGGGCCCAAAGAGGCGGCGGCCACGGTGGCCGTGCCGCTCATGAATGCGCGACGCCGCACGTCGCTCTCCTCGTGACTCTGGATCTCGTACGGGTCGCACTCGTTCAATTCGGAACCGAGCGGCCCGGACGGAGGAGACTCATACAGCTGGATCGTGGTGTGTGGCACAGGCGCTTCGGACCTGGCGCGCGCCCCTCGCCCGCGCACTGCCGCGCGGGGGAAGAAGCCCAGGTCCGTCAGCGACCGGCCGGGGAACATGTGCAGGAACACCCGCTCGTACGCGTAGTTGGGACAGCGGATCTCGCCCGCCTCGACGCGTCCGATGTATCGGGCGTCGCAGCTGACGCGCTCACCGATCTCACGAGCTGCCCTGCGGATCACGGCGGCGAACTCGCCGGGCGAGCGCTGTCCACGCAGGCGCCGGAAGGAAAGATTCGGTCGTGGGGACGGAGTTGACGATGTCATCGGTGACGACGTCATGGCCTGACCCTCTCGTACGGATCGTGCCGGAGTGCGCTCTGTCCTGCTGGACTCACGCTGCTGCCCCTGCTCCGGCGGAGCACGAACGTACCGGCTGGGACGGGGACACCACGCGGAGTTTGGCTACAAACCGGATATCTCACCCATGATCCGCCATGAAGTGCCATCCTTTGCGGCGGTGTTGTGCCGTAGCTGTTGACGCCGCTCCGCGTTGAACCATGTGGAGAGGGAGCGACGTGGCTTCCGCCCTTGCGAGGAGGGGTCCCCTTGTTGGAGATCAGCGTGGAGAACGGCGAATCGCGGGCGTCCTTGACCACGGCACGACATCTGCCGACCCAGGACCACAGCGCACCACCACCGCAGCCCGCGGAACCCACCGGGCCCGCCGACCCCTGCGACCTGGTCACGGTCCCGGCCCGCCAGGGCCTGGAGGCCGTCGACATCCTGCGCCGGGGTGCGGGCGACGCCGTCGGCCCCGTCCTGCACGACGGGAGCTGCGACACCCTCGGCTTCCTGGTGCCGCCGGGTACCGCCGACGGCTGGGACCTGCCGGGCAGCGCGTGTACGCAGACCTTCGGCCGAGGCGTCAGCCTGCACACCGAGCCCGAGCCCGTACCCCCGCCGCCCCCGGTCGCCGGGACCGGCTGGCTGCTGCCCCCCGACGAGACCGATCCGGTCACCGACCCCGCCGTCCTGCGCGCGGCGCTCGGCCTCGCGGCCCGCACGATCGAGGCCGCCGACAACTGCCGCTGAGCCCGCGATGGGGCGGTGCTCCAAGGTCATCGGGCCGCGTGGTCCGCGTACGCCGATAATGGTCCGATGGCAAGGAACAGGCGAACCCGGGAAGAGGCGGAAGCCGTCGTCGAGAAGGTGGACGGTGGCCTCGCCGAGCTGATGCCCGACCGGGACAGGCGCCGCGCGTGGACGCTGCTGGTGGACGGCGCCCCGCAGTCCCATGTCGATCTCGATGATCCGACGTATCTCGACTTCGAGTACCAACGCAGGATCGGCCACGTCGCCGACCTCGTCGCACCCGTCGGCAAACCCGTCCAGGCCCTGCACCTCGGCGGCGGTGCCTTCACCCTCGCCCGCTATATAGCCGCGACACGGCCCCGCTCCACCCAGCAGGTCATCGAGCGCGACACCGCACTCATCCAACTCGTCCGCCGCGAGCTGCCGTTGGACCCGCAGGCGCGGGTGCGCGTGCGCGCCGCCGACGCCCGCGAGGGGCTCGCGAAGATCGCGGACGGCTGGGCCGACCTCGTCATCGCCGACGTCTTCAGCGGCGCCCGCACCCCCGGGCACCTGACGAGCACCGAGTTCCTCACCGACGTACGCAGGGTCCTGAAGCCCGGCGGTCTCTACGCCGCGAATCTCGCCGACGGGCCGCCGCTCGCGCATCTGCGCGGCCAGCTCGCCACCGCAGCCGCGCTCTTCCCGGAGCTCGCACTCATCGCCGACCCCGCCGTGCTGCGCGGCAAGCGCTTCGGCAACGCGGTGCTCGTCGGCTCCGATCTGCCGCTGCCGATCGCCGAGCTGACCCGGCGCAGCGCGGGGGACTCGCATCCGGCGCGGGTCGAGCACGGCAGGGCGCTCGTCGACTTCAGCGGGGGAGCGGCCGCCGTCACGGACGCGAGCGCGGTGGCGTCGCCCGCGCCGCCGCCTTCGGTGTTCCGCTGAACCGGCCGGTCAGTACGTATTGATCCGGTCAGTACGTACTGATCCGGTCAGTACTTATTGATCTCGACCGACGGTGCGTGGTCGTGCCAGGTGCAGAACACCGAGACTCTCGCCGCGCCCGCCGTGAACTCCACGCGGATCCAGGTGTCCTGCTTCCACACCTGCACCGACCAGCCCGCCGCCGGGGTCGCGGAGACCAGCGTCGCGGAGTCCTTGCCGAGGTCGAAGACGACCCGGCCGCCGTCGGTGGAGTAGCTCTTCACGTTGCCGGGCGTGGAGGCAGGTGTGGAGGGTTCGCTCGGCTTGCTCGGTTTGCTCGGCTTGTCGGTACTCGACTTCGACGGCTTGCTCTCGGGGGTCTCCGAAGGCTTCTTCGACGGTGACGGCGTCGGGTCCGGGCGGTGCGTGGAGGAGGAGAGCGGCTCGGCCGCGTCGCCTTCGGCGGCCAGCGGGACGGCGCGCGGCGGGTCGTACGCGGTGCCCGCCATGACCGTGTGGACACCCCACCAGGAGAGCGTGACCGCCGCGCCCGTGGCCAGCGACCAAGCTATTGCGTGTACGAGTCCTCTGCGCATCGCGAGCCATACTGCACCACTGGCCCCGCCGCTGTCGCCGGTCTCCCAGGAGGACCGGGGTCACTCATATGGCGTACGGTGCCGCCCATGGCAAGTGTGCTCGTCGTCGAGGATGACCAGTTCGTACGCTCCGCACTCATCCGGCATCTGACCGAGGCATCGCACACCGTGCGCAGCGTCGGCACGGCCCTCGAGGCGCTGCGCGAGGTGGCCCATTTCCGTTTCGACGTGGTGATCCTGGACCTAGGTCTGCCCGATCTGGACGGTTCAGAGGCGCTGAAGATGCTGCGCGGGATCACCGACGTACCCGTGATCATCGCCACCGCGCGCGACGACGAGACCGAGATCGTGCGCCTCCTCAACGACGGCGCCGACGACTACCTGACCAAGCCGTTCTCCGTCGAGCACCTGTCGGCCCGGATGGCCGCCGTCCTGCGCCGCTCGCGCGTCACGGCGGGCGAGGCCCCGCCGAGCCGGGAGCTGCGGGTGGGCGGGCTCGCCATCGATCCGCTGCGGCGCCAGGCTGAGCTGGACGGGGCGCGGCTCGATCTGACGCGGCGCGAATTCGACCTGCTCGCCTTCCTCGCCGGGCGGCCCGGTGTCGTCGTACCCCGCAAGGAACTGCTCGCCGAGGTGTGGCAGCAGAGTTACGGGGACGACCAGACCATCGACGTACATCTGTCGTGGCTGCGGCGCAAGTTGGGCGAAACGGCTGCGAGCCCACGCTATCTGCACACGCTGCGGGGTGTCGGCGTCAAGCTGGAGCCACCGCTGTGAGGTGGGCACTCGTCAAGGTGTGCCTGGCCGTCACGACGATGGTCGTGGTCGCCTTCGCGGTACCGCTCGGCCTCGTCATCCAGGAGATGGCGCGGGACCGGGCCTTCTCGAACGCCGAGCGGCACGCGTCCGGTATGGGCACCACGCTCTCCATCACCACCGACCACGATCAGCTGACGCGGGCCGTCGCGACGTCCGAGGCGGGCGGTGAGGGACGGATGGCCGTGTACGTACCGGCCATCGACAAGGCGCCCGCACTGGAGATCGGCGACCGGCGGGCGGACGCGCACGCGGTGGAGACCACGCGCAAGGAGGGCCGGGCGCGGACGGCTCCGGTCGAGGGCGGCTTCGCCCTCCTCCAGCCGATGGCGCTGAGCTCCGGCAAGATCGCCGTGGTCGAGATCTTCGTTCCCGAGGGCGCGGTCAGCAATGGGGTGACCACGGCGTGGCTGGTGCTCGCGGGTGTCGGCATCGCGCTGATCATCGGGTCCGTGGCGGTGGCGGACCGTCTGGGCGTACGGATGGTGCAGCCCGCCAAGCGGCTTGTGGGCGCGGCGCGGTCCCTGGGGGAGGGGAAGCTGGGCGCGCGGGTGCCGGAGGAAGGGCCGACGGAACTGCGCCTTGCCGCGGTGGCGTTCAACTCGATGGCGGACCAGGTGGTGCAGTTGCTGGCGAACGAGCGGGAGTTGGCGGCGGACCTGTCGCACCGCCTGCGTACGCCGCTTACTGTCCTTCGGCTCAACGCGGCGTCCCTGGGGGACGGTCCTGCGGCTGAGCAGACCCGTATCGCGGTGGAGAAGTTGGAGCGCGAGGTCGACACGATCATCCGTACGGCACGGGACGCCAAGCCGCAGACCGTCACGGTCGGCCCAGGCGCGGGCTGCGACGCCTCCGAGGTCATCCAGGAGCGGATGGCCTTCTGGTCGGCGCTCGCGGAGGACGAGGGGCGCGAGGTGCGCGTCGCCGGGGTGGAACGGCCGGTGTGGATCCCGGTGGCCCGTCCCGAACTGGTCGCCACGCTTGACGCGTTGCTCGGCAATGTCTTCCGGCACACGCGGGAAGGGTCCGCGTTCGCGGTGGACGTGCACAGTGGCGAGGACGCGGTGATCGTCCTGGTGTCGGACGCGGGGGCGGGGATCGCCGATCCTGAAGCGGCGTTGGCGCGGGGGGCGGGGTCGGGGGCCGACGGGTCCACGGGGCTCGGCCTGGACATCGTGCGGCAGCTGGCGGAGTCCACGGGCGGTGATGTCCGCATCGGGCGGTCCGTGCTTGGCGGGACCGAGGTCCGCATCTGGATCCAGCTGGATGGGCGGCGCCCGGTTACGGGGGGTCGTGGACACGGGGGCTCCGTACGCCGCCGTCGACGCGCCCCTAGCGTGCGCTAGGCCTTTGCCGGTGGGTCCCAATACCGCCGCTTAGCGGCGGATCTTTCCCACCCACCCATCCGATCACCCCGTGGCGAAACCGGGTGGGCGGGCGCAAGGAGCCCGGTGCCGGACCGCCTCCGAAGGGGCGCGGGGAACGGCGCGCCCAGCCACGGTGCACCTGTAGAGGTGCATGGTGTGGTGCCCTGAAGGGGCGCGGGGAACTGCGCGACCAGCCACAGCGCACCCGCAGAGGTACACCGTGCGTGCGGGCGGGGGAGATCCGTGCGGAGCACGGGAGTCCGCCCACGGCCCGCCCACCTGGGAATGCCCAGGGCCCGCACCCCGGCCCGCCCCCGGGCCCCACCATTAACCACCCCCGATCGCGCCCTTAAGCGGACCCTAAGATCCCGTGCAGAGCCCCATTTGCCCGCAATGTCGCGCCCACGCGAAGCTAACGTGCTGACCGCACCAACGCACCAACGCACCCCCCACCCCCCCGCACAGCTAAGGCAGGCACGCGATGAGCAGCACGCATCGGCGCACGGTGAGCAGCAAGACCAAGGTCATAGGCGGGCTCGTGGCCGCCACCCTCGTCGGCGGCGGAGGCTTCCTCCTCGCCGGTACCGCACAGGCGACCAAGGCTCCCGCCGAGTCCGAGCCCACCGCGAAGGCCGCCGAAAGCAGCAAGTTCGCCCCGTTCGTGGACACTTCACTCGCTCCCGCGTACGACCTCGTCGACACCGCGACCAAGACCGGCGTGAAGGAGTTCAACCTCGCCTTCATCACCTCGGGCGGCAGCTGCGAGCCCCTGTGGGGTGGCGTCACCGGCCTGGACGACGACAAGGTCGCCTCGCAGATCGAGGCCCTGCGGGCCAAGGGCGGCGACGTACGCGTGTCCTTCGGCGGCGCCTCCGGCTCCGAGCTCGGCCTCAAGTGCGACAGCGCCGACGCGCTCGCCAAGGCGTACGGCAAGGTCATCGACAAGTACAAGCTGACGAAGGTCGACTTCGACATCGAAGGCGCCGCGCTCCCCGAGACCGCCGCCAACACCCGCCGTGCGCAGGCGATCTCGCAGCTTCAGAAGGACCACGAAGGGCTCGATGTGTCCTTCACCTTGCCCGTCATGCCCGAGGGTCTCACCCAGCCCGGCGTCGACCTCGTCGCCGACGCCAAGAAGAACGGCGTGAAGGTCTCCGCCGTGAACATCATGGCGATGGACTACGGACCCTCCTACAGCGATGACATGGGCAAGTACGCGATCGACGCCGCGACCGCCACACAGAAGCAGATCAAGGGCGCCCTCGACCTGTCCGACGAGGCGGCCTGGAAGGCCGTCGCGGTCACCCCGATGATCGGCGTCAACGACGTCACCACTGAGATCTTCAAGGTCGACGACGCCACGGAGCTGGTGAAGTTCGCCGAGGAGAAGGGCATCGGCTGGCTCGGGATGTGGTCGTCGACCCGCGACAAGGCCTGTGAGGGCGGCGCCAACAACGGCGCACAGCCGACCTGTTCGTCGATCGAGCAGGAGCCGCTCGCCTTCACGAAGGCGTTCGGCGCCTACAAGTAAGCCGCCAAGTGGCCACCACGTAAGCCGCCAAGTAGCCACCAGATAGCCACCAAGTAAGCCACCGCCCCCCCACGGCGCCTCGACCGGCATCCCCCCACCCGGTCGGGGCGCCCACCTCATCAGCCTGTCACGCCTTCGACGCCTGACGCCTGCCACTCCGACGCGTAGTCGTTGAAGATCGCCCGCAGATGATGCCCGATCTTCAAGTAGTCCAGGTCATCGAGATTCGCCAACGACACCCGCACCGACCACTCGGGCCCATCGAACCCACCCCCGTTCAGAAGCACCACGTGCGTCTGCTCGGCGAGGCGGAACAGTGCGTCGACCGGCTCGTAGTTCTTCTCCAGGAAGTCGGCGAAGTCCTTGCCGTGGACGCGTTCCGCCTCGGCGAGGAGGTCGAGCTCGATGTAGTAGGCGGCACGCTGGGGGTCCTCCGAGATCTTCATCCCGGCGCCCTCCAGGAGGAGTTCGAGCCGCCGCCGCACGATCGCCCGGATGCGCAGCTTGTACGCCTGGCCCTCCTCCTGCATGTCGAAGAGGGAGAAGAGGACCATGATCATCTGCTGGGGGAGCGAGAGTCCGGAGGTGTGGTTCAGCGCCACTTGGCGTGAGTCCGCGACGAGACGGTCGATGAACCTGATCTTCTCGGGATTCAGCGAAAGCGTCCCGTACCGCTTCGCGAGCCGGTCCTTCTCGGCCTGCGGGAGCGCGGCGATCAGCTCGTCGATGACGTTGTCGTCGTGCAGGCCGATCACGCCGAGCCGCCAGC
Source organism: Streptomyces sp. NPDC048441 (assembly GCF_043200235.1). Classification (NCBI taxonomy): domain Bacteria; kingdom Bacillati; phylum Actinomycetota; class Actinomycetes; order Kitasatosporales; family Streptomycetaceae; genus Streptomyces; species Streptomyces sp. NPDC048441. The sequence goes on from NZ_JBICXM010000001.1 coordinate 223,528, forward strand.
CGGTCGCGCCGTAGTGCTTGGAGTACGAGTAGACGAGCAGCGTGTTGCGCGGCAGGTCGGCGGCGATGGAACGGAAGCCGTCGACGAACGTGCCGTATACGTCGTCCGTGACGATCAGCAGGTTCGGATTCGACGTGGCGACGATCTGCTTGATCTGGTTCGCGACCCGCTGACTCAGCGCCAGCGAGGGCGGGTTGGAGGGGTTGACCAGGCAGACCAGCTTGATGTCGGGGTCCGCGAGCTTGGCCACCTCCTCCTCCGGGTAGCGCCACTCCCGCACGCCCGCCTCGGCGAACTTGCTCGCTTCGACGTACGTCACGTCGAACTCGTACGTGTCGAGCTCGGGAATCTCGATGTACGGCGTGAATACCGGCACCATCAGGGCGATCTTGTCGCCCTTGTGCAGGATGCCGTTCTTCATGAGCGAGTCGAAGATGTAGCACATCGCCGCCGTGCCGCCCTCGGTGGCGAAGAGCGACAGATTGTCGGAGGGCGGCCTCTTGTCGAACATCTCGTCCGCGATGTAACCGCGCACGATCTGCTCCGAGTGCTTCAACATCCGGTCGGGGACCGGGTAGTTGTCGCCGACCGAGCTGTCCGTCAGCTCGTGGACGAAGTCGTCCTTGTCGAAGCCGAAGCGCTCGATGGCGTACTCGACGCACTTCTGGAGCAGCTCGATGCCGGGCAGATCCGGGTGCCGGCGTACGAACATGTCGAAGCGGTCGCCTGATCCCTTCTTCTCCGGCATACCGCCGAGGTCGTCGGCGGTCCAGACGCGGCGGGACTCGGAGAGGGCGAAGTAGCCGAGCGCGTAGAACGCCTCACGCGGTCCGGTGGCGACCCAATTGGGGTTGCCACGACCCGCGTTGAGCATCTGGGCGCTCGACTTCTCCTTCTGGCCCGGCTTGTCTCCTTGCGTCGCCTGCGCGAGCTGGATGAACTTGTCCTTCAGCTCGAAGGGGCTGAGCTGGGCGAACGACTGGATTTCCGCTCGGGTGAAGGTGGTCTTGGGCACGGCTCATTCCTCACATGCGTACGGGAACGGGGGTGGGGGCATCAGTGGTGGAGCAGGACGATGACGGCTCCCCAGATCGTCAGGAGCACGTTTCCGACGGCGTACGGAATCGTGTAACCGAGCGTGGGAATCTGGGACTTGGACGTTTCGTTGATCGCGCCGATCGCGGCCGTGGTCGTCTGGCCGCCCGCCAGGACTCCCATCAGGATCGGGAAGCGGATCTTCTGGACGTAGTACCCGAAGAGGAAGCCGACGATCAGCGGGATCACCGTGGCGATCGCGCCGAAGAGCAGCAGCCCCCAGCCCGCCGTCGAAAGGCCCGAGGTGAAGCTCGGCCCGGCGTTGATGCCGACGACCGCGACGAAGAGGCAGAGCCCGAGCGTGTCCATGAACCACTGGGCGCCGGGCGGTACGTTCCCGTACGTCGGGTACTTGCCGCGGATCCACCCGAAGATCAGGCCCATGATCAGCGCGCCGCCGGACGTGGAGAGCGAGATCGGCACACCGCCCGCCGTAAGCGCCGGGATGCCGATGCAGCCGCCGAGGAAGATGCCGAGGCCCACCCAGAGCATGTCGGTGGCGAAGGAGGTCGGCACGGGCTTGCCGAGCTCCTTGCCCGCCGGGTCCACCAGGCGTTTGGGGCCGGTGAGGATGAGGGTGTCGCCGCGCTCCAGCTGGGTGGAGAGGCGGTAGGGGAATTCGGAGCCGGAGCGGTACAGCTTGCTGACGTAGACGCCGACCATGAACGGCTCTCGGCGCAAGTCTCCGATGGCCTTGCCCAGTTGGGCCTTCTCGGAGGCGACTACATGCAGTGACTCGGTCTGGTAGCCGAGGAGTTCGACGTCGTCGGTCTCGGGGCCGATGTGCGTACGGGCGTCGAACTCGACGAGCGAGCCGCGCAGCGCGCTGAGCGCGACGACATCGCCTTCGCGCAGGGCGGTCCGCTGGTCGTGGTCGAGGATGTTCCCCTCTCTGCGTACGCGCGTGATGTAGACCCGGCGGCCCAGCTCGCGCTGCTGGTTCTCGAAGTCCTCGATGGTGCGGCCCGCGAGGTCCGGGCGCTGGATGGTGTAGGCGCGCAGGACGACTTCGTAGTAGCCGTCGGCGAGGTCGGGATTGTCGCCGGGTGCGTCCAACTCCTTCGCCAGGGCGGCTGATTCGGCCGCCAGGTCGCGGCGGTAGAGCTTGGGCAGGACGTTGGCGAGCAGCATCGCGCAGAGGATCGTGCCGAGCGGGTACGTCACCGCGTACCCGATGGCGACGAGGTTCGACTCGCTCTTGACCTGTCCGGAGCTGAGCCCCGGCAGATTGGAGATCGCGTCGCCCGCGACACCGATGACGGCGGACTGGGTGAGCGCGCCGCCGAGCAGCCCTGCGGAGAGACCGGGGCCGTAGCTGAGCATCGCGGCGAAGCCCCAGCAGACGAGCAGTCCTGTCACACAGACCACGACCGCGTTGAGCACCTGCGGAAGGCCGTCCTTCTTCAGGCCGCGGAAGAACTGCGGGCCGACCTTGTAGCCGAGTGCGAACAGGAACATCGTGAAGAAGAGGTTCTTCACCGTCCCGTCGATCTCGACCTTGAACCGCGCCCCGAGCAGCAGCCCCGCGACCAGGCAGCCGGTGACCGCGCCGAGCGCGATGGCCTTGTAGCGCAGCTTCCCGAAGAGGAAACCGATCGCCACGGTGAGGAAGACGAGCAGCTCGGGGTGGGGCTGGAAGATGTTCCGGTTGAGGAAGTCGATCATTTTCTACGCTCCGAGTACGCCGACGAGGATCGGTCCTGTCAGGGGGAGCAGGAAGTTCGAGAGCGCGTACGTGATCGTGTAGCCGAGCAGCGGTACCGAGCTCTGGGCCACCTGGGTGACGGAGGTGATCGCCGGGGTCGAGCACTGCTGGCCCGCGATCGCGCCGATCAGGAGCGGTGGCTCGATCTTCAGGAGCCTGCGGCCCACGAAGAGGGAGATCGTCGCGGGTACGAGGACCATCGCGATCCCGGCGAACGGAAGCAGCGCCCCGTACTGCTTGAGCAGCGGCCAGGCCTGCGGTCCCGAGGTGAGCCCCGTACAGGCGATGAAGATGGCGAGGCCCATGTCCTTGAGGGTGTTGGCGGCCTGCGGCGGGAACGCCCCGAAGGTCTGCTTGCGGGAGCGGAACCAGCCGAAGAGCAGCCCGGCGATCAGACAGCCGCCGCCGGTGCCGAGGGACATGGGTACGTCGCCGAAGCGCACGACGACCTGGCCGAGCAGGGAACCGGCCGCGATGCCGAGACCCAGATAGATGAAGTCGGTGGCGTCGTTCTTGACGACGGCGCCGATCTTCGCGACCAGCTTGTTCAGGCCCGAGCGGGCGCCCACCAGGGTCAGGACGTCGCCCCGGCGCACGGTGGTGCCGCCGGCCGCGGGCAGATGCTGTTCGCCGCGCAGTACGTCGGTGACGTACACGCCGTCCTTGATGAACTCCGGATGCGCGCGTTGCAGCTCGTCCACGCTCAGGCCGTCCGACGACTTCTCGGTGACGGCGACCTGGGCGGTGGCCAGGGGAGTGTCGACGCCGGGGATGCCGGGGGTCTCGGTGCCGATCAGCCGTCCCGCCTCGATGACGTTGGCGCGGCGGCCGACTACGAGGACCAGGTCGGAGAGGGTCAGGGCGAGATCGGGGCCTGGCGTCAGGGTCTTGCTGCCGCGCTTGACGGCCTCGATGGTGATCCGGCTGTCCAGCTCGGATTCCAGGTCGCCCAGGGTCCTGCCGTCGGCCTCGGTCACCAGGTAGGTGCGGCCGACCATGCCGGGCAGGGCCTCGCGTTCGTCGGATTCGAGGCTGCCGCTCGCGCCGCGCAGCTTCTCCCACAGTTCGCGCGAGGCGTCCCGCAGGTTGATCCGCATCATCATCGGCATGATCTGGCTGGTGTAAAGCACGATGGTGATCAGGCCGAACAGGTAGCAGACCGTGTACGCGGTGGCGACGTGCCCCTGGTACTGGGTGATCTGGTCCGGCGTGAGCCCGTCGAGCTTGCCGATGGCCTCGGTCGCCGTGCCGACGACCGCGGACTCGGTGGCCGCGCCCGCCAGGATGCCCGATGCCGTGCCGACGTCCAGGTCGAAGGCCTTGGCCAGGCCGAAGGCGATGCCGAGGACGCAGACGAGCTCGATCCCGCAGAGCGCGAAGAAGCGCAGGCTCTCGCGGTTGAGGTTGGAGAAGAACTGGGGACCCGCGAGATAGCCGAGGGAGAAGATGAAGAGCGCGAAGAAGATCGTCTTGACGTCGTCGGAGACGACGACCTTGGCCCAGGCACCGAGCAGCAGCGAGACGATCAGGGTGCCGCAGATGCCGCCCAGGGTGATGGGGCCGACCCGTAGCTTCCCCACGAGGTAGCCAAGGGCGAGGCAGATGAACAGCGCGAACTCGGGGTGGTCACGGAATACGCCCACCGGCGCTCACCGTGCCTGTTCTCGTACGGAATGTGGCATATCGGCAACCTAAGGAGCCGAGCGGCAGAGTGCCACCCGGTTCCTCGTCGGCTGCTCAGGTACTCGGCCCCTCAGGGGTGCTGCCGGAGCCGGTCAGCCCGCGACGCCCTCCCGAGGCAGCTCACCGGCCGCCGCCACCGTCGCGTACCAGTGGGCGCTGGACTTCGGGACGCGGGCCTGCGTCTCGTAGTCGACGTACACCGCGCCGAAGCGCTTGCCGTAGCCGTACGACCATTCGAAGTTGTCCATGAGGGACCAGAGGTAGTAGCCGCGGACATCGGCCCCGTCCGTGATGGCCCGGCGGACGGCGGCCAGATGGCCGTGGAGGTAGGCGATGCGCTCCGGGTCGTGGACGCGGCCTTCGGGGTCGGGCTTGTCGTCGTAGGCGGCGCCGTTCTCGGTCACGTACAGCGGAAGCCCCGGCGCCTCCCGCGTGTAGCGCATGATCAGCTCGTGCAGCCCGGTCGGGTCGATGGTCCAGCCCATCTCGGTGCGGTCGCCCGGCGTCTGGTGGAAGGCGACGTCGTCTGCGCCCGGCCAGGGGGAGTGGTCGCTCGCGCCGTGCCCGTCGGCACGCTTGCCCTCCGGGCCGTTCTGGGCGGCCGAAACAAGGGCGGGTGTGTAGTAGTTGAGGCCGAGTGCGTCGAGCGGCTGGTGGATGGCGGTCAGGTCGCCGTCGTGCACACAGGACCAGTCGGTGATCCGGGCCGTGTCGGTGAGCAGGTCCGCGGGATAGGCGCCGTGCAGCATCGGGCCGTGGAAGACGCCGTTGGCGAGATGGTCGATGCGACGGCGGGCGTCCGTGTCTTGTGGAGTGTCCGAAACCGCCCTGACCACCGAGGAGTTGAGGCTCACCGCCACTTGGGAGCGGGCCGGCAGGGCGGCGCGCAGCGCCTGCGTGCCCAGGCCGTGCGCGAGGTTCAGGTGGTGCGCCGCATGCAGTGCGGCCGCCGGTTCGGTGCGGCCGGGGGCGTGCACCCCGGAGCCGTAGCCCAGGAAGGCGCTGCACCACGGCTCGTTGAGCGTGATCCAGGAGTCGACGCGGTCACCGAGCGCCTCGCCGACGAAACCGGCGTACTCGGCGAACCGGTACGCGGTGTCCCGTGCGGGCCAGCCGCCCGCGTCCTCCAACTCCTGCGGCAGATCCCAGTGGTAGAGCGTCAGGGCGGGCTTGATGCCCTTGCCGAGAAGCTCGTCGACGAGCCGCCGGTAGAAGTCGAGCCCGCGCTGGACGGCGGGGCCGCGCCCGGTGGGCTGCACCCGCGACCAGGAGACGGAGAACCGGTAGGCGTCCAGGCCGAGGTCCGCCATGAGCGCCACGTCGTCGCGGTAGCGGTGGTAGTGCTCGACGGCGATGTCGCCGGTGTGGCCTTCGGCCGTCCTGCCCGGAGTGTGACTGAAGGTGTCCCAGATGGAGGGGGTGCGGCCGTCTTCGCGTACGGCGCCCTCGATCTGGTACGCGGACGTGGCGGCGCCCCAGAGGAAGTCGGCCGGAAAGGTAATGGGTTCAGGCATGGAAGCGCTCCCATGGGAGGGGGGACAGGAAGAATGGGGGACAGGAGGAGAGGGATTGGCCAGGGCCGAGGGAGGTGGCGGCGGCTCGGCCCTGGCGGGAGAGAGGTACGGGGGGCGGAGAGTGGCCTCAGCCCCTGACGGCTAGCCCTTGACCGCGCCCTGCATGATGCCGCTCACGATCTGCTTGCCGAACAGGACGAACGCCAGGAGCAGGGGCAGCGTGCCGAGCAGGGCGCCCGCCATGATCACCGCCCGGTCCGGGATGTAGCCCGTACCGAGGGAGTTGAGCGCCACCTGCACGGTGGGGTTCGACTGGTTGAGGGCGATGATCGGCCAGAGGAAGTCGTTCCAGGCCATGACGAACGTCAGCAGGCCGAGCACCGCCATCGCGGGCCGCGCGGCCGGGAACACCACGTGCCAGATGATGCGCAGACTGCTCGCCCCGTCCATCCGCGCCGCCTCGATGAGCTCGGTCGGCAGTGCCTGGATCAGGAACTGCCGCATGAAGAACACCCCGAAGGCGCTCACGAACGTCGGCAGGATCACCGCCTGGAGCTGGTTGGTCCACTGCAGGTCGGCGATCCACAGATAGAGCGGTACGACACTCAGCTGCGGCGGCACCATCATCGTGCCGATGGTCAGCAGGAGCAGCAGACCGCTGAACTTGAACTTCAGCTTGGCGAAGGCGAATCCGGCGATCGTGGAGAACAGGACGGTCCCGATGGTGATGCTGCCCGCCACGATCGTGGTGTTGAGCATCGCGTCGCCCAGGCTGGCCTCGGTCCAGGCCCGTTCCAGGTTCTTGAAGAGGTTCCCGCCGAACCACACGGGCGGCGGTGTCTGCGCGAGCCGCCCGCTGTTGCGCGAAGCCGCGATCGCCGTCCAGATCAGCGGTGCGAGGGAGACGGCGGTGAACAGCGCGAGAACGACGTAGGTGACGGGCCCCGCGTGCATCGTGCGACCGGCCTTCAGGCCGAGGGGGCGCCGGTTCTTCGCGCCCGGGGTCCTGTCGGCCTTCAGGCCCAGGGTGCGGGACTTCATCGGTCCTTCCTCAGGCGTCGGGCGATCAGCAGATTGACCGCGGCGATGAGCAGCAGGATCACGAGCATCAGCCAGGCGACTGCCGAAGCCCGGCCCAGATGGCCGTTGATCCAGCCCTGGTCGTACAGATAGAGACCAAGGGTCTGGAACTGGTGGTCGGCACCACCCTTGGACCCGGCCGTGCCGCCGAACAGCAGTGGCTCACCGAAGAGTTGGGTCGCCCCGATGGTGGAGACGACCACCGTGAACAGGATCGTCGGACGCAGCATCGGGATCGTCACGTGCCGGAACTGCTGCCAGCGCGAGGCGCCGTCGAGCGATGCCGACTCGTACAGATCGTGCGGCACGGCCTGCATCGCCGCCAGATAGATCAGGGCGTTGTAGCCGGTCCACCGCCAGATGACGATCGACGACACCGCGAACTGCGAACCCCACGACGATTCACGCCAGTTGACGGGATCGATGCCGACGGAACCGATGATCCAGTTCACCATGCCGCCGTCCCAGGCGAACAGCAGCGTGAAGACCAGCGAGGCGCTCGCCACCGAAGTGGCGTACGGAGCGAGCATCGCCACGCGCCACAGGGTCGAACCGCGCAGCTTGTAGTTGAGCAGATGCGCGATGCCGATCGCTATCGCGAGCTGGGGGACGGTGGAGATGATGCCGATGGTGAAGGTGTTGCCGAGGGCGTTCCAGAAGTAGTCGCTCTGGAGCAGGTTGGTGTAGTTCTCCAGGCCCAGCCAGGTGCTGCTGTCGAGGTTGGTCAGCTCCAGGCGGTGCAGCGATGCCCAGCCGGTGTAGAGCAGCGGGAACAGGCCGAAGGCCCCGAAGAAGAGGAAGAACGGCGCGACGAAGACATACGGCGACGCCTTGATGTCCCAGCGGTACAGGCGACTGCGCCACGAGGACGTGGAGGAGTCCTTGCGGCTCCTGGACGCGGCCGGGGCCGCGTCCCCCTCACCGGGGGACGCGGTCTCGGCGTACTCAGTGGTCTCGGACATGGGCGTCCTCAGTGGTCTCGGACGCCATGCCACCGCACGGGCTCATGCGCGTCACTGTCCCAGAACATCCTTGATCTCCTTCTGCGCGGCCTCCCAGCCCTCGGCCGGAGACTTGCCCTGTTGCTCCACCTGGAGCACACCGATGTCCGTGATGGACTGGCCGATCTGGGCGTCCTTCAGGCCGTAGACGGCCGAGGGGGTGTTCTTCGCGATATCGGCGTAGATCTGGGTGATGGGCGCGTCATTGAAGTACGCCTTGGTGGCCGCCGACGGCTTCAGCGTGTCGTACGCCGACGGGGTCGACGGGAAGCTGGCCTGCTTGGCGAAGACCTTCGCGAGCTGCTCGGGCTGGGTCAGCCAGACGGCGAGCTCGGTCGCCTCCTTCTTGTGCTTGCCCGCGCTCGGCACGCCGAGGAACGTCCCGCCCCAGTTGCCGTCCGTGGGCGCCTTGGCCATGTCCCACTGGCCCTTGCCGCTCGCGCCGGTCTTCTCCTGGATGTAACCGGCCATCCATGCCGGGCAGGCCACGGTGGCGAACTTGGCGTTGGCGAAGCCCTGGTCCCAGGTCGGGTCGAACTGCTTGAGCTTGGACGACATGTCGCCCTGCGCGACCTTCATCGCCGCGTCCCAGGCGTCCTTGCGGCCCTGGCTGTTCTCGTAGATCTCCTTGCCGCCCTTGTCGTAGTACCGCTCTTTCGCACCGGCGAAGACGGCGTTGTAGACGCTGGACGCGGAGTCCACGAACTTGGTGCCCTTGGGCGCCTTCTTCGTGTACTTCTCGCCGAGCGCGACGTACTTGTCCCAGTCGCCCGCCCACGCCTTGGCGAGCTTTTCGCGGTCGGTGGGAAGACCGGCCTTCTTGAAGAGGTCCTTGCGGTAACACAGCGCCGTCGGGCCGATGTCGACACCGAGGCCGACCGTCTTGCCGTCCTCGGTCGTGGCCTGCTTCCACTTCCAGTCGAGATACGTGGACTTGTCCACGCCCGTCGCCTTGCTCAGGTCCTCGAACTTGGCGCCCTGGGTCTGCACGACCTCGGTGATGTTGCTGACCTCTATGGCCGCGACGTCGTTGACACCGGCGCCGGACTGGAGCTGGGTGAGCAGCTTCGGGTAGTAGGCGTCGTTCCGTTCGATCACGTTCTCTTTGATCTTGATGTTCGGGTGCGACTTCTCGTACTCGTCATAGAGGCCTGCCTGCTTCAGGCCGAGCACACCGAACGTGCCGACGTTCAGCGTGACCTTGCCGTTGCTGCCCCCTGAGCCACTGTCGTCGTCGCTCGAACAGCCGGCCAGCAGGCTCGTGGCCAGCGCGGCCACGGCTGCGAAAGCCACCATCCGGCGTGGTCGGCGGATACTCGTGCGCATTGCGTCCTCCTGTTGCCTGACGTGCCGACCCCCCGGCCAACTGCACTTCTTGCCCCGTTGGTTGACTCTGCGGCGCGGGCGGGGAACGTGCGGGATGTGTACGTGTCAGGTAGTGTGGGAGCGCTCCCACAAGTGATGAGTTGAAGGTTCGTGGCTCAGGACGGGGGTGTCAAGGGACCGGACAGAGAGATATGCCTTCAGTTATCGGGCTGTTACGGGGGCGCCCGCGATTCAGCTCATCGGACCGACGAAGATCAGCCTGTTACATTCCTCTACATTTACATTCCTCGCCCGGGGGAAGCGCGACGGGGAGTGCGACGGGGAGTGCGACGGGAGGCGGACAATGCCAGCTCACGGACCGCGCGGCCGCAGTGGCGGACGACCGACCCTGGAAGAGGTCGCCGCGAGGGCGGGCGTGGGTCGCGGAACGGTCTCCCGCGTGATCAACGGATCGCCGCGGGTGAGCGAGGCGACCCGTACGGCGGTCGAGGCCGCCGTCGCGGAGCTCGGCTACGTCCCGAACACGGCGGCCCGTGCCCTCGCCGCCAACCGCACCGACGCCATCGCCCTGGTCGTGCCCGAGCCCGAGACCCGCTTCTTCGCCGAGCCGTACTTCTCCGACGTCCTGCGCGGTGTCGGGGCGGAGCTCAGCGAGACGGAGATGCAGCTCCTGCTGATCTTCGCGGGGAACGACCGCAGGCGTCAGCGCCTCGCCCAGTACCTCGCGGCCCACCGCGTGGACGGGGTCCTCCTGGTCTCCGTCCACGCCGACGACCCGCTGCCGGACCTCCTGGCTCAGCTGGAGATCCCCGCGGTGATCAGCGGCCGCCGCTCGGCCGAAGAGGCGCTGCCCTCGGTGGACTCCGACAACTTCGCCGGGGCGCGGACAGCGGTGGAGCACCTGCTCGGCCGCGGCCGTACGCGTATAGCCACCATCACCGGCCGCCTGGACGTCTACGGCGCCCAGCGCCGCCTCGACGGCTACCGCGCGGCCCTGACGGACGCGGGCCGCCCGGTGGACGAGCGCCTCATCGCGCCCGGCGACTTCACGGAGGAGGGCGGCCGGCGTGCGATGACAGAGCTTCTCGAGTCCTGCCCCGGCCTTGACGCGGTGTTCGCGGGCTCCGACGTGATGGCCTCGGGCGCGCGCCAGGTCCTGCGCGAGGCCGGGCGCCGGATACCGGACGACGTGGCGCTCGTCGGCTTCGACGACTCGGCGATCGCCCGCCACATGGACCCACCGCTGACGAGCGTGCGCCAGCCGATCGAGGAGATGGGCCGGGCGATGATCGATCTCCTCCTCACCGAGATAGCGGACCGCCGCCCGGCCGCGGTCCGGCGCCTTGAGCGCCGCCAACTGGTGCTTCCTACGGAGCTGGTGGAGCGGGCGTCGTCCTGAGCGGCCCGCACCAGAAGGGTGTTCGCGTTTCAACTTGTGTCAGCGGCGCTTCCACGGGAAGGCACGCAGAGAGCCGGTGACATCCCGACTCCCATGGAAGGTGAGCTCTCTCCCGCATTGCCGCCTCCATGGTCGAGGCGGATCGGTCGTGACCATGGGGAGCGTCGCGGCCGATTCTGCTTGGGCGACGACCGGGCCGCCTTCCGTCCGCCACGCTTGTCAGCCCCGTGGGCATCGACGCATTCCCGCGGTGTCGACGCCCACGTTCGAGGTGAACCGGCCGTGGAGGGGAGCTCGTTCGCGGCCAGTTCTGCCTCCCTTCAGGGTCCTCCCTGAGGGGAAGCAAAGCGGAGTGCACACTGCGCATCTTCTCTACGCCGAGAGCCCTGCCCCTATGACCAGTCGGGCAGACGCAGAGGCGCGCCAGGCAGCTGTCCCTGCCCCCCTCTACCCCTTCGCCTCCTTCGCGTACTCCTGCGCCATGCCTCCCGCGAAGTCGTACACCACGACTTGTTCCTCACCCACGACCCAGGCGTCATGCCCGGGCGCGCACACGAAGACATCGCCCGGTCCGACTTCGCTCTCGCCTCCGTCGTCCATGCGGATGTGCATCCGCCCCTGGACGACATAGCCGTTGTGGTGGATCTGGCAGCTCGTGGTCCCCGCGATCGGAGCCACGGACTCGGACCAGCGCCAGCCGGGCTCGAAGGTGCCCACGGCGAAGTCCAGCCCAGTGAGATGGACCGCTTCGAGGTGACCGCGGGGGAAATCCCGCCGCTCATCCGGCTTCTCGACTGCCTTGACCTCGATCATGACGGCTTCCTCCATTCTGGACATGACCCCCTCATTCCATCGTCTGCCTGTCAACCTGGGGACGCCACCTGGGCATGAAGAAGGCCCGGACTGCTTTCGCAGAACGGGCCTTGAGCAGCCCCCCAGCGGCATTGGCAACACGCTTCGACGTGCCGCGCCGCGACCTCGTCTAGCGCGGAATAGGGCTGCCAGCGCCGAAACCTGCCAGCCCTCCCCGGTTGCGCTGTTCCGCTAGGTCACAGGCCCCGGCTGATGCCAGTACTCGTTGTTGAACTCTCGGTGCGCTCGCTGGACGATCAGCCGCGTGGCCTCGTGGGTGTTGCCCAGCGGGGTGCAGACGGGGCAGATCCTGACTCCGCTCCAGCAGCGTTCTGTCTCGAGCGGTGGGCCTTCATGCTCCGAACAGACCGGTCCGCCGGTCAGGGAGCGGCAGTTGTCGGCCGGGGGCCGGAAGAGCGGCGCCGCTTCGTCAGCCTGCTCCGACGCCCGCCGCCTGGAGCTCGTCCTCGCTGGCCCGGAAGTCGTCGAACTCACCCGCGATCACCCCGTCAAAGAACTTGCTGATCTCTACGCGGCTCATGAGCAGCACCGCAGCACTCGGGTCCTTGTCGTCGCTGATGGCGATCATGCGGGTGCCATCCGGGATGCTGTGGTGCGGGTGCCTCTGTGCGGCTGGTGCCTCCGCGAGGATGACGCACTCCTTGAGGATCGGGTCGAGGTCGGTCCGTCCGTCCGGCCTTCCGCCAGTCCAGACCGGGAGCGGTGTGCTGCTCGTAGGGGATGGTGGTCCTGCCGTTCGTGAGCGTGCCCATCAGGAACCTCCTGTGTTGGTGGATGAGTACGGCCTCCCTCGCCCCGAGCGGATGAGCGCCAGGCAGAGCGCGTCTCGGGGCGAGGGGTTCTACAGTCCGCTGTTGTCGCGGCGGGAGTTCATGGGGGCGGCGGCCGTGCGCGCCGCTTGCAGTGCGCGGCGGATACGGCGGCCGTCTTCACACGGGGCCTCTAGGCGGCACTGCGGGCAGGCGTACAGGTGCGCAAGCTGCACCTGATAGGCCTGCTGTGCCTCAGGGGCTGCTTCGGCGGGGACGGTGGGCCTCACTGCTCCAGCTCCCTGGCCAGCCGCTCGCGACCGTGGGCGATCAGGGCGGCTACGTGCTCGGGGGTGCACAGATCGCCGGTGAAGCGCGGTGGCACGACCCAGTACATACCGGGCGGTTCCCGTCGGGTGAGCTTTGGCAACCCGAGGTAGGTACCTCGTCCCAGGAGCGGGGCGACGTCTTGGTGCTTCCACGCTGGCCGGTCGCGCGGCTCCATCAGGGCGTAATAGGTGCCGCCCATCGTCCGGCCGTCGAAGATGACCGGACCCTGGAGGCGCTGCTCCAGGCGCTCGGCGACCTCTTCCGGCTCTGCGGCCAGCACAGCCGCGTACGCGAGAGCCTCAGGCAGGCGGGCCGCAACGAACCTGCTGCCGAGAGGTAGCAGCGCCACGCCCCCCCTCCTGCCACTCGCGCCAGGCGAGTTCGGGCGCCGCCTGCGCGCGGGCTAGCCATTCGGAGATCGCGCCGTCGCCCTGCTGGCTATCCAGGGCCTGCAGCGAAATTCCCCCTCTGGGGGCCATCGAGGTTCGTTCTACGGCGTTCACGGCGGCACCACTCCCACTACGCTGAGTTGCTGGTCATCACCCCTTGACAGTAGGTAGCGGTGATCGTTGCCAGAAGTGACCGCAGGTACGGGTAAGTGCCCCGCCAAATGCGTGCAAGGGGGCGTCATGGAGCATCACACGCGATCAACCCTGACCGGGGGTCAGGGAACGCCCGAGCGCGTCCGAGCGGGCATCGTCTCGGGCTACGTCTTCCGCGTGATCCGCGAACAGTTGGGCCACACTCAGGACGGCTTTGCCGAAGCATTCGGCGTTTCGCCAGACACCATTGCCGGGTGGGAGTCCGGGCGCCGACCGCTCACGTCCGTGCCAGTGGGGCAGACGCTCGTGCACCGCCACAGGCTGATGCGCATGGGCACGGCCCTGGGACTCCTGACAGCCCTCGAACGCGCCCTGGAAGCTGATGCGCTCCTGGCCAGTGCCCTTGATGACAGTCAGCCCACCGAGGCGAGCCCGCTGGGAGCCTGGGTGATGCAGCGAGACCTTGTTGAGGTCCTGACGTGGCCGCTCACCGGCGCAGCTCCCACACCGGTACGGAACCTCCCCAAGCCGCCGCGCCCCCGCCGGGGCCCTGCACCAGGAGCGCCTGAGCTTTCGGCCGAGGACCGTGCGCGGTTCTTCACCCGTATGCGAGAGACAGCTGAACAGGCCCGGGGCGGAGGGGACTTCCTGCTGCGACGCCAAGCCCTGTACCTGGCAGGTTTCGACGCGGACACAGACACATCCGACTGGCTGGCCCACCAGCAGAGACTCGAGCGGCCGGATGACTGGTTGATTCGCTGGCTCAACTCCCGTTCCGTCGCCGCCATCGAGGCTCGCCAAGGCGATCGAGACCGGATGGCGCACTTCATCACGCACACCCTCGGTGACGATGAAACGGCCGAGGCAGCGAACCTGAACTACTGGGCGTACTGGATCGGGGAGTCGACGCACATTGAGCTGTCGGACGACTTCATCGCCTCGCCCGCGCCGAGCTTCTGGCATGGCTACCGACTGCTAGACCACCTCGTCCGCGGACTCACCCCCAGGCACGGCTTCTTCGATCTCAACGTCCACACACTGTGGTCGCTACTGGCTGCCCGCCCGAACTTGCTGCGCGCACCGTCCGCTGCCGGGACCGCTCTACGCCACCGGCTTCCTGTGATGTTGGATGACTTGCAGCTCTCCCCGCAGGCTCGGCGAGAGCTGGAGGGCATTCGGTACGCAATCCGCCTCGCCGAGGCGTGAAAGGGGACACCGTGGCTGACCAGGACCTGAAAGAGGTCGCCCACTTCCTCTGGGAGGCGGGCACGTTGAAGTCTGCGCGCCGAACGGGCTGGTGGATGGCGGGCGTTCGAGACCCCGAGAGCGTGGCCGAACACGCGTGGCGCACGTCCGTCATCGCCTCGGTCATCGCGACGCTTGAGGGCGTGGACGCGGCGCGCGCCGCTCACCTGGCGGTGTGGCACGACTCCCAGGAGACGCGCACCGGAGACGTCAACCACCTGGGCAAGAAGTACGCCGCGCCGGGGGACGCAGAGGCGGTGACCGCGGACCAGACAGCAGGCATGCCCAAGGTTCTGCGCGACGCTGTCCGTGTCCTGGTCGCCGAGTACGAGGCCAAAGAGTCAGCCGAGGCGATCTGTGCGCGGGACGCCGACAAGCTGGAATGCATGCTCCAGGGCCTGGAATACAAGGGCCAGGGGTACGCCAGCGCTCAGCGGTGGATCGACAACAGCCGAGCACGCATCGTCACAGAGTCGGGGCAACGGCTGGCTGACGAACTGCTGGCCCAGACGCCACTGGACTGGCTCCGCGCTGCCATGGGGGAGAAGGGCTGACCTCGGGCGTACTGACGCCGGGATGGGTCCAGCACAGCGCCCTGCGGGCTGCGCTCAGGAGCAGGGTCCGGAGCGGGAGCACCATCGCGACGGCACACCAGGGCATCCGGCTCGACGAAGCCGCGCGATGCTTGCCATGGGGGCAGATTAGGGGCGAATGGCGGGGGGTGTGTGGCCACGGTTTGGCCACGGTTCCGGGCATGAAGAAGGCCCGGCCTGCTTTCGCAGGTCGGGCCTTGATCATTCAGGGTGAGTGACGGGACTTGAACCCGCGGCCACCTGGACCACAACCAGGTGCTCTACCAACTGAGCTACACCCACCATGTCCGGTCGTATGTTGTTCTTCCGACCGGCCGAGAAAAAGTGTACAGGGTCCGAAGGGGTGCTCGCGCACGCGTTTTACGGACCCCGTACACAGCGCTTCCGCGGAGGTCAGTCCGAGGGCAGCACATACTTCGCCGCGATGGTTTTCGCGGTGTCCGAGTCCGGGCCCGGCTGCGGAACGAAGATCGCCTCGCGGTAGTAGCGCAGCTCGGCGATGGACTCGCGGATGTCGGCCAGGGCCCGGTGGTTGCCGTTCTTGTCCGGGCTGTTGAAGTACGCCCGGGGGTACCACCGCCGGGCGAGTTCCTTGATGGAGGACACGTCGACGATGCGGTAGTGGAGGAACTCCTCCAGTGTTCCCATGTCGCGCAGCAGGAAGCCCCGGTCGGTGCCGACCGAGTTCCCGCAGAGCGGAGCCTTGCGCGGCTCCTTGACGTGTTCACGTACGTAGGCCAGGACCTGCTCCTCGGCGTCCGCCAGCGTCGTGCCGCCGGCCAGCTCGTCGAGGAGCCCCGAGGTGGTGTGCATTTTGCGCACCACCTCGGGCATGGTCTCCAGCGCCGCGTCCGGCGGGCGGATCACGATGTCCACACCTTCGCCGAGCACGTTCAGTTCCGAGTCGGTGACCAGTGCGGCCACCTCGATAAGTGCGTCGTCCGTCAGCGAGAGCCCGGTCATCTCGCAGTCGATCCACACCATGCGGTCGTTCATGCGTCTTACCCTACGGCGCACTCCTCTGGCCGGGCAGTGGCGGATGCCCTGGCGCGTACATATCCGAGTGCGGTTTTCCCGGATCCGCGGACAGCGAGGCCGATGGGCCGAGCGCGCTCGCGGCCGCCGTACGCCGGGTCTGCGACGGGACAGGACCACCCTCCGCACTCAGCGCCGACGGGACGGGAACGGGCGCCGATTCCAGCAGGGCCCGCTCACCCCCCTGCGGCCTGCGGGCGCGGTAGGCGGCCCGGTAGGCGGCGGGCGACGAGCCCAGCTGGCGCCGGAAATGACCCCGCAGTGCCACGGGCGAGCGGAAGCCGCAGCGGCCCGCGACCTCGTCGACGGAGTAGTCGGAGGTCTCGAGCAGCCGCTGTGCCTGCAGTACACGCTGAGTGATCAGCCACTGCAGGGGAGCGCTCCCGGTGAGCGAGCGGAACCTGCGGTCGAAGGTGCGCCTGCTCATGTACGCGCGTGCCGCCAGGGTCTCCACGTCGAACTGTTCGTGTAAATGCTCCAGCGCCCAGGCGACGACCTCGGCCAGCGGATCCGCACCGATCTCCTCGGGCAGCGACCGGTCGAGGTAACGCTCCTGGCCGCCGGCCCTGCGCGGAGGCACGACGAGCCTGCGGGCGAGCGCGCCCGCCGCTTCGTTGCCGTGGTCCGTCCGCACGATGTGCAGGCACAGATCGATTCCGGCCGCGGTCCCCGCGCTCGTGAGTACGTCTCCGTCGTCGACGAAGAGCTCACGCGGGTCCACATGGACGGACGGATACCGCTTGGCCAGCGTCGGCGCGTACATCCAGTGCGTGGTCGCCGGACGGCCGTCGAGCAGACCGGCCGCGGCGAGCACGAACGCACCGGTGCAGAGCCCCACGATGCGGGCGCCCTCCTCGTGCGCGCGGCGCAGCGCGTCCAGCGCCTCCGGCGGCGGCGGCGATGTGATCGACCGCCAGGCCGGCACGACGACGGTGCCTGCCCGCCCTATGGCCTCCAGGCCATGTGGCGCGGTGAGTTCGAGCCCCCCGGTCGTACGCAGCGGTCCCTCTTCACCGGCGCAGACCAGCAGCCGGTACCGGGGAACCCCGGCGTCCTGCCGGTCGATCCCGAACACGGAGAGCGGTATGGAGCTCTCGAAGATGGGGCCACCGCTGAACAGCAGCACCGCGACAATCTCCCGGCGGCGGCGCCCGGAGAGTTTCCGGGCCACGGCTTCTTGCACGGAAGTGGAGTCGTGGCTCATGGTGCTAAGCCCCCCTCGGTCGTCGCGGCTCCTTGTTCTTGGCGTGCTCTGCGTGCTCTGTGTTCTCGGCGCTCTTGGCGTTCCTGTCGGACCTGTCGCTCCTGCACGTTTCCCCTCGGTCCTCCACCAGTCCCCCGCCGTAATACAGTCATGATCGAATCTACTGTGTCCCGTGCTGCCGGGGTGACCAGTTACGGACCCGGCACTATGTCGACATGGCAACTTGGCGTGAAGCAGTCGATCACGAAGCGTTGCACTCACGGGCGTTGCTGGGAAGTGCGCCTCGGCGCAGTGGCCGGTCCCCGTAGGGTGCAAGGGCCTTCTTCGCACCTTTCAGCCCTGGTGAGACCGGGGTTGAGCACCCCTTCGGCCAAGGAATGCACGCCCATAGGAAGTTGGCTGAAAAGTTACGGGGGAGTGCGCGCGAATCGGTCAGTCCTCCGGCGTGGACCCACCAGAATGCCGACCACCTCTGTGCGCCCCCGCGCCCGTCCGCCCGTGCCGCCCCCTGCGGTCACAGCTCTGCTCGTCGAGCACCCGCGCCGCGCCTCGCTCGGACTGCCGCAGGAGCACCCGGCAGACTCCCGTCACGGCCACGAGCCCGAGGGCCGACCCCGCGGCTCCGGCCAGTGAGGTCCCATACCCCACAAGGACGACGGGAACCAGGACACAGCTGAACGCGGCCCAGCGGACGACCTCGCTCACCGCATCCTGGGGAGCGGCGGGAGGCGCCTCCTCGGCGCGCGGCGCCGGGACACCACCCCGTGGACGCTCGTGCGCCCCCTCTGGTGGGCGTCGGTGGCTCTTCGTCGTGACTCGTGAGGACACGGTCGGCGGTCCAGGCACGGCGGGCTCCCTGTGGCGGTGGCGTACCGAGTTCAACGCGTGGTCGCGCGGCCGGTCACTGGCGTGAACCTTGTGGCCGATGACAGCCCACGCGGGTGGGTGCCCAAACCGCCTGTACAAGGCAGCAACCATTGCCATCCGGGCGCCGCTCATGCATGCTCCGGTGAACGCCGTGAGGCTCCCGCAGGGCCCGTCGAAGGCTCTGGGCAGGAGAGGAGTGTCGCCCTACCCTTAGGGGTATGGGGTTGGGAAGATGATTCCCGGACACAGCTCCGGTGTTTGTCCCCGCTCGTCCCCGCTCGTCCCCGTCCCTGCTTTTCCCCGTCCCTGCCCGTTCCGCTCCATAATGAGCCGTACGACCCGAACAGAGCCGACCCTCCCACAGAGGACTCCTTCGCCGAGACACCCATGGCCGGTCACGAATTCTCCGAACCCGCGGACCGCAAGCGGCAGGTCGCCGATCCCACGGCGACCCCCCAGGCGGCGGAAGAACCACGTCATTCCTGCGATCCGGCCTTCCGGCACGGGGTCGTCGTCGGCTTCGACGGCTCGACCTCCAGTGAGCGCGCACTCTCGTACGCGATCGGGATGGCCCATCGATCGGGCTCCGGCCTGATCATCGTGCATGTGGCCAACAGACTCCCCACCACGGTGTGGGCGGGCTGTGAGCCCCCGGTCTTCGTCGACGTGCCGGATCACCGCACGGAGGTGCTCGGGCTCGAGCTGGCCTGTGCGGACTATCTGGCCGAGGTGCCGTGGATCCTCGTCGAGCGTGGCGGGGACATCTGCCACGAGCTCGAAGAGGTCGGCCGTGAGTACTCCGCGGACGCGATCGTCGTCGGCTCGACGCACGGGATCGTGGGGCGCATCTTCGGCTCGGTCGCGGGCCGGCTCGCGCGCCGCGCGCAACGCCCCGTCGTGGTCATTCCGTAGCGTGGCAGTAGGGCGGGGCCGACGGGGCGTCAACTTTCCTCCCATGTAGATAAATCTACTCGTGCGTAGGAGTGGGTTGCGTCCTCGTGAGGGGTATGTACTGGTGGCACGACAACTGCACGCCCTGCCGGCCGGGGAGTGACGGCCATCGGTCGACGCAGGCGTGGGTCGGGGGAATGGGCGCCCCCGCCCCCTGAAGAACGACCCCCTGTGCGATTGGTGGCACGCACAGGGGGTCGTTCATGTCTGCGGGGCGGGGCTACTCGACTCCGCGGGGCGGGACTACTCGACGGTGACCGACTTCGCCAGGTTGCGGGGCTTGTCGATGTCGCGGCCGAGCGCCAATGCCGTGTGGTAGGCGAGGAGTTGGAGCGGGATGCCCATCAGGATCGGGTCCAGCTCGTTCTCGTTCTTCGGGACGAGGATCGTCTGGTCGGCCTTCTCCTGCTCCTGGTGCGCGACCGCGAGGATCTTGCCGCTGCGGGCCTTGATCTCCTCGAGGGCGGCGCGGTTCTTCTCCAGGAGGTCGTCGTTCGGGACGATCGCGACCGTGGGGAGCGCGGGTTCGATGAGCGCGAGCGGGCCGTGCTTCAGCTCGGAGGCCGGGTAGGCCTCGGCGTGGATGTACGAGACCTCCTTGAGCTTGAGGGAGGCCTCACGGGCGACGGGGTAGCCGCGTACACGCCCGATGAAGAGCATCGAGCGGGCGTCCGCGTAGTCCTTGGCGATCTTCTTGATCTCGTCCTCCTGCTTGAGGATCTCCGAGATCTGGCCCGGCAGCTTCCGCAGGCCCTCGATGATCCGCTTGCCGTCGGAGACCGACAGGTCACGGATGCGGCCGAGGTGCAGGGCGAGCAGGCCGAAGGCGACCGTGGTGTTCGTGAAGCACTTGGTGGATACGACGCAGACCTCCGGGCCCGCGTGGACGTACACGCCCGCGTCGGCCTCACGGGCGATCGCGGAACCGACGACGTTCACCATGCCCAGGACGCGTGCGCCCTTGCGCTTCAGCTCCTGGACGGCGGCAAGCACGTCGTACGTCTCGCCGGACTGGGAGACGGCGATGTAGAGGGTGTCGGGGTCCACGACCGCGTTGCGGTAGCGGAACTCGCTCGCGGGCTCCGCGTCGGCGGGGATGCGGGCCAGCTCCTCGATCATCTGGGCGCCGATCATGCCCGCGTGGTACGAGGTGCCGCAGCCGAGGATCTTGACGCGGCGCACCTTGCGGGCGTCGTGCGCGTCGAGGTTCAGGCCGCCGAGGTGCACGGTGGAGAAGCGGTCGTCGATGCGGCCGCGCAGGACGCGGTCCACGGCGTCGGGCTGCTCGAAGATCTCCTTGTGCATGTACGTGTCGTGGCCGCCCATGTCGTACGACTCGGCCTCCCACTCCACGGTGGTCGGCGAGGCGGTCGTGCGCGAGCCCTCGGTCGTGTACGTGCGGTAGTCGTCGGCCTTGATGGTGGCCATCTCGCCGTCGTCGAGGGTGACGACCTGGCGGGTGTGCGAGACGAGCGCGGCGACGTCCGAGGCGACGAACATCTCCTTCTCGCCGATGCCGAGGACGACGGGGGAGCCGTTGCGGGCGACGACGATGCGGTCGTTGAAGTCGGCGTGCAGGACGGCGATGCCGTACGTGCCCTCGACGTGGCGCAGGGCCTCGCGGACCTTGTCCTCCAGCTTGTCGGCCTGGGCGCGGGCGATGAGGTGGACGAGGACCTCGGTGTCCGTCTCGGAGAGGAACTCGACGCCGTCGGCGGTGAGCTTGGCGCGCAGCTCGGACGCGTTGTCGATGATGCCGTTGTGGACGACGGCGACCTTGTTGTCGCCCGACATGTGCGGGTGTGCGTTCTCGTCGGAGGGCGCGCCGTGCGTGGCCCAGCGGGTGTGGGCGATGCCGGTGGTGCCCTTGAAGCGGGCGGGCACCTTGGCCTCCAGGTCGCGGACGCGGCCCTTCGCCTTGACCATCTTCAGGCCCGCGGCCTTGGGGCTGGTGATGACGACGCCCGCGGAGTCGTAGCCGCGGTACTCCAGGCGCTGGAGGCCTTCGAGGAGGAGGGGGGCCACGTCACGCTTGCCGATATAACCGACGATTCCGCACATAGAGGGTGTCCTAGCCGTAGATGATGCGGCGCAGCTGCCGGAGGCTGAGCTCGGGCGGCGCGACCGCGCGGTATGTGAGATCCGCCGAGATCTGCTCGAAGATCGCCGCGTTCAGCAGGCCCTGTCCCTGCAGTTCGCGGTGGCGGCGACGGACGAACTGCTCGGTCGTCTCGTCGAAGTAGGCGAGCACGTCCTGGACGACCCGCAGAGCTTCGCCCCGCTGGAGCGGGGTGCTGCGGGTCAGGTGATCCACCAGGTCGTCGTGCATTCGTCGATCCTGGAGGAATAGCCCTCCGGGTGCAACAATCCTGCCCGATTCCGGGCAGGGTCGCGTCGAAATCCAGCCCTGACGGCTTACATCCTCTTCAGTACGGCCTGCTTGGCAAGCGAGAACTCCTCGTCGGTGAGTATCCCGGCCTGGTGTAGCTCACCCAGCTCCCGCAGCCGCCGCAGGAGCGCATCATGATCGTCCTCGGCGGGCTCCGGCGCAGGCGGGACAGCCGCAGGCAGGCCCCCCGGAGCCTCCGGGGACTCCGCAGGGCCCGGCGCCCCAGCCGGATGCGGAAGCCTCGCCTGGACCGCCGCCGCCACCAGCGCCATCAGCGGATCCTTCTTGAAGCCCCACAGCTCGACCGAGTTCGGGTCGTACTTCGGCGGAGCCTTGGTCGGCGAATGCCGCACGGTGAACCGGAGGCAGCCGTTCTCCAGACCCACCGCGGGCTGCCACTCCACCGCCGCGATCTCGTCGAGCGCCAGCGTCCGCGCACCGGCCGCCGCCTTCGCCTCCTCCGTCTTCCAGTTCCACTCGAGGCGGATGTGCTCCCCGTCGAAGCTCGCGGTGCCGTCCCCCGCCGACACGGACAACGGCAGCGGAGGGCCCGACAGCAGATAGCTCTCGCAGGACGTGGCAGGCACCTGCTCGATGAGGAGCGCGTTGCGGACCTCGTCCACCAGGTACTCCGCGACGCCGTACCGGTCCGATTCCACCGCCAGCTGATACGGATCCGCCCCGTCCCCGAGCTTGCCGCCCGTAGCCTGGAGCAGCGGGTCCGCGCCGTCCCGGAGGCGCAGTCTCAAACGCCCCGACTTCTTGCCCTGTTCGAAGGCGATACCGGCCAACGCCCCGAGCGGAACGGCCAGTTCACCCAGTGCTCTGCGCAGCAGGGACACGTTCTTGTCACGCCCCGGCACAAGCCGCAGAGTCTCTCCGTCGAAGGTCCAGGTCCCGTCGCGCTGGATGATTTCCGCCATGGGGCGATTCTTCCATCGGCGAGCCCCGGAAGTGGTCTACACCCTTGACCCGCCACGGGGCGCAAGGTACCCATGGTGACCGTTCGCTTGCGTTGCACCACAGTGATGGCCCGTCGAAGGGACCCGCTCGTGAGACAGCACCACAGATCGCCCCGCCTGTTCGGCTCGCTGCTGCTCGTGGCGGCGGCCGGATTCTCCTCCGTGGCCGCTGTGCCGGGCGGTGACAGTACGGGCCAGGAGGCGGCCGAGGCAGCCACGGCCGCCACCCCGACCCCGCTCGGCCAGGTCGTCCCGGCCCCCGCGTCCGCCGTCCCCGGCGGATCCCCGTTCGAGATCAACTCCAAGACCCGCATCCGGGTCGACGGCTCGCGTGACGCACAGAAGACAGGCAGCTATCTCGCGGGCGTCCTGCGCCCCTCCACCGGCTACCCCCTCAAGGTCACCGACGACGGTGGCAGTGACGGCATCCGGTTGCGGCTGAACTCCAAGGACGCGTCGCTCGGGAACGAGGGCTACCGCCTGGAGTCCAAGCGCGGCTCCCTCACCATCACGGCCCGCAAGTCCGCGGGGCTCTTCTACGGCGTCCAGACGCTGCGGCAGCAACTGCCCGCGGCCGCCGAGCAGAAGACCGTGCAGAAGGGCCCCTGGCAGGTCGCGGGCGGCACCATCAAGGACGCGCCCCGCTATGGCTACCGCAGCGCGATGCTCGACGTGTCGCGGCACTTCTTCTCGGTCGACAAGGTCAAGCGCTACATCGACCAGATGTCGCTCTACAAGGTCAACAAGCTGCACATGCACCTCAGCGACGACCAGGGCTGGCGCATAGCCATCGACTCCTGGCCCAAGCTCGCGACGTACGGCGGCTCCACACAGGTCGGCGGCGGCAAGGGCGGCTATTACACGAAGGCCCAGTACAAGGACATCGTCCAGTACGCGGCATCGCGGCAGCTCGAAGTGATCCCCGAGATCGACATGCCGGGCCACACGAACGCCGCGCTCGCCTCGTACGCCGAACTGAACTGCAACGGCGTAGCGCCCCCGCTCTACACCGGCACCGAGGTCGGCTTCAGCTCGCTGTGCGTCAAGAAGGACGTGACGTACGACTTCGTGGACGACGTCATCCGCGAGATCGCCGCCATGACGCCCGGCAAGTACATCCACATCGGCGGTGACGAGGCGCACTCCACCAGCCATGAGGACTATGTGGCGTTCATGGACAAGGTCCAGCCCCTGGTCGCCAAGTACGGCAAGACCGCGATCGGCTGGCACCAGCTGACCGGCGCCACGCCCGCCAAGGGCGCCATCGCGCAGTACTGGGGCTACGACGCCACCAGCGCCGCCGAGCGCGAGCAGGTCGCGAACGCGGCGAAGAACGGCACCAAACTGGTCCTCTCGCCCGCCGATCGCTCCTACCTCGACATGAAGTACGACAAGGACACCCCGCTCGGCCTGGCCTGGGCGGGTTACGTCTCGACGCAGCGCAGCTACGACTGGGACCCGGGGACGTACCTGAAGGGCGCGCCCGCGGACTCCATCGAGGGTGTCGAGGCGCCGCTGTGGTCGGAGACGCTCTCGACGTCGGCGCACATCGAGTACATGGCGTTCCCGCGGCTGCCCGGCATCGCCGAGCTCGGCTGGTCGCCCGCGTCGACGCACGACTGGAACACGTACAAGGTGCGGCTCGCCGAACAGGGGCCGCGCTGGGACGCGATGGGCATCGGCTACTACAAGGCGCCGGACGTGCCCTGGCCCGGCAAGTAGTCACGTACGTACGTATATGAGTGGGCTCCCGACCCGCGGCGGAGCCGCTATTGACCGCGGCGTCTCGGGAGCCCACTCGGCTTGTGCGTGACCGCTTACGCGATCGGGTTCCTCAGCGTCCCCACCAGTTGCAGCGCCCCCGCCGGATCGGCGAGGTCCACCATCTGTTCGTTGTCCCGCAACTGGAGCCGGTTCAGGCAGGACCGGGCGAACTCCGGGGTGAACATGTCGAACTGCTTGAACTTGTCTGCCAGTTGGGGCGTTGCCTCCTGGTACGTGGTCACGCATTCGGCGACGGCGCCCCAGAAGGTCTCCTCGTCGGCCAGGCCCTCCGTGACGAGGTTCGCGGACAGGAAGCGGAAGAAGCAGTCGAAGACGTCCGTGAAGAGGGACAGGAGCTTCTGGTCGTCGGGGACCTCGACGCGGAGCCGCTCGACCGTGGGCGGCAGGGCCGCGTCCGGGTCCATGACGGCGATCTCCTCGGCGATGTCCTTGAAGATCGCCCGCTGTACGACGCCGTCCTTCAGGACCAGGATGACGTTCTCGCCGTGCGGCATGAAGACGAGGTCGTACGCGTAGAAGCTGTGCAGGAGCGGCGTCAGATAGGCATGCAGATAGCCGCGCAGCCACTCGGCGGGGGTGAGCCCGGACCGTTCGATGAGGGCGCCCGCGATGGACGCACCTTCGAGGTCGGTGTGCAACAGCGAGGCCATGGTGGCCAGTTGCTCGCCCTCCCCGAGGGAAGGGACGGGACTCTCGCGCCACAGGGCGGCGAGCATTTTGCGGTACGGGGAGTAGCGGTCGGTGGCGGCCTCGTACTCCAGGTGGCGATAGCCGACCGCCGCGCACTCGCGGATGATCGTGAGGCCGGTCGATTTCAGCGTCTCGTCGGTGTCGATGAGGTTCGCGAGCCAGTCGTTGATCGCCGGGGTCGCCTCCATGTACGCGGCCGAGAGCCCGCGCATGAAGCCCATGTTGATGACCGAGAGGGCCGTCTTCACGTAGTGCTTGGCCGGGTCGCTGGTGTTGAAGAACGTACGGATCGACTGCTGGGCCAGGTACTCGTCGTCGCCCTCACCGAGGCAGACGAGGTGCCGCTGGGCGACCTCCGCCGCGAAGGTCACGGAGAGCTTGTTCCACCACTGCCAGGGGTGGGCCGGGATCAGGAGGTACTCGTCCGGGTCAAGCCCCTGGTCGCGGAGTTTCCGGTCGAAGCGCTCCAGGGTCTCCGGGCCGAGCTCGGCCCGGAAGAACGACTCGTAGTCGATGCCCGCGCCCGCCGTGAACGCGGCGCGCTCCTTGCTCGCCGCCAGCCACACCAGGCGTACGGGGCTCGCGGTCTCGGGAGCGTACGAGAGGTACTCGTGCACGCCGAAGCCGAGCCGCCCGTTGTTGGCCACGAAGCAGGGATGGCCCTCGGTCATGCCCGTCTCGATCTCCTGGAAGCCGGAGCGGGAGAGCTCGGCGGCCGGGAGCGCGGGCTTGGTGAGTTTGTAGCAGGTGCCGGAGAGGGTGGAGGAGATCTCCTCCAGGTAGACCGGCAGGATCTCGTCGCTCAGGCCGAGTGCCGTACGCAGCTCGATGAAGAAGTCGAGTGCGTTCAGCGGGAGTTCGGCGCCGTCGCGGTGCCGGGATATGGAGTCGGCTGCCACCTGCCAGTGGTCGAGCCTGAGCCGTTTCGCGGTGAAGCGGTAGCGGGTCAGGGCGTCGTCGCTGCGGACGACGTACTTGTCGTCGCCCAGCGGCTCCGGGGTGAGGAGCAGCTCGTGGGCGAACTCGGCGATGGCCTTGCGGATGAGGAGACGGTTGGCCTGCTCCCAGCGCTCGGGGGAGAGGTGCGCCGTTGCGTCGGACAGGGTCATATCGCCGATTCCCTTTCGCGTACTGCTGCTTCGCTGTGACATTCGAAGAACTGCTCGCGGGTGCAGAAGCTGAGCAGGGCCTTCTTCTCCGGCTTCTGGATGACTTCGGCCGCCCGGAACCCGACGGCTTCGTTGAGGGCGTGCACGGCCTTGTTGTCGACGTCGGGCTCGACCACCACGCGCCGGGTCGCCGGGTCGGCGAAGAGCGTCCGCATGACCTTGGTGATCACGGCACGGGTGAAGCCGGGGATGCGGACGTCGGAGGGCGGGGTCAGGAAGTGCATGCCCACGTCGCCGGGCTCGGGTTCGTAGAGGCCGACGAGTTCGACGTACCGGGGGTCGTAGCGCTCCATCAGGAAGGCGGGGACGCCATCGCGCAGGCCGATGAACGCGTCGTGGTGCTCGGCGGCGGCGATCGCCATGTACTCGCGCTCGACGTCCGGCAGCGTCGCGCCCTGCATCATCCAGAACGCGGCCTTGGGGTGAGTGACCCAGCCGTGCAGGAGCTCGGCGTCCTTCAGCGGGTCGAGGGGGCGAAGAGTGAGGGTCATACGGCGAACTCCTGGAACGCGATGGACTTCTCGACGGGGTAGTACTCGGAGCCGAGCAGCTCACCGATGATGTACGCGTTGCGGTACGGGCCCATGCCCAGGTCGGGGCTGGTCAGGGAGTGGGTGTGCACGGCGCCGTTCTGTAGGAAGATGCCGCGTCCCGTGGTGTCGATGGAGTAGTTGCGGGCGACCTCGAAGCGGCCCCGGCCGTCCCAGCGGATGCGGTCGCGCACCGGCTCCAGGAAGTCGGGTGTGACGTACTGGTAGCCGGTCGCGAGGATCAGGCCTTCGGAGCTCAGCTCGAAGTCCTTGCCCTGCTCGTCCTGATGCAGACCGAGGGTGTAGGTGCCTTCTTCATAAGAAGTGGTCCGCAGCGAGGAGTTGGTGAGCAGCCGCGTCGGCACGGGGCCGCCGAGGTTCTTCTGGTAGAGCAGGTCGAAGATCTCGTTGATCAGGTCGCCGTCGATGCCCTTGAAGAGCGTCTTCTGCTGATCCTGAAGGCGGTAGCGGGTCGCCTCGGGCAGCGCGTGGAAGTAGTCGACGTACTCCGGAGAGGTCATCTCCAGCGTCAGTTTGGTGTATTCGAGCGGGAAGAAGCGCGGGGAGCGCGTGACCCAGTTGAGCTTGTAGCCGTGTACGTCGATCTCACTCAGGAGGTCGTAGTAGATCTCGGCGGCGGACTGGCCGCTGCCGACCAGCGTGATCGACTCCTTCCGCTGGAGCTCCTGCTTGGACTGTAGATAGCGGGAGTTGTGGATGAAGTCCCCTCCGAGGTCCGCGCACGACTCGGGGATGTGGGGCGGAGTGCCGGTGCCGAGGACGAGGTGGCGGGCCCGGAGGGTGTCGCCGGTGGTGGTGCGGACGACGTAGAGATCGTCCTCGTACGTCACCTCGGTCACTGTCGTGCTGAAGCGGATCGAGGAGAGTTTCGCGGCGGCCCAGCGGCAGTAGTCGTTGTACTCGGTGCGCAGCGGGTAGAAGTTCTCGCGGATGTAGAAGGAGTACAACCGCCCCGCTTCCTTCAGGTAGTTGAGGAAGGAGTAGGGCGATGTCGGGTCCGCGAGGGTGACCAGGTCCGACATGAACGGGGTCTGGAGGTGGGCGCCGTCGAGGAACATGCCCGAGTGCCACTCGAAGTCCGGCTTGGACTCCAGGAAGAGGCCGTTCAGCTCGTCGATGGGTTCGGTCAGGCAGGCGAGGCCGAGGTTGAAGGGGCCCAGGCCGATACCGATGAAGTCCAGTGGTTCCTGCGGTTCCTGTGGTTCCTGTGGTTCCGTCGGTTCCAGTGGTTCTCGGTGATCAGGAAGCGCGGTCAAGGGTCTCTCCCAGGTACTGCTCGGCGTGGCCGGCGATCAGATCGAGGACGGCCGTGATGTCGGCGACCGTGGTCTCGGGGTTGAGCAGGGTGAACTTGAGGTACTGGCGGTCGCCGACCTTGGTGCCCGCGACGACCGCGTCACCGGAGGCGAACAGGGCCTTGCGGGCGTACAGGTTGGCGTGGTCGATGGCGGAGGGGTCGCAGATCGACTCGGGGATGTAGCGGAAGACGAGTGTCGAGAGCTGCGGCTCCACGACGACGTCGTAGCGGGGGTCGGCGGCGATGCGCTGCCAGCCTTCGGCCGCGAGATCGCAGACGGAGTCGAAGAGCTCGCCGATGGCGTCGGCGCCCATCACGCGCAGGGTCATCCACAGCTTCAGGGCGTCGAAGCGGCGGGTCGTCTGGAGGGACTTGTCGACCTGGTTGGGGATGCGCTCCTGCACCATGCGGCGTGGGTTGAGGTACTCCGCGTGATACGTCGCGTGGCTCAGCGTCGAGCGGTCCCGCACCAGGACGGCGGACGAACTCACCGGCTGGAAGAACGACTTGTGGTAGTCGACGGTGACGGAGTCGGCGCGCTCGATGCCGTCGATGAGGTGCCGGTTCTTGAGCGAGGCGAGCAGACCGCAGCCGTACGCCGCGTCGACGTGCAGCCAGCTGCCGTACTGCTCGCAGAGTTCGGCGATCTCGGGGAGCGGGTCGATGGAGCCGAAGTCGGTGGTCCCGGCGGTGGCGACGACCGCCATGGGGGTGAGGTCGTCGTGCAGGCAGCGTTCGAGCTCGCGGGCGAGTGCCATGGTCTGTATGCGCTTGTCGCCGTCGGTGGGGATGGTGACGACGGCGTCCTCGCCGAGGCCGAGCAGCGTCGCGGCTTTCTGGACGCTGAAGTGGCCTGCCTCGGAGGCGAAGATGCGCAGCTGGGATGCGGGCTTGCCGGACTTGGCCGCCTCTTCGCGGGCGAGGAGGAGGGCCTGGAGGTTGGACTGCGAGCCGCCGCTGGTGAACACGCCGTCGGCGGCCGGGCCGAGGCCGATGCGTTCGGCGGTCCAGTCGATGAGGCGGCGCTCGATGAGGGTGCCGCCCGCGGACTGGTCCCAGGTGTCGAGGGAGGAGTTGATGGCGGAGAGCACCGCCTCGCCGAGCACGGCCGGGATGACGACCGGGCAGTTGAGGTGCGCGAGGTAGCGGGGGTGGTGGAAGTACACGGCGTCGCGCAGGTACAGCTCGTCGAGCTCGTCCAGGGCGGCGATCGTGTCGTGCAGGGGCTCGTCCAGGTCGACGGCCTCGATGCGGGGCGCGAGGTCGTCGACCGAGATGCCGGTGAAGGGGCGGGAGGTGGTGGCGATTCTGGCCGCCACCCGCTCGACCCCTTCGGTCACGGAGCTGCGGTAACGCTCCGCGGTGGTGTCGTTGAGCAGGTGCGAGCGCATGAACTTCCTCTGGGTGAGGGGACTTGGGGAAGTGAGGTAAGCCTAACCTAACTTCCTTGCTCATTAAACCCAGGAGGTATCAGCGGTCACCGGGAGGAGCAAAAACGGAACAGCCCTCTCCGGAATGCGGAGAGGGCTGCTGTGCGTATGCGTTCAGGGGGTCAGCTGACCTTCTTGGCCTTCTCGATCGCGTCGGCGAGGTCCTCGAGGATCGGGGCGCACTTGTCGTACGAGTAAATGGGCTCGGTCACGCGGGGGATGACCTGGCCCGCCTTGACCGCGGGCAGCTTCGCCCAGGTCGGCTTCTCTAGGTCGGCGGGCTGGATGGTGGCGGTGCGGTTGTCCATCATGATCAGGTCCGCGCCGTGCTTGTTGACGTTCTCCCAGCTCAGGTTCTCGAACCAGCCGCCGCTCGCCTTCTTGGCGCTCTCGGACGGCTCGACGAAGTTCACGCCGAGGGACTTGAAGTACTCCAGGTCGGCGGAGAGGTTCGTGCCGGAGACATAGAAGATGTCCTGACTGGCCGAGCCGACAAGGACCTTGATGTCCTTGTTCGCCTTGGCGACCTTGCGCAGCCGCTCGGCGGCGGCCTCGAACCGCTTCTTCGCCTTGACGACCTTGTCGGCCTTCACGTCGGCGCCGAGCGACTCGGCGAGCGCGAGGATGCGCTGGAGCGGCCGGGTCATCTGGCGGTCGTAGACGCTGATGCCGACGCTCGGTGCGAGCTTGAGGATCTTGTCCTTGCTCTCCTCGGGGACGGACCAGAGGGTGCCCGCGTCGTCGAACATCGTGGAGACGAGGAGGTCGGGGGCGAGGCCCGCGTACTTCTCGATGTTGAACTTGCCCCATTCGTTGCCGAGGATCGTCAGCTTGCTGATGTCCATGTCGCCGGCCTGGACGTCGGGCTTGCCGCTCTTGGTCTTCGTCGGGCCGAAGACGCCCTTGACCTCGATGCCGTAGTCGAAGAGGGCGGCGGCGACGCCGGTGAAGGCGACGATGTTCTTCGGGGTCGCGTCCTGCTCGGCCGTCGTGCCGCGGTCGTCCTTGAAGCTCCAGGGCCCTGAGTCCCCGGCGTCCGACTTGCCCGAGCCGCTCTTCTTCTCGTCTCCGCAGGCTGCCAGCAGGGCCGTGAGGCCGAGGGCGCCGCCTGCGGCGAGGATGCCGCGACGGGAGGGCTGAGGGAAGCGGGCGTGGGACATATGAGGGTCTCTGCTTTCGTGAGGACGGCGGCGCGGCGGGGCCACTGGCCGGAACTAGCGCTTAGGTTAACCTAACCTAAGCTGAAGTCCAGTGGCTCCCGCGATCGCCTGCCCTCGGAGCGCGGGGGAAACCCCGCGGCTATCCCGCGAAGCCGAGCTCTCTGGCGATCAGCATCCGCTGCACCTC
Organism: Streptomyces sp. NPDC048441; assembly: GCF_043200235.1. Taxonomy (NCBI): domain Bacteria; kingdom Bacillati; phylum Actinomycetota; class Actinomycetes; order Kitasatosporales; family Streptomycetaceae; genus Streptomyces; species Streptomyces sp. NPDC048441. The sequence goes on from NZ_JBICXM010000001.1 coordinate 254,340, forward strand.
GCTGGTCCCCTCGCCGATCTCCAGGATCTTGGAGTCGCGCCACATCCGCGCCACGGGGTACTCATTCATGAATCCGTACCCGCCGTGGATCTGTGTGGCCTCACGGGCGTTGTCCACGGCGACCGTCGAGGAGTAGAGCTTCGCGATCGCCGCTTCCTTCTTGAACGGCTCCCCGCTCACCAGGCGCGCGGCCGCGTCCCGCCAGCCGACCCGGGCCATGTGGGCCCGCATCTCCATGTCGGCGATCTTGAACTGGATCGCCTGGTTCGCCCCGATCGGCTTCCCGAAGGCGTGCCGTTCGTGGGCGTACTTCACGGACTCGTCCACGCAGCCCTGCGCGAGGCCCGTCGCGAGCGCGGAGATCGCCACCCGGCCCTCGTCGAGGATCCGAAGGAACTGGGCGTAGCCGCGGCCCTCTTCGCCCAGGAGGTTCGCCACCGGGACCCGTACGTCCGCGAAGGACAGCTCACGCGTGTCCGAGGCGTTCCAGCCGACTTTCGAGTACGGCGCCGCGACCGTGAACCCGGGGGTCCCGGACGGCACGATGATCGAGGAGATGAGCGGACGGCCGTCCGGCTTGCGGCCGGTGACGGCGGTGACCGTGACCAGGCCCGTGATGTCCGTACCGGAGTTGGTGATGAAGCACTTGGAGCCGTTGATCACCCACTCGTCGCCGTCGCGCACCGCCGTCGTGCGGGTGCCGCTCGCGTCCGAGCCGCCGTCCGGCTCGGTCAGGCCGAAGGCGCCGAGGAGTTCACCCGAGCAGAGCCGGGGCAGCCACTCGCGCTTCTGCTCCTCCGTACCGAAGAGGTGGATCGGCATCGCGCCGAGCGAGACGCCCGCCTCCAGGGTGATCGCCACGGACGAGTCGACCCGCGCCAGCTCTTCGAGCGCGATGCCGAGGGCGAGATAGTCGCCGCCCATGCCGCCGAACTCCTCGGGGAAGGGCAGGCCGAACAGGCCCATGCGGCCCATCTCGCGCACGATCTCGTACGGGAACTCATGGCGTTCGTAGAGGTCGCCGATCTTCGGGGCGACCACGTCGTGCGCGAACGCCTCGACTGTGCGGCGGAGTTCCTCGTGCTCGGGGGACAGACGGTGGTCCATCGTTCTCACTGCTCCTGGTGGGAGGTGCCCGTCAGGGCACGGACGGTGCGGGACGGGCTGGGTCGGCCCAGTTGTTCGGCCATCCACGCGCTGGTGGCGGTGAGACGGCCGAGATCGACGCCGGTCTCGATACCGAGGCCGTCGAGCATCCATACGAGGTCTTCCGTGGCGAGATTGCCGGTGGCGCTCTTCGCGTACGGACAGCCGCCCAGGCCGCCCGCCGACGCGTCGACCGTGCTTACGCCGTGCTGAAGGGCTGCCAGGGTGTTGGAGAGGGCCTGGCCGTACGTGTCGTGGAAGTGCACGCCGATGCGGTCCGTCGGCACGCCCTCCTCGTTCAACTCGGCGAGCAGCGCCAGGACATGGCCCGGTGTGGCCACGCCGATCGTGTCGCCGAGGCTCAGCTCCTCGCAGCCCATGTCCAGGAGGGACTTCGCGGTGCGGACGACCTGGGCGATGGGCACGGGGCCCTCCCAGGGATCGCCGAAGCACATGGAGAGATAGCCCCTCACATGCACCTTCTGCTCGCGGGCGCGGGCCACGACCGGCTCCGTCACCGCCAGGGCCTCGCCCATCGTGCGGTTGAGGTTGGCCTTGGCGAAGGATTCCGTGGCGCTGACGAAGACGGCGACGCTACGTGCGCCGAGCGCGAGGGCGCGGTCGAGGCCTCGGGCGTTCGGCACGAGGACCGGAAGCTTGGCCTCCACGTCCGCCAGGAGCGGGAACAGCTGCTCGGCGTCGGCCAGTTGGGGCACCCACTCGGGGTGCACGAAGCTGGTCGCCTCGATGGTGGTGAGGCCCGCCTGGGCGAGACGGTGGATGAACTCCGCCTTGACCTCCGTGGGGACGGCCGAATTCTCGTTCTGCAGGCCGTCCCGGGCGCCTACTTCATAGATGCGGACCCGGGGCGGGAGGTCCTGGGTGGGGACGACCATGGGGAGCGGGCCGGGCCGTGCGTCGGTGGTCACTTCTTGTCCTCCTCCGCCTCGTCCGGGATCACCACGGCAAGGACCTGGTCCATGGCGACGGTCGCGCCCGGTGTGACGTCGAGTTCGCTGACGGTGCCCGCGTGCGGGGCGGAGATGACGTGCTCCATCTTCATGGCCTCCACCACGAGGAGGCTCTGCCCCTGGGTCACGCGATCGCCGGTGGACACCTTGACGACCGTGACGGTGCCGGGCATGGGGGCCGTGAGGGCGTCGGCTCCCGAGTGGGCGGCACCGGTGAGGCTCGCCGCCACGGGGTCGTGGTCCTGGACGTGCCAGGCGTCGCCGTCCCGGCCCAGCCAGTCGCCCGCGCGGTGGAAGGTGTGGGTGAGTCCGTCCACGTGGACGGTGACGCGGCCGGGCTGCACGGTGCGCGGGTCCTTGGTGGCGATGTGCGCGACGGGTTCGTGGCCCGGTACGCGGAGGTGGTGGGTCAGTGGGGCCGGGGTGCCGCCGAGACGCCAGCCCCCTGGCACCGAGAACGGGTCCCGCCAGCCGTCACCGACGGGCTCGAGGGCGGCGGTGCGCACCGCAGCGGCGGCTTCGTACACCTCATCCGGCACCCCCTGCCGTACGAGCCCTTCCGCTTCCCGCTCCACAAGGCCCGTGTCCAACTCCCCGGAGACCACCGCCGGGTGGGCGAGGAGCCGCCGCAGGAACCCCGCGTTCGTCGGAACGCCGAGCGTCACCGTCTCCGCGAGGGCGGCCCGCAGTTTCCGCAGGGCCGTGGCGCGGTCCGGGCCGTAGGCGATGACCTTCGACAGCATCGGGTCGTACAGGCTGCCGACCTCCGTGCCCTCGCTCAGGCCGGAGTCGGTCCGCACGCCGTCGCCCTGCGGTTCGTGCAGGGCGAGGACCGTGCCGCCGGACGGCAGGAAACCGCGGGAAGGGTCCTCGGCGCATACGCGGGCCTCGATCGCGTGGCCCGTGAGCGTGATGTCCTGCTGCGCGTACGGGAGTTCCTCCCCGGAGGCCACCCGCAGCTGCCACTCCACCAGGTCTATCCCGGTGATCAGCTCCGTCACCGGATGCTCCACCTGGAGCCGGGTGTTCATCTCCATGAAGTAGTACGAAGCCGGGTCCTTGCCCGGCACGATGAACTCCACCGTGCCCGCGCCCGCATACCCGCAGGAGCGCGCCGCCTGGACCGCCGCCTCGCCCATCGACGCGCGCGTGGCCTCGTCCAGGAGGACGCTCGGGGCCTCCTCGATGATCTTCTGGTGGCGGCGCTGGAGCGAGCACTCGCGCTCGCCGAGGTGGATCACGTTCCCATGGGTGTCCGCGAGGACCTGGATCTCGATGTGCCGGGGGCGGTCGATCCACCGCTCCACCAGCAGCGTGTCGTCGCCGAAGGAGGCCCGTGCCTCGCGCCGCGCGGCGGCGATCTCGTCCGCGAGCACCGTCTCGTCCCGCACGAGCCGCATCCCCTTGCCGCCGCCGCCTGCAGAGGGCTTCAGGAGCACCGGCATACCGATCTCCCGCGCGGCTGACGCCAGTTGCACGTCACTCAGGCCGCTGCCCGAAGAGCCGGGGACCACCGGGACCCCGGCCGCCTCGACCGTCTCCTTGGCGCGGATCTTGTCGCCCATGAGGGAGATGGCCTCGGCGGGCGGGCCGATGAAGACGAGCCCGGCGTCGGCGCAGGCGCGCGCGAAGCCGGCGTTCTCCGCGAGGAAGCCGTACCCCGGGTGGACGGCCTGAGCGCCCGTCCGTACGGCCGCATCGATCAGCCGCTCGGCTGACAGATAGCTCTCGGCGGCCGGTGCCGGGCCGATCCGTACGGCGGTGTCCGCCTCGCGGACATGCCGCGCGTCCGCGTCCGCGTCGCTGAAGACGGCGACCGAGCGGACGCCGAGCGCCCGCAGCGTACGGATGACGCGGACCGCAATCTCGCCTCGGTTGGCGACCAGCACGGTGTCGAACATCGTCCCTCTCCTGCTGAAGTCAGTCATCGTCCGCCTCACATCCGGAAGACGCCGAAGCCGGGCTCGCCCAGCGGTGCCTCGGCGCACGCGGTCAGAGCGAGGCCGAGGACCTGCCGGGTCTCCATGGGGTCGATCACGCCGTCGTCCCAGAGCCGCGCGGTGGCGTAATAGGCATTGCCCTGCTGTTCGTACTGGGCGCGGACCGGGTCCTTGAAGGCCTCTTCGTCCGATGCCGACCATTCCTCGCCGCGCGCCTCCAACTGGTCGCGCTTGACGGTCGCGAGGACCGACGCGGCCTGCTCGCCGCCCATCACGGAGATCTTGGCGTTCGGCCACATCCACAGGAAACGGGGGGAGTAGGCCCGGCCGCACATCGAGTAGTTCCCCGCGCCGTACGAACCGCCGATCACTACCGTCAGCTTCGGTACGCGGGTGCAGGCCACGGCCGTCACCATCTTGGCGCCGTGCTTGGCGATGCCACCCGCCTCATAGTCCCGGCCGACCATGAAGCCGGAGATGTTCTGCAGGAAGACCAGCGGGATGCCGCGCTGGTCGCAGAGCTCGATGAAGTGGGCGCCCTTCTGGGCGGACTCGGAGAACAGGATGCCGTTGTTCGCGATGATGCCGACCGGGTGGCCGTGCAGGTGCGCGAAGCCGGTGACCAGCGTCGTGCCGTACTCCGCCTTGAACTCCGCGAACCGTGAACCGTCGACCACGCGCGCGATGACCTCGCGGACGTCATAGGGGGTGCGGGAGTCCGTCGGCACCGCTCCATAGAGCCCGGCAGGGTCGGCCTTCGGCTCCTCGACCGGGCGGACGGACCACGGGAGTTCGGTGCGCTCGGGGAGCGTGGAGACGATCGTCCGCACGATCCGCAGCGCGTGCGCGTCGTCCTCCGCGAGGTGGTCCGTCACCCCGGAGACCCGGGAGTGGACCTCGCCGCCCCCCAGCTCCTCGGCCGTCACGACCTCGCCGGTCGCCGCCTTCACCAGGGGCGGGCCGCCGAGGAAGATCGTGCCCTGACCGCGGACGATGACCGCTTCGTCGCTCATCGCGGGGACATACGCCCCGCCCGCCGTGCAGGAGCCGAGGACGGCGGCGATCTGCGGGACGCCCGCGCCGGACATCCGCGCCTGGTTGTAGAAGATCCGCCCGAAGTGCTCGCGGTCCGGGAAGACGTCGTCCTGCATGGGCAGGAAGGCGCCCCCGGAGTCCACCAGATACAGGCAGGGGAGGCGGTTCTCCAGCGCGACCTCCTGGGCGCGCAGATGCTTCTTCACCGTCATCGGGTAATACGTGCCGCCCTTGACGGTGGCGTCATTGGCGACGATCACGCATGTGCGCCCGGAGACCCGGCCGATTCCGGCGATGACCCCGGCGGCGGGCGCGTCCCCTCCATACAGCCCGTCGGCCGCGAGCGGCGCCAGCTCCAGGAAGGGCGAGCCCGGGTCGAGCAGCGCGTCCACGCGGTCGCGGGGCAGCAGCTTGCCGCGGGCGACATGGCGGGCCCTTGCCCGCTCACCGCCGCCGAGCCTGGCCGCGGCGAGCTTGGCCCGCAGGCCTTCGACGAGGGCGGTGTGCGCCGCCTCGTTCGTCCGCCATGCTTCGGACGCGGGATCAGCCGCGCTCGTCAGCACCGGTGCCTGCAGCATCAGTCGAGCCCCCTTGCTCGGTTAATGAGCGTTAACGCATTGCGTTCAGGTTAACGACCGCTAACCGCCCTGTCTAGAATTGATTCCATGGCCACCAGAACCGACGCCCCCACCCGTCGCGAGCAGATCCTCAGGGAAGCCGCCCGGCTCTTCGCCGAACGCGGCTTCCACGGAGTCGGAGTGGACGAGATAGGAGCCGCCGTCGGCATCAGCGGCCCCGGTCTCTACCGCCACTTCGCGGGCAAGGACGCGATGCTCGCCGAGTTGCTCGTCGGCATCAGCGGGCAGCTGCTCACCGGCGGCAAGCGATGTGTCGCCGATGCGGACGGCGCGGGCGGCCCGGGTGGTCCGGGCGGCGCGACCGGATCCGCGGGCTCGCCGGATCAGGTGCTCGACGCGCTCATCGAGGGGCACATCGACTTCGCGCTCGACGACCGCTCCCTGATCACCCTGCACGACCGCGAGCTCGACCGGCTGCGGGACAGCGACCGCAAGCTCGTCCGCCAGCTCCAGCGGCAGTATGTGGAGATCTGGGTCGACGTCGTGCGCAAGGCCTACCCCGACCTCGCGGAGAACGCGGCCCGCGTCTCCGTGCACGCGGTGTTCGGGCTGCTCAACTCCACGCCGCACCTGAGCAGGCGTGACGCGCTGCCGAGCCGGACGGCCATGGCGGGTCTGCTGCACCGCCTCGCGCGCGGGGCGTTCGCGGCGGCGGTGGCGTGACGGGGGCGACAGGACTTCTCTCTGGACGGTCCGGTGACCGGCGGGTAACGTTCATCTGAGCAAGCGCTTAGTCGTCTTGCGTCTGGCCGAGTCTGGTGCCGTATCGAAGGAGTTCTCCGTGCGCCGTACCGTTTTCAATGAGGACCACGAGGCGTTCCGGGAGACTCTGCGCGCCTTCATCGAGGCCGAGGTCGTCCCGGTCCACGAAGAGTGGTTCGCCGCGGGAATCGTGCCGCGCGAGTTCTACTACAAGCTGGCCGAGCTCGGCCTCTTCGGCATCAGCGTCCCCGAGGAGTTCGGCGGCGCGGGCATCGAGTCGCACAAGTTCGAGGCCATCCAGTACGAGGAGACGGCCCGCGCGGGCGTCAGCTTCGGCGGCTCCGGTGTGCACGTGCTGCTCGCCCTGCCGTACATCAAGGCGCTCGGCACCGACGAGCAGAAGAAGCGCTACCTGGAGAAGTTCGTCTCCGCCGAGGAGATGTGGGCCCTGGCGATGACCGAGCCGGGCACCGGCTCCGACCTCGCGGGCATGAAGACCACCGCCAAGCTCTCCGAGGACGGCACGCACTACGTCCTCAACGGCTCCAAGACCTTCATCACCGGCGGTGTGCACGCCGACCGCGTGATCGTCTGCGCCCGTACGTCCGCGCCCACCGCCGAGGACCGCCGCCACGGCATCTCGCTCTTCGCCGTCGACACCAAGTCCGACGGCTACTCCATCGGCCGCAAGCTCGACAAGCTGGGCCTGAAGGTCTCCGACACCGCCGAGCTGGCGTTCGTCGACGTCAAGGTCCCCGTCGAGGACCTCCTCGGCGAGGAGAACAAGGGCTTCTACTACCTCGGAAGCAACCTCCCCTCCGAGCGCTGGGGCATCGCCTACGGCGCGTACGCCCAGGCCAAGGCCGCCGTCCGGTTCGCCAAGGAGTACGTGCAGGACCGCACGGTCTTCGGCAAGACCGTCGCCTCCTTCCAGAACACCAAGTTCGAGCTCGCCGCCTGCCAGGCCGAGGTCGATGCCGCGGAGGCCGTCGCCGACCGCGCCCTGGAAGCCCTGGACGCGGGCGAGCTGACCGCGGCCGAGGCCGCGTCCGCGAAGCTGTTCACCACCGAGGTCGCGCACCGCGTCATCGACAAGTGCCTCCAGCTGCACGGCGGCTACGGCTTCATGAACGAGTACCCCATCGCCCGCCTGTACGCGGACAACCGCGTCAACCGCATCTACGGCGGCACCAGCGAGGTCATGAAGATGATCATCGCCAAGGACATGGGCCTGTAAAGATCCCCCTGTAGAACTGAGTTCATGAACAAGGCACTTGAAGACCTCCTCGATCTGCTCGACCTCGAGCAGATCGAGGAGGACATTTTCCGGGGCGTGAGCCGCTCGGCGCTCGTCCCGCGCGTCTTCGGCGGCCAGGTGGCCGCCCAGGCGCTGGTGGCGGCCGGACGCACCGTCCCCGCCGATCGGCCTGCCCACTCCCTGCACGCGTACTTCTTGCGCGCCGGTGACCCGGGTGCGCCGATCGTCTACACCGTCGACCGGATCCGCGACGGCCGCTCCTTCACCACCCGCCGTGTCGTCGCCGTCCAGCACGGGCAGCCGATCTTCCACCTCTCCGCGTCCTTCCAGACGTACGAGGAGGGGCTCGAGCACCAGGCCGAGATGCCGTCGGCGCCGGACCCGGAGACACTGCCGACCGCCGCCGAGATGCTGCCCCGCCACCTGCCGGCACGCGTCGCCGAGCGTCTGGTCGAGGCCCGCGCGGCCGTCGACCTGCGCTACGCGGACGCACCGCCCTGGGGCACGGTCGGGCAGCCGCGCGAGCCGCGCTCCCAGGTGTGGTTCCGTACGAACGGCAAACTCGACGGCGGCATCGACGAGTCCCTGCTGCACGTCTGTCTCGCCACGTACGTCTCCGACATGACGCTGCTCGACTCGGTGCTGCTCGCGCACGGCCGGGGCGGCTGGGCGGTCGGTGACGTCGTCGGCGCCTCGCTCGACCACGCGATGTGGTTCCACCGCCCCTTCAGGGCCGACGAATGGCTTCTGTACGACCAGGAGTCGCCGTCGGCGTCCGGCGGGCGCGGCCTCGGCCAGGCCCGGATCTGGACGCAGGACGGGCGGCTCGCGGTGACGGTGATTCAGGAAGGTGTCGTTCGCGTCCCGCGCTGACCGGCTTCTTCGGGGAGGGACGTTTCGCGTCCCGCGCTGATCGGACATACGGTCCGATACATGAGTGAGTCGCTCGACAGCAGTCAGCCGGAGCCGCCGGAGGGCGGTGGCGAGAGCACGTTCACCGTCGTAGTCGCCGCCGTCGCCAACCTCGGGATCGCCGTCGCCAAGGCCGTCGCCGGTGTCATCAGCGGGTCGAGCGCGATGCTCTCCGAAGCGGCGCACTCCTTGGCCGACACTGTCACCGAGCTGCTGCTCCTCACCGCCCTGAAGCGGAGCGAGAAGCCCGCCGACGAGGAGCACCCGCTGGGCTACGGCCCCGAGCGCTACATCTGGGCGATGCTCGCGGCCGTCGCCACCTTCGTCGGCGGCGCCGTCTTCTCGATCTACGACGGCATCCACACGCTGGTGGCGGGCGAGGACCTCGGCGACCCGCTCATCTCGTACATCGTGCTCGGCGTCGCCTTCCTCCTGGAGGGCTACTCGCTGCGCACCGGCGTCAGACAGGCACGCGGTGAGGCGGAGCGCTTCGGGGCTTCCTTCGGGCGCTATCTGCGCTACACGCCCGACACCGCCGTGAAGGCCGTCGTCCTGGAGGACTCCGCCGCCCTCGCAGGACTCGTGCTCGCCGCGGGCGGACTGCTCGGCGGGCAGCTCACCGGATCCGGCGCGTGGGACGGCGCGGCCTCGCTCTGCATCGGCGCGCTGCTTCTGTACGTCGCCTGGGTGCTCGGCCGCAGCAACGCCCAGCTCCTCATCGGGCGCCCGCTGCCGAAGCCGATGCGTAAGGAGATCCGTGACGTGCTGCTCGCCTCCGAGCACGTCGAGGCCGTACTCGAACTGACGACGCTGCTCCAGGGGCCGCGCGAAGCCCTTGTCGCCGCCAAGGTCGACTTCCGTGACGCCTCCACGGCGGCGCAGATCGAGTGGGCCTGCGAACAGGCCGAGCAGCGGCTGCGGGAGCGGTTTCCCGGCGTACGACGGGTCTATCTGGACCCGACGCCGGGCTACTCCCAGCGGCGCGAGGAAGGGCTCAACCCGTGGCCGTGAATTCCGTGGCCGTGAATTCCGTGGCCGTGACTCAGGCCTCCGGCGTGAGGCCCGCCGCGTCGAGCAGGTAGGCCGTCATCGGGTCGTAGAACCGCGGGCTCGTGACGTGGTCGTCGAGCGGGATCGTCACCTGGAGGGTGCCCTCGGCCTCGCCGATGAACAGCGCCGGGTCGTTGCAGTCCGCGTACCCGATGGAGTCGATGCCGCGCTGTCCCGCCCGTCCCGCCCAGCCGTGGTCGGCGACGACCAGGTCGGGCAGTGGGCGGCCCTCGCGCTCCAGGCCGTCCAGGATCGCGTTCATCGGCTCCGGGGAGTGCGTGTGCCACAGGGTCGCGCCGCGCTCCAGCATCGCCACGTCAGCGAACTGGAAGACCATGCCCTCGTCGGCGGTGAGGCCCTCCGGGATGACGACGATCTCGCAGCCCGCCGTGCGCAGGGCGGCCGCTGTCGCGCGGTGCACGTCGAGCATCCCCCCGGGGTGGCCGGTGGCGAAAAGGACCCTCTCCTTGCCCGCCGCGGCCTTACGGAGACGGGCGGCCATCCGCTCGAGGGCGTCGACCGTCAGCTCGGGGTCGATCGTGTCCTGCCCCTGCCGGAACTCGGTGTCGTCGATGACACCGCACCGCTCGGCCATCACCGCGAGGACGTCCTGCTCGTCGGTCCAGCGGTCGCCGAGCTCCAGACCGAGCCAGTAGTGGCGGTCGCCGTTCGCGAGCTTCCTGTAGTGGCTGAGGTTGTTCTCGCGGGGAGTGGCGACGTTGCCCGCGATGCGGGAGCGGACTAGGTGGTCGACAAGCGCGGCACGGCTGGGTATGGGCATGGGTCCCATTGTGCCGGGGGTGACCACGCGGTGGCGGACTGTCCCGAAGCCTGGAATGTGACGTGCGCCCCTTCGTCCGCCCGCGTCAGCTCTCGCGGCCGAGCGCGAACCACAGTTCCATCCGTACGTCCGGGTCGTCCAGGTCCGTACCCAGGAGCGCCCCGCACCGGGTGATGCGCTGTCTGACCGTGTTGCGGTGTACGCCGAGTGCCGTTGCCGTGCGGTCCCAACTGCCGTGCAGGGAGAGCCAGGTGCGCAGGGTTTCGGTGAGGGCCCGGTTGCCGTCCAGCGGGGCGAGCAGCACGCGCGCGTGGGCGTCGGCCTCGGCGGGTGCGACCAGGGCGGCGATGCCCGCCTCGCGGTGCCGGACGAGCGGGGTGCGGGTGGCCTCCGCACGGCGCAGGGCCCGCGCCGCCTGGGCATCGGCGGCGGGCAGGTCGCCGGGGGATGCGGGGGAGGAGACGCCCAGCGTCCAGCCCGGCTGCCCGGTGGGCTCCCGGTCGGCGGGGAGCAGGAGCCGTACGAGATCCTGCCCGGCGTCCGTGTCGACCAGGCCGCTGTCCAGCGCGGCGGCGAGCGCGGAAGCGGCCACGGCGTGCGCCACGGGATCGACACCGGTGACACCGGTGACACCGGCGACACCGGCGACCCCGCGCGCGTGCACCACGGTCCACTGCCCGGCCCCCAGGAGTGGCGTGACATCGTCCGCCGCCGCGCCGAGCAGCAGCCGTACGAGAGCCGCCGAACGCGCGGACTCGGCGGCGCCCTGGTGCTTGCCGGTGAGCAGCGAGAGCAGCACGACGGCCACCCCGGTGATGGTGTGGTCCCCGGGTTCGCGCCGGTCGGCGGCGACCCCGAGGGCGAAGCCCTGCCCGCCGCCGAGCGCGTACGCGGAGAGGTGGGTGCTGCCCACGGAGTCGGTGGCGGATGCGGGGGTGGGACCGGTCCGCCCGGTGGGACGCAGGACCGCGGAGAGGTCGCGCACCGCCTGCCGCACTCCGGCGCCCGGAGCCGTCCCCGCCGTGTGCAGCACCGCCCCGTCCGGTGCGTAGAGGGCCGCCCAGCCGCTCAGACGTGCCGCGAGCTGCCGCAGGACGGCAGGGAGCGGGTCGGGGCGTGCGGCGGCCGTGGCGAGGCCCTGCTGGGCCTCCGTGACCCGGCGCAGCTCCGCGTGCCTGGCCTCCGCGACGAGGCGCCACACCGCGCGGGCGACCCCGCTGAACGTGGTGCGCGGTGGCACCTCCAGGAGCGGCAGGCCGTAGCGGTCGCAGGCCGTCACCAGGGCGCGGGGCACCGTGTCGTGCACGGGCGCGACGCCGAAGCCGAGGGCCGAGCCACCCGCCTCGACGATCCGCGCCACGTAATCGTCGAGGTAGACGCCCGCGCCCACCGGGTCCGTGATGTGCACGCCCGCCGTCAACAGCAGCTCGCCGCCCAGGAGATACGGATACGGGTCCGCCATCTCCGAGGTGTGCACCCAGTGGATGGCCGCCCCGCTCTCCCCGGCGTCGGGGCCCGCGATCTGGCGCAGGCCCAGATCCTCCCGGGCGAGCAGCGCGGTCAGCGGGACGGGCGGGGTGGGGGGAGCCACGGAAACGGCTCCGGAAGAGGCGGCTGATGCGGCGGGGTCCGGCACGGTGGACGTTCCATCCATCTCGGTCGTGAAGAGTGGATGAAACGTACACTTCAGCGTTGCTTTCCGGCCACCTAAGGTCGTGCCGACCCCAGGCCGTGGGTACGGGCGGATGTCCCCATGGCCGGTCACCATCCCCATCTGCATCACCCCCATCTGCACGACACGCCACCGAGGTGCGCGAAGGAGGGCCCTATGGCCGTCGACTACACAGTGATCGTCGTCTATCTCGCCGGTATGCTCGCGATGGGCTGGTGGGGTATGCGCCGCGCCAAGTCCAAGAGCGAGTTCCTGGTCGCGGGACGCCGCCTCGGACCGTGGATGTACTCCGGGACCATGGCCGCCATCGTCCTCGGTGGCGCGTCCACCATCGGTGGCGTCGGCCTCGGCTACCAGTACGGGCTCTCCGGCGCCTGGATGGTCTTCACCATCGGCCTCGGGCTCCTCGCGCTGAGCGTCTTCTTCTCGGCGCGCATCGCACGCCTGAAGGTCTACACCGTCTCCGAGATGCTCGACCTCCGCTACGGCGGGCGCGCGGGCGTCATCTCCGGAGTCGTCATGTGGGCGTACACGCTGATGCTCGCGGTCACATCGACCATCGCGTACGCCACGATCTTCGACGTCATCTTCGACATGAACCGCACCCTGGCGATCATCCTCGGCGGCTCGATCGTCGTCGCCTACTCGACGCTCGGCGGCATGTGGTCCATCACGCTCACCGACATGGTGCAGTTCGTGGTGAAGACCGTCGGCGTGCTGCTCCTCCTTCTCCCCATCGCCGTCGTCAAGGCCGGTGGCTTCAGTGAGATGAAGGCCAAGCTGCCCACCGAGTACTTCGACCCGCTGGGCATCGGCGGCGAGACGATCTTCACGTACGTCCTGATCTATACGTTCGGGATGCTCATCGGGCAGGACATCTGGCAGCGCGTCTTCACCGCGCGCAGCGACAAGGTCGCCCGCTACGGAGGCACCGTCGCCGGTACCTACTGTCTGGTGTACGCCGTCGCGGGCGCCGTCATCGGCACCGCGGCCAAGGTCATGTACCCGAAGCTGCCGAGCGCGGACGCGGCCTTCGCGACCATCGTCAAGGACGAACTGCCCATGGGCGTACGGGGCCTTGTGCTCGCCGCGGCGCTCGCCGCCGTGATGTCCACGTCCTCCGGAGCGCTCATCGCCTGCGCGACCGTCGCCAACAACGACATCTGGTCGCGGCTGCGGGGCGCCGTCTCCCCGAAGGGGGAAGGCGACGAGCCGCACGACGAGGTCAAGGGCAACCGGCTCTTCATCCTGGTCATGGGCGTCGCCGTCGTCTGCATCGCCATCGCGCTCAACGACGTCGTCCAGGCGCTGACCGTCGCCTACAACCTGCTCGTCGCCGGTCTTCTCGTGCCGATCCTCGGCGGGCTGCTGTGGAAGCGCGGCACGGGCACGGGCGCGTTGTCGGCCGTCGTCGCCGGTGGGCTCTCGGTCATCGGGCTCATGTGGTGGTACGGAATCCTCGCCAACGAGCCCGTCTACTACGGCCTGTTGATCTCCCTCGCCGTGTACGTCGTCGTCTCCCTCGCCACGAAGCCGACCGACGCGGACGTCCTCGCGGCCTGGCGGGAGCGGCTCGCGGGGCGTGGGACCGAAGAAGCGGAACCGGAATCGCCGGTGGCCGTCTAGTCATGCGCGCGGTCCACTGTCAGTGGGCCGCGCGACACTTGTCCAAGCAGCACTGAGCACCACAGCAGCACTCTGACCAGCAGGAGGAAACCGACCATGAGCAGCGCCGAGAACCCGACCCCCCGCGGCCCGGTCGATTCCTCCCGCGTGCCGAGGTACGCGGGCCCGGCGACGTACGCCAGGCTGCCTCGCATCGACGAGGTGGGCGGCAAGACGGACATCGCCGTGGTCGGCGTCCCCTTCGACACGGGTGTCTCGTACCGCCCCGGCGCCCGCTTCGGCGGCAACGCGATCCGTGAGGCCTCGCGGCTCCTGCGTCCGTACAACCCCGCGCAGGACGCTTCCCCCTTCGCGCTCGCGCAGGTCGCGGACGCGGGCGACATAGCCGCCAACCCGTTCAACATCAACGAAGCGGTCGAGACGATCGAGGCAGCCGCCGACGACCTCCTCGGCTCGGGCGCCCGCATGATGACGCTGGGCGGCGACCACACCATCGCGCTCCCGTTGCTGCGGTCCGTGGCCAAGAAGCACGGCCCGGTCGCCCTGCTGCACTTCGACGCGCACCTGGACACCTGGGACACGTATTTCGGCGCCGAGTACACGCACGGCACGCCGTTCCGCCGGGCCGTCGAGGAGGGCATCCTCGACACCGAGGCGCTCTCCCACGTCGGCACGCGCGGCCCGCTCTACGGCAAGCAGGACCTCACCGACGACGAGAAGATGGGCTTCGGCATCGTCACGTCGGCGGACATCTACCGCCGCGGCGCCGACGAGGTCGCCGACCAGCTGCGCCAGCGCATCGGCGACCGCCCGCTGTACATCTCCATCGACATCGACTGCCTGGACCCGGCCCACGCGCCCGGCACCGGCACCCCGGAGGCGGGCGGCATGACGTCGCGCGAGCTCCTGGAGATCCTGCGGGGGCTCTCCTCCTGCAACCTCGTATCGGCGGACGTCGTCGAGGTCGCCCCCGCCTACGACCACGCGGAGATCACGGCCGTCGCCGCGTCGCACACCGCGTACGAACTGACGACGATCATGTCCCGCCAGATCGCGGAGGCCCGCCGGACCACTGAGGGGAGCGCGGCCAAGTGACGCACGACCACGACGTAGTCCTGCGCCCCACGGACGCGCAGCAGGAGGCGGCCCTGAACCCGCCCGCCGGGCGCAACGGCGGCGATCTCGTCGTCGAGACCCTCCAGGGCCTCGGCGCGACGACGGTCTTCGGCCTCCCCGGTCAGCACGCGCTGGGCATGTTCGACGCCCTGCGCCGCTCTTCTCTCTCGTACGTAGGCCTTCGCGTCGAGAACAACACGGGCTTCGCGGCGGACGCGTACGGCCGGATCACCGGCGAGGTGGCCCCGCTCCTCCTCTCCACCGGACCCGGCGCGCTGACCTCGCTCGCGGCGCTCCAGGAGGCGGCGGCAGGTTCCTCGCCCGTGCTCGCGATCGGCAGCCAGATCCCGGTGGCGGGCCTCGGCGGCGGCCGGCACGGCTACCTCCACGAGCTGCGTGACCAGCAGGCGTCGTTCAGAGACGTGGTCAAGTCCGTCCACCCGGTCCGCACGGCCTCGCAGATCCCCTCCGCGATCGCGGCGGCCTGGGAGTCGGCGCTCACCGCCCCGCACGGCCCGGTGTGGGTGGAGATCCCGCAGGACGTGCTGCTGGCGGAGACGACCCTGCCCGTCGTCACGGCCATGGACGCGACCCCGGAGGATGTCGTCCCGCGCCCCGAGCTGACCGCGGTGGCGGCCGACCTGCTCAGCCGGGCCGAGCGCCCGGCGATCATCGCGGGCGGCGGAGTCGTACGTTCCGATGCGAGCGGCAAGCTGCTCGCTCTCGCCGAGCTGGTGAACGCGCCCGTCGTCACGACCTTCGGCGGCAAGGGCGCGTTCCCCTGGGAGCACCCGCTGTCGCTCCAGTCGTGGCTGGAGGACCGGTACACGACGGACTTCCTTGAGGACGCCGACGTCCTCCTGGTGATCGGCTCCGGCCTCGGCGAACTCTCGTCGAACTACCACACGTTCAAGCCGCGCGGCCGGGTCATCCAGATCGAGGCGGACGCCGGAAAGCTGGAGTCCAACCACCCGGCGCTCGGCATCCACGCGGACGCGCGGCTCGCGCTCTCCGCGCTCCTGGAGACGATCGACGCCCCCCGCGAGGACCCCTCGGCCCCCGAGCGGGTGCGGACGGTCCTCACCAAGGTCAAGGACCGTATCGCCGCCCAGGAGCTCACCCTGGAGCAGCAGGTCCTCGCCTCGGTCCGGGAGGCCCTGCCGGACACGTCACCGTCCTTCTGGGACATGACGATCCTGGCGTACTGGGCGTGGTCCGCCTTCGACGCGCGGCGCCCGAACACGATGCACTCCGCCCAGGGCGCGGGCGGCCTGGGCTACGGCTTCCCCGCCGCCATCGGCGCGGCCGCCGCGGACCCCTCGAAGCCGGTCCTTGCCGTCTCGGGCGACGGCGGCGCGATGTACTCCATCGCGGAACTGGCCTCCGCCAAGCAGCACGGCCTGCCGGTCACCTGGCTGATCGTGGACGACGGGGGCTACGGAATCCTGCGGGAGTACATGTCCGAGGCCTTCGGCGAGCCCACGGCGACGGAGCTCTCCCGCCCCGACTTCGTCGCCCTCGCGGAGTCCTTCGGCGTACCGGGCGTCCGCACGACCCCGGAGGCCCTCCGCGACGACCTCGCGAAGGCTCTCGGGGAGCCCGGCCCCTCGGTCGTCGTGCTCCCGGCCGTGCTGCGCATGTTCGAGCCGACGCACCTCTGAGCCTGCGCCGGCCGCAGAAGAATCCCGGCGTCACACGCTTTCAACGGTGTGACACCGGGACTTTTTTGCGATCAATGGACGGCTTCGTGCAACCTCTACGGGTGCCCGTGGGTCAAGCGGGGTGAGTGCGCCGGGGGCGCGCTCGTACGGGTCCCGAGGGGCTCGTACGGACCGACAGGGATGGGAAGACTCCGTGACACACCCGATATCCGGGATATCCAGGCGTGCCCGCATACTCTCGGCTGGCCTCGCCGCCGGGGTGCTCGTGCCGCTCGGCGCGGCCTCGGCCGCCACGCCCGCCGTCGCCGCGACGGCACCGGGCGTCACCTGCGCCTCGGCGCAGGCAGGCCTGGCCGCCAAGCTGACGAAGGACATCACGGCGGCGCTGAAGAACCGCAAGGGCACCGTCGCGGTCGGCCTCCGCGACCGCGCCACAGGCACCACCTGCACCCTGCGCGCGACGACCTCGTTCGACTCGGCGAGCGTCGTCAAGGCGACCGTCCTCGCCACGCTCCTGTGGGACGCCCAGAAGACCGGCCGCGCCCTGTCGTCCCGCGAGAAGAGCCTCGCGACCTCCATGATCACCAAGTCCGACAACGCGGCCACCAGTACGCTCTGGCGCCAGCTCGGCGCGACCAAGGTGACGGGCTTCCTCCGGGCCGCCGGGATGACGAAAACGGTGCCGGGGTCCGGCGGCTACTGGGGCCTCACCCGGATCAACGCCACCGACGAGCAGCAGCTCCTCGCCCTGATCACCGGCCAGAACACCGTCCTGACCGACGCCTCCCGCGCCTACCTCCTCGAGCTGATGGGCAAAGTGATCCCCTCGCAGCGCTGGGGCACCCCCGCGGGCGCGCCGTCCGGCGTCGAGATCCACGTCAAGAACGGCTGGCTACAGCGGTCGACCCACGGCTGGCGGGTGCACAGCATCGGCGCGTTCAAGGGCGGCGGCCACGACTACACCCTGTCCGTGCTCACCCACGGCAACAGCACCATGAACTATGGCGTCGCCACCATCCAGGGCGTGGCCAAGGCCGTCCACAAGGACCTGGCGCCCAGGACCCCCGCGGCCGGGCGCTACGCCCCGACGGACGCGCCGCGGGAGGCGTCCGTGGCGGTCCCCGGCAGCTGACAGGGTCCTAGGCCGGTCCTAGGCCGGACCTAGGTCCTCAGACCCCTCTTTGTTGCGGCGGGATGAAATCCGCCCCGCCCCGGGTTGTGCCTCTCGGCAGGTCAGGTCGACGGGAGGCAGCACGTGGCGGAGCAACGGGGCGGGGTCGGGCCGGAGAAATCCGGCTGGGCGAGGAGACTGACCGGGTACGCGTGGCGGTATCCGAAGGACGTCGTGCTCGCGCTCGGGGCCTCGCTGGCCGGTATGGCCGTCATGGCCCTCGTCCCGCTCATCACCAAGGTCATCATCGATGACGTCGTCGGGGACAAGACGCGCTCCATGGGCCCCTGGGCCGCCGCCCTCATAGGCGCCGCCGCCCTCGTCTACGTCTTCACCTACATCCGCCGCTACTACGGCGGCCGCCTCGCCCTCGACGTCCAGCACGACCTGCGGACCGAGATGTACGGGACGATCACCGAGCTCGACGGGCGGCGGCAGGACGAGCTGTCCACCGGGCAGGTCGTCGGACGCGCCACCAGCGACCTCCAGCTGATCCAGGGCCTGCTCTTCATGCTGCCGATGACCATCGGCAACGTACTGCTCTTCGTGATCTCCCTCGTGATCATGGCGTGGCTCTCCATCCCGCTGACCCTCGTCGCGCTCGCCGTCGCCCCCGCCCTCTGGTTCATCGCCAAGCGCAGCCGCAACCGACTGCACCCCTCGACCTGGTACGCGCAGGCCCAGGCCGCCGCCGTCGCCGGAGTCGTGGACGGCTCCGTCTCCGGCGTACGTGTCGTGAAGGGGTTCGGCCAGGAGGAGCAGGAGACCGGGAAACTCCGGGAGGTCGGGCGCAAGCTCTTCGCGGGGCGCCTTCGCACCATTCGGCTCAACTCCAAGTACACGCCCGCACTGCAGGCCGTGCCCGCGCTCGGGCAGGTCGCGATGCTCGCGCTCGGCGGCTGGCTCGCGGTGCGCGGACAGATCACGCTCGGTACGTTCGTAGCCTTCTCCAGCTATCTCGCCCAGCTCGTCGGGCCCGTCCGTATGCTCGCCATGGTGCTCACCGTCGGCCAGCAGGCCCGCGCGGGCGCCGAGCGCGTCCTGGAGCTCATCGACACCGAGCCGACGCTGAAGGACGGCACCAAGGCGCTCCCCGCAGACGCTCCGGCGACGGTCGAGTTCGACGACGTCTCCTTCGCCTACGAGGACAGCCGCCCCGTCCTCGACGGCCTCTCCTTCGAGATCAGGCCCGGCGAGACCCTCGCCGTCGTCGGAACATCCGGCAGCGGAAAGTCCACCGTCTCGCTGCTCCTGCCCCGCTTCTACGACGTGACCCACGGCGCCGTCCTCATCGGCGGGCACGACGTGCGCGAGCTGACGACCGAATCGCTGCGGGCCGCCATCGGGCTCGTGCCCGAGGACTCCTTCCTCTTCTCCGACACCATCCGCGCCAACATCGCGTACGGAAAGCCGGGCGCCACTCAGGAGGAGATCGAGACCGCGGCCCGCGCCGCCCAGGCCGACCGCTTCATATCCGAGCTGCCCGACGGCTACGACACCACCGTCGGCGAGCACGGGCTCACCCTCTCCGGCGGCCAGCGCCAGCGCGTCGCCCTCGCGCGCGCCATCCTCACCGACCCCCGGCTCCTCGTCCTGGACGACGCGACGTCCGCGGTGGACGCGCGGGTCGAGCACGAGATCCACGAGGCCCTGCGCGGTGTCATGGCAGGCCGCACCACCCTCCTCATCGCCCACCGTCGCTCCACCCTGAACCTCGCCGACCGCATCGCCGTACTCGACGGCGGAAAGCTCGCCGCCATCGGCACGCACGAGGAGCTGACCGAGCGATCGGCCCTCTACCGGCGCCTGTTGACCGACCCCGACGAGCTCGGCGGCGTCTCGCCGGGCCGTGCGGTGCCGGTCGAGCTGCCCGAGGACACCTCCGTACGCGATGAGCTCGACGCCGAGTTCGACGCCGAGCGAGGCATCACGCCGCAGCTCTGGGTCGGCGACCGCGAGCCCAAGGACACCGCGATGTCCGGGATGCCCGCGACGCCCGAACTCCTCGCGCAGGTCGACGCGTTGCCCCCGGCCACCGACACCCCCGGCATCGACGAGGCGCGCGCGGTCACCACGGAGGAGTCGTACGGGCTCCGCCGCCTCCTCGCCGGATTCGGGAAGCCACTGTTGCTCGCGCTGCTCCTCGTCGCGATCGACGCGGGCATGGGCCTGCTGCTCCCCGTACTGATCAGGCACGGCATCGACGAGGGCGTCTCACAGCTCGCGCTCGGCGCCGTGTGGACGGCCTCCGGGCTCGCGCTGCTCGCCGTGCTCGTCCAGTGGACGGCGCAGATCGGCGAGACGCGGATGACCGGGAGGACGGGCGAACGCGTCCTCTACTCCCTCCGCCTGAAGATCTTCGCCCAGCTCCAGCGGCTCGGACTCGACTACTACGAGCGGGAGTTGACCGGGCGCATCATGACCCGGATGACGACGGACGTGGACGCCCTGTCCACCTTCCTCCAGACGGGCCTGGTCACCGCGTTCGTCTCCGTCGTCACCTTCTTCGGCATCATGGTCGCGCTCGTCGTGATCGACATTCAGCTCGCGCTCGTCGTCTTCGCGACGCTGCCGCCGCTGATCATCGGCACGTTCTTCTTCCGCAGGTCCAGCGTCAAGGCGTACGAACTCGCCCGCGAGCGCGTCTCGGTGGTCAACGCCGACCTTCAGGAGTCCGTGGCCGGTCTTCGCATCGTGCAGGCCTTCCGGCGTGAGCGCGCGGGCCGCGAGAAGTTCGCCGCGGGCAGTGCCGACTACCGCAGCGCGCGCATCCGCGGGCAGTGGCTGATCTCCGTCTACTTCCCGTTCGTGCAGCTGCTCTCGGCGGTCGCCGCGGCCGCGGTCCTGATGGTCGGCGCGGGCCGGGTGGAGGCGGGGACGCTGACGACCGGCGCCCTGGTCGCCTACCTCCTCTACATCGACCTGTTCTTCGCGCCCGTCCAGCAGCTCTCGCAGGTCTTCGACGGCTACCAGCAGGCCACCGTCTCGCTCGGCCGCATCCAGGAGCTGCTCCAGGAGCCGACATCGACCGAGGCCGCCGACAAGCCCCTCGACGTCCTGTCGCTGCGCGGCGAGATCGCCTTCGAGGACGTGGACTTCGCGTACGGCGATGAGGAGGAAGCCCTCAGCGATGTGCGGCTCCGCATCCCCGCGGGCCAGACCGTCGCGTTCGTCGGCGAGACAGGCGCGGGCAAGTCGACCCTCGTCAAGCTCGTCGCCCGGTTCTACGACCCGACCGGCGGCCGGGTGACGGTGGACGGCACGGACCTGCGGTCCCTGGATCTGACCTCGTACCGCCACCGCCTCGGTGTCGTTCCGCAGGAGGCCTACCTCTTCGCGGGCACGGTGCGCGACGCCATCGCCTACGGGCGGCCCGCCGCCACCGACGCGGAGGTCGAGGCCGCGGCCCGCGCGGTCGGCGCGCACGACATGATCGCCACCCTGGACGGCGGCTACCTCCACGAGGTCTCCGAACGAGGCCGCAACCTCTCCGCGGGGCAGCGCCAGCTGATCGCCCTGGCCCGCGCGGAACTCGTCGACCCGGACATCCTGCTCCTCGACGAGGCGACCGCCGCCCTGGACCTCGCCACGGAGGCACAGGTCAACCAGGCCACCGACCGCATAGCGGGCAAGCGCACCACGCTGGTCGTCGCCCACCGCCTCACCACGGCAGCCCGCGCGGACCGCGTGGTCCTGATGGACCGCGGCAGGGTCGCGGAGGACGGCACGCACGAGGAGCTGCTCGCGCTCGACGGGCGGTACGCGCGGCTGTGGCGGACGTTCGTGGGGGAGGCCGAGCCGTCGGCCGCGTAGGGCCGCTCCGTAGCGTTGAACGAAGTAGCCGTTGAACGAATCGCGGCGGTTTCGCAACCGGGCGCCCTGCGGGCCGCGTCCGTACATCAGTACGCTGATGCGGAAGTGGCGGGAGGGGAACCGGTGAGCACTGGTCGAATACGGCGGCGCTTTGCGTTCGGTGCGGGCGTCCTTGCGGCAACCGTCCTGCTCGGTGTCGTCGCGGGTGCGGGAACGGCCCAGGCGCAGGCATCGGCGGGCCGCTGCGCCGGGCACAAGGTGCGCACCCTCTCCTTCAGTACGGGCAAGGTCGTGGTCTACAAGAGTCGCAGCTACGTCTGCGCCGTCACCATCGCCAAGCGCCCCGGCGCCCGCAAGACGATGTCCGTCAGCGTCCAGGCCCGCGGCAACCGCCCGGCCAGGGACAAGGGCCGCTACACCCATCACGCGGGCCCGGTGACGGTGCACGCGGGTCGCCGGTGTGTGTGGGTGAGGGGAGAGGTCGGCGGGGGGAGCACCAGCTCGGGCTGGATCCTGTGCTGAGGGGCTGAGGGGCTGAGGGGCTGGGGGCGGTTTTCTGGGTACAGCGCCCCCTTTGTGATGGAGTGCGCCCGAGTGTGACGCAAGTGCCCCTAGTGGTGAACGAGTTGCTCCGATAAGTTCCGGCGGACGCAACCGTGAACCACTCAGGGGAGAGTGCATGCGCAAGGCGCTCAGATGGCTGCTGTCGCTAGTGGTGCTCATAGGCATAGGCACCGCGGGCACAGCGAGTGCGGCAGGAGCGGCCACCGCCGCGAAGCCGCAGGCCGTCGACACACAGGCCACCGACATAAAGGACCGGCTCCTCGCGATACCGGGCATGAGCCTGATCGAGGAGAAGCCGTACGCCGGCTACCGCTACTTCGTCCTCAACTACACCCAGCCGATCGACCACCGGCACCCCTCCAAGGGCACCTTCAAGCAGCGTCTGACGGTTCTGCACAAGGACACCGCCCGCCCGACGGCCCTCTTCACCAGCGGCTACGGAGTCTCGACCACTCCCAGCCGCAGCGAGCCGACGCGGATCATCGACGGCAACCAGGTCTCCGTGGAGTACCGCTACTTCACGCCGTCACGCCCCGAGCCCGCCGACTGGTCCAAGCTCGACATCTGGCAGGCCGCGAGCGACCAGCACCGCATCTTCAAGGCGCTCAAGCCCATCTACGACAAGAAGTGGCTGACGACCGGCGGCTCGAAGGGCGGCATGACCGCCACGTACTACGAGCGCTTCTACCCGCGTGACATGGACGGCGTCGTCGCGTACGTCGCCCCGAACGACGTGGTGAACAAGGAAGACTCCGCCTACGACGAGTTCTTCAAGACGGTCGGCACCAAGGAGTGCCGCACCAAGCTGGAGGCCGTGCAGCGCGAGGCGCTCGTGCGCCGTGAGCCGCTGGAGAAGAAGTACGCCGCGTTCGCCGAGGCGGGCGGCTACACCTTCAAGACGGTCGGGAACCTGGACAAGGCCTACGAGGCCGTCGTCCTGGACATGGTGTGGGGCTTCTGGCAGTACCAGCCGGAGTCCGCGTGCGCGGACGTCCCCGACGCCAAGTCCGCGTCGGACCAGGCGATCTTCGACTACATCGACGAGGTGGGCGGCTGGTCCTCCTACGCCGACCAGGGCCTGACCCCGTACACGCCGTACTACTACCAGGCCGGCACGCAGCTGGGCTCGCCCGACATCAAGCAGCCCTGGCTCGGCGACCTGAGCCGCTACGGCTACCAGCCGCCGCGGAACTTCGTGCCGCGTGACATCCCGATGAAGTTCGAGCCGGGTGCCATGAAGGACGTGGACCGCTGGGTGCGGCACAACGCGCAGCGGATGCTGTACGTCTACGGGGGTAACGACCCCTGGGGTGCGGAGCCGTTCCACCCCGCGACGGGCGCGAAGCACGACTCCTACGTCTTCACCGCGCCGGGCGCCAACCACGGCGCGAACGTGGCCGGCCTCGTCCCCGCCGAGAAGGCGAAGGCGACGGAGCGGATTCAGGCGTGGGCCGGGGTCTCGACTTCGGCGTCCCCGAAGCCGCTGGCTCCGTACGACGCGAAGCTTGACCGCAAGGACGCGCAGAAGGAGCTGACTCTGCGCCCGTAGTTCGTCCTCGAACGCCGGAGGGGCTGAGAATTCAGCCCCTCCGGCGGGGGGAGACCCGCTCACACCCGCACCGCACACCCCACCGGCTTCCCCGACTCCCCACCCCCCAGCGCCACATACAGCTGCGTAGCGGCAGGACACAGGGCCCGCTCAGTCACCGCCACCCTCACCCGATACTCCGGGGCCTTCGCGCCGGACCCATCACACGCCGTCTCCCGAACCTCGCCCCGCCCCGCGCTGTAGACGCAGTCCCCGACGACAGTCCGGGGCCCGCCCCCACCCCCCGGGTCCCCGGGATGCGGCTCCTCCAGGTTGCGCATACAGGCGTAGCCCCGCGGCACTTCGTTCCTCGTGGGTCTGCCTTCGGTGATGTGCAGTACGAAGTCTGTACGTACGGGGCAGGGAGGACCCTCCGCGACCTTGTCGTCGTAGCGGGCGATGACCCGCGCCGCGGCCCGCTCGCTCGTGCACGGCACCTCCGTGAAGGTCGCGCGGCCCCGCGAACTGCACTCGTCGACGGCGAGGAAGACCGCGCCGTACCCGGACGACGACGATGACGGCTGGCGGTCCGACGAATCCGATCCCGATCCCGGGTCCGATGATTTCTGGCAGCCGGTCACACCGGCGAACACCGCGACCAGCACCCCCGCGGTCCCCACAGCCCCCGCACATCTCCAGCCAAGCATGGCAAGCATGGCAATCCCCCCGATATCCGCACCCAGCGTGACCCGCCGGGGCGGGCACACGCCAGGTGCGCGGGGTGCTTTGGTTCAGGTAGAGGTGGTGCGCCGGGGGCGTGGCGTACGACTCAGTACGTCAGTCCGTATCCGACCGGGTACAGCACCTGCGCGGGATCATCCGCCCGCTGCACCGGTACGGGAAGCCGCCCGTGCGGCTCGACGCGCCCCGCGATCACCCGTACCGCGGCGCGCAGTTCGACATCCGTCCAGCAGTACGCCGCAAGGGACGCGCCCACGGACCGCAGCAGCGCCACGTCGTACGGATTGCGGATCGCCACCGCGACGACCGGGACGCCGGTCGCCACCAGGGCCTCCACCAGCGCGATCTGCGCGCTCCCCGCCCCGACGTTGTACGTGCCCACGAGCACCGCGTCATGGTCCGCGGCGGCTGCCACCGCCTCACTGATCTTGGCGGCGGAGGGAGCGGTGCCGGTGGGCAGGACCGTCGCCGAGAAGCCCGACTCCGTCAGCTGGCCGCCCAGTACGGCCGTCGGCGGCCCCGTCGTCCCCGACGGCGACGCGGGATCGGCGCCCACCACGAGCACCTTCCGGTGCGTGCTGTGCGACAGCGGAAGCAGCCCGCCCTCGTTGAGCAGCAGTGTCGTCGTCTCGTCGGCGATGCGGTCGGCCGCGGCGAGGTGCTCGCGCGTGCCGACCGCGCGGTCGACACCGCGCGAGGTGACGTACGGGTCGCTGAACAGGTCGAGCTTCGACTTGAGCCGCAGGATCCGGAGGATCGATTCGTCCAGGCGCGCCTCCGTCAGCTCGCCGCCCCGCACCGCCTGGAGCACCGCGTTCCAGGCGATCTCCGGCTTCGGCGGGTTGAGGAGCTGGTCGACGCCCGCCTTCAGGGCGAGCACCGGGACGCGGTCGTCGCCGTACTTCGTCCGTACGCCCTGCATCCCGAGCGAGTCCGTCACCACGACCCCGTCGTAACCGAGTTGCTCGCGCAGGATGCCGGTGAGGATGGGGTGGGAGAGCGTGGCCGGGTCCTCGGCGGGGTCAAGGGCGGGGACCACGATGTGCGCGGTCATGATCGAGTCGATACCCGCGCCCACCGCCGCGCGGAACGGCGGGGCGTCCAGGGTCTCCCACTGCTCGCGGGTGTGGTGGATGTAGGGCAGCTTGGAGTGGCTGTCGTCCTTGGTGTCGCCGTGGCCGGGGAAGTGCTTGGACGTCGATGCGATGTCCGTGCTCTGGTAGCCCTTGACCTGGGCGGCGACCAGGTCCGCGACCGCTTCGGGGTCGGCGCCGAAGGAGCGTACGCCGATGACGGGATTGGCGGGATTGACGTTCACGTCGGCGACCGGGGCGTAGTTCTGGCGGATGCCGAGCGCGCGGAGCTCGGCGCCCGCGATCCGGGCGGCCTTGCGTGCGGTGGACGGCGAGCCGGCGGCGCCCAGGGCCATCGCGCCGGGCAGCAGCGTGGCGGGGATGCCTACGCGGGCCACGGCGCCGTGCTCCTGGTCGGTGGAGATGAGCAGCGGGATGCGGGCGGTGGGGGACTGCTTCGGGTGCTCCGGGGTGAGGGCCGCGCGCTGGATGCCGTTCGAGAGGTCGGCGATCTGGTGCGGGGCACGGGTGTTGTGGGCCCAGCCGAAGTAGATGACGCCGCCCAGGTGGTATTTGGCGACCGCCTCCGCGGCGGTGCGCACGCCGAGCTCCTCCACGTTCGCGTCGATGTCCGCCTGGTCGGGCTCGGTGGCGGAGTGGCCGTACACATGCATCACGAAGAGCTGGCCGACCTTCTCTTCGAGGCTCATACGGGAGATGAGCTCCCGGAGTTTCCGGTCGCGAGCACGGTGCTGGTCGCCGCTGCCCGCCGCGTGGGCGGCGGGACTCGCGAGTGCCGCCGCGGCGACGGCCGTGGCGGCGAGCAGGGTGCGTCTGGACGCGTTTCGGTGGGACATGTGCGCTCCTTCGGGGACGGAGTCCGGACCGGAGCCGGGTTGGGGGAACCGGCTGAAGGAAACTTTCCGAGAGTCACGGATATCCCGAAGATTTCTGCCAGTCAAGGGACCTGGCGGCCACTGTGGAGGAGAGGGGCCGTCACCGGCGCTGTTGGGAGGGGGCGCACCGGTGACGGCATACTGCCGACCGCGGGCGGCGGAGAGGGTAAGTCAGCGTTCGCAGCCAGCAGCGATGCCGACACCGCCTCGCGGAGACTCACCCGGCAGCATGACCGTTGGACGGCCGGCCTCGCGTGTGGGTTCCCGGCCGAAGACGTATTTCCGGAAAGTGGTACGGGCGGGACTGCTGAGGCTCAGGGGGCGACTTGCTTGGGGTCATGGATGGGGTCACGGACGGGGTCGAGCGCGAGTGCCGGTCCAGATCCAGGTCCAGGTAGGGGCCAGTGCCCCTGCAAGGTCCGTACCGTCTCGGCTATCGCGGGGCGCCGCGACGCCCCCGCCCGCCACAGCGCGTACAGCCGCCGCACCGGCAACGGATCGAGCCGCACCGTGACCGCCCCTTCGGGGACAGGGCCGCGGCCGAGGCGCGGGATCAGCGCGATGCCGAGGCCCGCGGCGACCAGCGCGACCAGGGTGGGGTTCTCCTCCGCCGTGTGCGCGATGTCCGGCTCGCAGCCCGCCTCGCGCAGGGTGCGGATCAGCCACTCGTGGCAGACGAGCCCCGGCGGCTGGGTGATCCACCGTTCGCCCTTCAGCTCCTCGCGGCGCACCGCGTCACGCCCCGCGAGCCGGTGGCCGACGGGCACCACGAGGTCGCAGAGGTCATCGCCGATGACGGCCTGCTCGACGCCGGGAGGCGTGGGCAGCGGCGCGATGTCCCAGTCGTGCACGACGGCCATGTCCACCGCGCCCTTGGCCACCAGGTCGATGGAGAGATGCGGGTCGATCTCCGACATCCGGGCGTCGAGCGCGGGATGCCGCCGGGCGAGATCCGCGAGGACTCCGGGCATGATGCCGCGCGCCGCCGAGGCGAACGCGGCGATGGTCAGGCGTCCCGCCGGCAGCCCGCGCCGCTCCTCGAGCTCGGTCTCCGCGCGCTCCACGATCGCCATCAACTCCTGTGCGGTGGCGGCGAGATGACGCGCCTCCTCGGTGAGCGCGACACCCCTGCCCTGCCGTTCGAGGAGGGTGGTGCGGGTCTCGCGCTCCAGCTTGGCGATCTGCTGGGAGACGGCGGACGGGGTGTAGCCGAGCGCGGTGGCGGCGGCGCCGACGGTGCCGTGCACGGAGACGGCGTGCAGGGCGCGGAGCCGAGCGAGATCGAGCATGTGTGACCCACCCCATTCGTTAGCGTTGCTTCATCCCATCATGCAGTTATCCGCGCTGGTCCTACATGGTCATGCCGGGTGATCCTCGACCCATGCGACCCGCTCATGTCCTCCTCGCCGTCCTCGTCACCGCCGTATGGGGCGTCAATTTCGTCGTCATCGAGGTGGGCCTCGACCACTTCCCACCGCTGCTCTTCTCCGCCCTGCGCTTCCTGGTGGCGGCGCTGCCCGCGGTCTTCTTCGTGGGGCCGCCCAAGGTCGCGTGGAAGTGGATCGTGGGCGTCGGACTCGTCCTGGGGGTCGCCAAGTTCGGCCTTCTGTTCATCGGCATGGACGCGGGGATGCCGGCCGGGACGTCCTCCCTCGTCCTCCAGATCCAGGCGGTGTTCACGGCCCTCTTCGCCTTCGTGGCCCTCGGTGAACGACCCGGCCGCGTACGCCTGGCGGGCATGGTGATCGCCCTCGCGGGCATCGGTGTCGCGGCGGTCGACGAGGGGGAGGCGGGCCCGCTCACGGCCTTCGCGCTGCTGATCGCCGCCGCGGCCTGCTGGGGCGTATCGAACGTCCTGACCCGCAAGGCATCCCCGCCCGACTCCCTGAACTTCATGGTGTGGGTGAGCACGGTCCCGGTCCTGCCGCTGCTCGGGCTCTCGCTGCTCTTCGAGGGCCCGACGGCGGACCTCGCCGCCCTGCGCTCACTGGACTGGCAGGGCGCGGGAATCATCGTCTACGTCGCGTGGATCACGACGGTGTTCGGCTTCGGCGCCTGGGGCTATCTGCTGCGCCGCCACCCCGCGTCGACGGTGGCTCCCTTCTCGCTCCTCGTCCCGGTGTTCGGGATGTCGGCGGCGGCGCTCGTGCTCGGGGAGTCGGTGAGCGCGCTCGGGTGGTGCGCGGCGCCGCTCCTGGTCGGCGGCGTCGGCCTGACGTCCCTGGCGGGCGTCAGGCGTGGCGGTTCAGGAGCCGGGACAGGAAGTCCTGCCCAGGACCGAGCAGTCGGGGCAGTTCCGCGGCCTCCTCGTACCACCGCTTCTCGTACTCCCAGCACAACCAGCCGTCCCGCTGCTCCCCGCTGAGCAGCACGTCCACGCACTCGGCGAGCGGCAGGACTCCCGCGCCGAGCGCGAGCGGCGTCGTGTCGTCGGCCGACGCGATGTCCTTCACCTGGGCGTAGCCGAGGTACGGCGAGAGCGCCGCGTGGCTCTCGGCGGGGGTCTCGCCGCCGAGCCAGGTGTGCATCACGTCCCACAGGGCGCCGACGTGACGGTGCCCGACCGTGCCGAGTACGCGGGTGGCGGCGGCGCCGGTGCGGTGCGAGTCGTGGGTCTCCAGGAGGATGCGTACGCCGAAGTCGGCGGCGTACTCGGCCGCGGTACCGAGCCGTCGGGCCGCCGTCGCGTCGGCCTCATCGGCGCTCTGTTCGGTGCCGCCGCCGGGGAAGACGCGGATGAAGGGGGCGCCCAGGTCCCGGGCGAGGGTGAGCAGGGAACGTATGTCTTCGAGGACGGGCTTGTCGTCGCCGGGCTCGGCCACGCGCGCGTACCCGGCGATTGCGAGGATCTCGACGCCCGCGGCCTTGAACTGGGCGGCCACATCGGCCCGTTCGGAGAGGTCGATCCCCGGGTGGACCGGTTCTTCGGGATGCGCGCGCAGCTCGACGCCGTGATAGCCGTGGGTGGTGGCCAGGCTCAGCACGTCGGCGATGGGGAGGCCGGGCACGCCGAGGGTGGAGAAGGCGAGTTTCATGACGCAGACCCTAAAGGGTGTCTTCGTCCAGATGCAGTTGCCAGTCCTGCCCCAGCAGGTCGACCCCGAACGAGCGGTGCGGCTTCTCGTCGACGAGGACGAAGCCGTGCCGCTGATAGATGGCGCGGGCGGCGCCGAGGATGTCGTTGGTCCACAGCACCATCTCGCGATAGCCGACACCGCGGGCGAACTCGACGCAGGCGCCGACGAGTTGGTCGCCGATACCCATTCCCCGCGCGTCGGGCTCGACGAGCAGCAGCCGCAGCCGGGCGGTCGCGGGCGCGTCGTCGCGCACGCACATCACACACCCCACGCGGCGCCCGTCGAGCTCGGCGATCCACGTCCGCTCCAGGTGGGGGTCGTGGTCCTCCGCGTATTCGGCGACGATCCGGGCGACCAGGCCCTCGTACTCGATGTTGAACCCGTACTCGGCGGCGTACAGGGCGGCGTTGCGCTCCGCGATCCACCCGAGATCACCGGGACCGGGCGCACGCAGGACGGGGCGTGCGTCCTTCGCCCCGTCCTGCGCCGCACCGCTCAGGATCTCCCGTACGGTGCGCATCGCCTCCGCCAGGCGGGGCCGCTGGGCGGACGGCACATTCGAGAGCAGCGAACCGACGGCCTCACTGGACCGCTCGTCAAGGAGGGCGGCGGTCTCACGCCCCTGCGCGGTGAGCGTGATGCGCTGGCGCCGCGGATCACGCTCGGAGGGTGCACGCTCGACTATTCCGGCCTTCTCGAGCTTGCCGAGCAGACGGCTCAAGTATCCGGCGTCCAGGGAGAGTTCGGAGCGCAGGTCGGCCGCGTCGAGGTGGGGGGCGTGGTTGAGCTCGTAGAGGACGCGGGCCTCGGTGAGGGTGTACGGGACGTAGAGCTGGCGGCTGTAATCGAGGGCGCCGATGAGGTTCGTGTAGAAGCGGTTGAAGGCGCGGATCTCTTGGATGGGCGTCTCGGAGGCATGGGGCTTCACGGATCATCACTCCAGGGGGCATCGAGGCGTTTACCCTTGACTGAGTCAACGATACCCCGCGTCGGTCTCCGAGGCCATGCCCGCAGTGTCGAAACCCGCAGTGTCGAAACCCGCGGGATCGGCCTCCGCGGGATCAGCCGAGGTCTCCGGCCTCGTCCAGGGCTCACCCGCGCGGCGGCGCAGTCGACCCCCGCACCATCAGCTCCGCCCCGATCGTCGCCACGCCCCCGGGAGGTGCCGCCTCCGCGCCCGTGGCGAGGCGGCCCGCGCGGGCGCCCGCCTCGTACAGCGGCAGCCGTACGGTCGTCAGTGCGGGGACGGCGTCCACCGAGAAGGGGAGGTCGTCGAAGCCCGCCACCGAGATGTCCTGCGGTATGCGCAGGCCGCGCTCGCGCAGGGCGGCGGACGCGCCGAGGGCGACGGTGTCGTTGGCGGACACGATGGCGGTCAGGTCCGGGGCGCGGCGCAGGAGTTCGAGGGTGGCTTCGTAGCCGGACCGGCGGGTGTAGGGGCCGTGGACGGTCAGCTCGTCCTGGCCGCCGCTGTCGATGCCGGCGGCGGCCATCGCGTCCCTGTGCCCCTCGAGCCGATGCCGCGTGGTGGTCCGCTCCACAGGCCCCGCCACATAGCCGATCCTGCGGTGCCCCAGCGTCAGGAGATGCTCGGTGAGCCGCCGCCCGCCGTTGCGGTTGTCGAAGGTGAGGGTGGCCGTCACCGCGTCGGTGTCCGCGAGCGGCGGCCGTCCGCAGAGCACGATCCGGGTGCCCGCGTCGGCGAGCCGCGCCAGCTTCGCGGACATCGCTGCCGCGTGCTCCGGGTCCTCCAGTGCGCCGCCGGTCAGGACCACGGCCGCGGCGCGCTGGCGCTGCAGCAGCGTCAGATAGGTGAGCTCGCGCTCGGGGGAGCCCCCGGTGTTGCAGACCACGGCCATCCGCTCGCCGCCGGCGCGCCCGCCGGGTCCGCCGATCTCGGACTGCACCGCACCGGCCATGATCCCGAAGAAGGGGTCGGCGATGTCGTTCACCAGGATGCCGAGCAGATCGGACGTGGCCGCGGCGAGCGAGCTCGCGGGCCCGTTGAGGACGTAGTCGAGGTCGTCCACGGCGCGCAGGACACGCTCCCGGGTGGCCGCCGCCACGGGGTAGTTGCCGTTCAGTACGCGGGAGACGGTAGCGGGGGAGACCTGGGCGTGGGCCGCCACGTCCGCCAGGGTCACGGTCATCTCGTCGTCCTCCGTGTCACGGCTCTGGTCCGAAGCCCTTGTCCGAACCTTGTGCGGCAGGCTAGCTTCTTCTTGCATAGAAAGCGCTTGCTATGCGCCTGGAGCGTACGGAGGGACTGCTGTGACTCGCAAGACGGTGCGCATCGCCATGAACGGTGTGACAGGACGGATGGGCTACCGCCAGCACCTCGTCCGCTCCCTGCTCGCCCTGCGCGAGCAGGGCGGACTCGGTCTGGGTGACGCCGAGGGCACGGTGCTGTGGCCGGAGCCCGTCCTCGTGGGCCGCAGAGAGCACGCCCTGCGCGAGATCGCGGAACGCCACGGCCTGGACGCCGAGGCGAACATCTCGACCGACCTGGACGCGGTCCTCGCCGACCCCACCATCGACATCTACTTCGACGCGCAGGTCACCTCCGCGCGCGAGGAGGCCCTCACGCGAGCCATCGCCGCGGGCAAGCACATCTACACGGAGAAGCCGTCCGCGACAGGCCTCGCCGGAGCCCTGGAACTGGCCCGCCTCGCCCAGGCGGCCGGCATCAAGCACGGCGTGGTCCAGGACAAGCTCTTTCTACCGGGCCTCCTGAAACTGAAGCGCCTCATCGACGGCGGCTTCTTCGGCAAGATCCTGTCCGTCAGGGGCGAGTTCGGCTACTGGGTCTTCGAGGGCGACTGGCAGAGCGCCCAGCGCCCCTCCTGGAACTACCGCTCGGAGGACGGCGGCGGCATCGTCGTGGACATGTTCCCGCACTGGGAGTACGTACTGCACGAGCTGTTCGGCCGCGTACGCAGCGTCCAGGCCCTTGCCACGACACACGTCCCGCAGCGCTGGGACGAGCAGAACAAGCCCTACGACGCGACGGCGGACGACGCCGCGTACGGCATCTTCGAGCTCGATGGCGGCGCGATCGCCCAGATCAACTCCTCCTGGACGGTCCGGGTGAACCGTGACGAGCTGGTCGAGTTCCAGGTGGACGGCACGGAGGGCTCGGCGGTCGCGGGCCTGCGCAACTGCCGCGTACAGCACCGGGGTTCGACCCCCAAGCCGGTCTGGAACCCGGACCTGCCCGTGACCCAGTCCTTCCGCGACCAGTGGCAGGAGGTGCCGGACAACCAGGAGTTCGACAACGGCTTCAAAGCCCAATGGGAGCTGTTCCTGAAGCACGTGTACGCGGACGCGCCCTACCACTGGGACCTGCACGCGGGCGCACGCGGCGTGCAGCTCGCCGAACTCGGCCTGAAGTCCTCGGCCGAGGGCCGCCGCATCGAGGTGCCGGAGATCGTCCAGTGACGCTTCTGCTGCCGCGCGCGGACGGCACCACGCACCGGTACGAGCCCCGCCAGGCCACCCCTTCCCAGACGGCGGGCTCCCCTCCTACCTCCCGCACGGTCTTCTCGGCGGCACACGTGGTGGCGGACCCTTACCCGGACGTCTCCCCGGACTCCCCGGCGGCTGTCGACTGGGACGCGACCCTGGCCTTCCGCCGCCACCTGTGGGCGCAGGGCCTTGGCGTGGCCGAGGCGATGGACACGGCACAGCGGGGCATGGGCCTGGACTGGCAGGGCGCGGCGGAACTGATCAGACGTTCGGCGGCGGAAGCGAAGTCGGTGGGCGGCGCGATCGCCTGCGGCGCGGGCACGGACCAACTGACGGCCCCCACCGACCTCCTGACGGTCCGCTCCGCATACGAGGAGCAGCTGGCCCTGGTCGAATCGAGCGGCGCACAGGTGATCCTGATGGCGTCCCGCGCGCTCGCCGCAGTGGCGAAGTCACCGGACGACTACCTCCAGACGTACGGTCACCTCCTGCGCCAGGCGAGCGAGCCGGTGATCCTGCACTGGCTCGGCCCGATGTTCGACCCGGCGCTCACCGGCTACTGGGGCAGTACGGACCTGGACGCCGCGACGGACACCTTCCTCGAGGTCATCACGGCCCACCCCGACAAGGTCGACGGCATCAAGATCTCCCTCCTGGACCCACAGCGCGAGATCGCCGTGCGCCGCCGCCTGCCGGACGGCGTCCGCTGCTACACGGGCGACGACTTCAACTATCCCGAGCTGATCGCGGGCGACGACCAGGGCTTCAGCCACGCCCTGCTGGGCATCTTCGACCCCCTTGCCCCCTTGGCGGCCCAGGCGGTACGACTCCTCGACACGGGCGACACGAAGGCGTTCCACGCCTGCCTCGACCCGACGGTCCCGCTCTCCCGCCACCTCTTCCAGCCACCCACCCGCTTCTACAAGACAGGCGTGGTGTTCCTGGCGTGGCTGGCAGGCCACCAAACCCATTTCACGATGGTGGGGGGCCTCCAGTCGGCGCGGTCGCTGCCGCACTTGGCTCACGCGTACGAACTGGCGGACAACCTCGGCCTGTTCCCGGACCCCGCGCTCGCCGAGTCCCGGATGAAATCCCTGCTCACCGTGTACGGAGTCCAGCAATGAGCGAGGCGGCCCTTGCGCGCTTCTCCATCAACCAGATGACGGTCAAGCAGCTCTCCCTCCCCGAACTCGCCACGGCGTGCGTGGACCTGGGGATCCCCGGGGTCGGCCTCTGGCGGGAGCCGGTCCAGGCCTACGGCCTTGAGGCGACCGCCAAGCTGATGCGCGACGCGGGCCTGACGGTCACCACGCTCTGCCGGGGCGGCTTCCTCACGGCGATCGACGCACACGCGCGCGTGGCGGCCATCGACGACAACAGGGCGGCGATCGACGAGGCGGCAACTCTCGGCACGGACACGCTGGTCCTGGTCTCGGGCGGCCTGCCTCCCGGCAGCAAGGACTTGCACGGAGCACGCTCCCGCATCGCCGAGGCGCTGGCGGAACTCGCCCCGTACGCGGCATCGCGCGGGATCCGCCTGGCCATCGAACCCCTCCACCCGATGTTCGCGTCGGACCGCTGCGTGGTGTCGACGCTCGCTCAGTCCCTCGACCTGGCCGAGGACTTCCCACCTTCACAGGTCGGGGTCTGCGTGGACACGTACCACGTGTGGTGGGACGACCAGGCGCCGGCGCAGATCGCCCGAGCGGGACAGGGCGGACGCCTCCACGCCTTCCAACTGGCCGACTGGATCACCCCGTTGCCCGAGGGCGTTCTGAACGGGCGTGGCCAGCTGGGCTCGGGGTCGGTCGACCTGCGGCAGTGGCGCGGCTACGTGGAGGAGGCGGGCTATACGGGCCCGATCGAGGTCGAACTCTTCAACGAGGAGCTGTGGGCGAGGGACGGCAGGGAGCTCCTGTCGGAGACGGCAAGGAGCTACGCCACGGAGGCGTGCTAAGCGCTTCGCTGGATGTGCGGGACTGGTCCTTCGGATGTCTGCGAGCCCGTCGTGGCTGGTCGCGCAGTTCCCCGCGCCCCTTCAGGGCGCTGCCAAACCGTAGCCGACTTCGCCCGACCCGCTTAGCCCGCAGCGGGACCCCATCCCGATTGCCCCGCAGCGTTGGCCTCCACGACGTACCCGCTGTCGGCAACGGACGCGAGGGGTCGTGTCGGTATTTCCGCCCGGAGCACGGTTCCCAGAACTCCAGCACCGAAGAAGCCCGACGCTCAGACCGTGATGGCGAGGACGGACATACCGGCGCGGCCCCGCTGCCACCGACGAACCGATGCCGCGTCGCCAACCCCCACCCAACGAGCCACAGGCGCCGCAGGCATCCCCACCCACACACCCGCACAGGCACCCACACACCTGAAACTTTCCGGTCCGGCCCGTGCAACCCTTCCCGCCCTACGCGGGTCGTACTGTGCGTCGGGACTTCCGTACGGGAGATCTGGGGGGATCGCGGAGTACCGACAGGGGAGGGGAAACCCGAGGGGGCCCGGTCGATCGGACCGGGCCCCCTCGAGTTGTCCACAGGGAGTTGTCCACAGGCTTCCCGCGCTGTCGGTGCGGAGCGGTAGCGTCGGATCATGTCGAGTCCAGCAGCAGCGACGACGCCACCAACACCCGCAGTCGTCGAGGGTGTCCTGGAGCGGATCACCTACGCCAACGAGGAGAACGGGTACACGGTCGCCCGTGTGGACACAGGCCGCGGCAGCGGCGACCTCCTCACCGTGGTCGGCTCACTCCTCGGCGCGCAGGCAGGCGAATCACTCCGCATGGAAGGCCGCTGGGGCTCCCACGCGCAGTACGGCAAGCAGTTCACGGTGGAGAACTACACCACGATCCTCCCCGCCACCATCCAAGGCATCCGCCGCTATCTCGGCTCAGGCCTCATCAAGGGCATCGGCCCAGTCATGGCCGACCGCATCACCACCCACTTCGGCGTGGACACCCTCGACATCATCGAGCAAGACCCCAAGCGCCTGGTCGAAGTCCCCGGCCTGGGCCCCAAGCGGACCAAGCTGATCGCCGCGGCCTGGGAGGAGCAGAAGGCCATCAAGGAGGTCATGGTCTTCCTGCAAGGAGTAGGCGTCTCCACGTCCATCGCCGTCCGTATCTATAAGAAGTACGCGGACGCCTCCATCTCCATAGTGAAGAACGAGCCCTATCGTCTCGCCGCCGACGTCTGGGGCATCGGCTTCCTCACCGCGGACCGCATCGCCCAGTCCGTCGGCATCCCGCACGACAGCCCGGAACGCGTCAAGGCGGGCCTCCAGTACGCACTGTCGCAGTCCACCGACCAGGGCAACTGCTATCTCCCGGAGGAGCGCCTCATCGCGGACGCGGTGAAGCTGCTCCAGGTCGACACGGGCCTGGTCATCGACTGCCTCGCCGAACTGGCAGGCGAGGAGGAAGGCGTCGTACGAGAGAAGGTCCCCGGCCCCGACGGCGGCGCGGCCCACGGCGGCGAGGACGTCACGGCCGTCTACCTGGTCCCTTTCCACCGCGCGGAGCTGTCCCTCTCCGCCCAGCTGCTGCGCCTCCTCAGGACCGCGGAAGACCGTATGCCCGCCTTCCAGGACGTGGCCTGGGACAAGGCACTCGCGTGGCTGGCCACCCGCACGGGCGCCGACCTCGCCCCCGAGCAGGAGGAAGCGGTCAGGCTGGCGCTGACGCAGAAGGTCGCCGTCCTCACCGGCGGCCCCGGCTGCGGCAAGTCCTTCACGGTCCGCTCGATCGTGGAGCTGGCCCGAGCCAAGAAAGCGAAGGTCGTCCTCGCCGCCCCCACGGGCCGCGCGGCCAAACGCCTCGCCGAGCTCACCGGCGCCGAGGCCTCCACGGTCCACCGCCTCCTGGAGCTCAAGCCGGGAGGAGACGCGGCGTACGACAAGGAGAGGCCCCTCGACGCCGACCTCGTAGTCGTCGACGAGGCATCCATGCTGGACCTGCTCCTCGCCAACAAACTGGCGAAGGCGGTGGCCCCCGGCGCACACCTCCTCTTCGTCGGAGACGTGGACCAGCTGCCGAGCGTCGGCGCGGGCGAGGTCCTGCGCGACATGCTCAGCGAGCAGAGCCCCGTCCCCGCGGTCCGGCTCACGCACATCTTCCGCCAGGCCCAGCAGTCCGGCGTCGTCACGAACGCCCACCGCATCAACTCCGGCGTGCCGCCCCTCACTCAGGGCCTCACGGACTTCTTCCTCTTCGTGGAGGACGAGACCGAGGACGCCGCGCGGCTCACGGTGGACGTGGCCGCGCACCGCATCCCGGCGAAGTTCGGCCTCGACCCCCGCAGGGACGTCCAGGTGCTCGCACCCATGCACCGCGGCCCGGCGGGCGCGGGCAGCCTGAACGGCCTGCTCCAGCAGGCCATCACCCCCAGCAGGCCGGACGTACCGGAGAAGCGCTTCGGCGGCCGCGTGTTCCGCGTCGGCGACAAGGTCACCCAGATCCGCAACAACTACGAGAAGGGGCAGAACGGCGTCTTCAATGGCACCGTCGGAGTAGTCACCTCGCTCGACTCCGACGAGCAGCGGCTCACGGTCCTGACGGACGAGGAGGAGGAGATTCCGTACGACTTCGACGAACTGGACGAACTGACGCACGCGTACGCGGTCACCATCCACCGCTCCCAGGGCAGTGAGTATCCGGCGGTGGTGATCCCCGTGACCACGAGCGCATGGATGATGCTGCAGAGGAACCTGCTCTATACGGCGGTGACGCGGGCCAAGAAGCTGGTCGTGCTTGTCGGTTCACGCAAGGCTCTGGGACAAGCGGTGCGCACGGTCTCCGCGGGCAGACGCTGTACGGCCCTGGATTTCCGGCTCGGAAAATTTTGATCGATCAAACGAGTCGGAAAGGTCACACAGCGCTTCCGCAACCGGGTCGAAGGGGGCAGGATGAGTAAGTTGGCGGCACTCAGTGCCGCCAATAGGCCCAATGGTCGACCCCGAGTGCACTCTCCAGGGCCAAATGGGGGATGGTAGAGACAGTCAGGGCACCTCGAAGAAGAGGCACAACGTCGGTGAGGGATGACGTGAGCGACAACTCTGTAGTACTGCGGTACGGCGATGGCGACGAGTACACCTACCCGGTGATCGATTCGACCGTCGGCGACAAGGGCTTCGACATCGGGAAGCTCCGCGCCCAGACCGGTCTGGTGACCCTGGACAGCGGCTATGGCAACACCGCCGCTTATAAATCCGCCATCACCTACCTCGACGGCGAGCAGGGGATCCTCCGGTATCGCGGCTATCCGATCGAGCAGCTGGCCGAGCGCTCCACCTTCACCGAGGTGGCGTACCTGCTGATCAACGGCGAACTGCCGAAGGTCGACGAGCTCGCCAGTTTCAAGAACGACATCACGCAGCACACGCTGCTGCACGAGGACGTCAAGCGCTTCTACGACGGCTTCCCGCGTGACGCCCACCCGATGGCGATGCTGTCGTCCGTGGTCAGCGCGCTGTCGACGTTCTACCAGGACAGTCACAACCCGTTCGACGAGGAGCAGCGCGACCTCTCGACGATCCGCCTGCTCGCCAAGCTTCCGACGATCGCGGCCTACGCGTACAAGAAGTCGCAGGGCCACCCGGTCGTCTACCCGCGCAACGACCTCGGCTATGTCGAGAACTTCCTGCGCATGACGTTCTCGGTGCCTGCCGCCGAGTACGACCTGGACCCGGTCGTCGTCTCCGCGCTCGACAAGCTCCTGATCCTGCACGCGGATCACGAGCAGAACTGTTCGACCTCCACCGTGCGTCTGGTCGGCTCGTCGCAGGCGAACATGTTCGCCTCGATCTCCGCCGGCATCTCGGCCCTCTGGGGTCCGCTGCACGGTGGCGCCAACCAGTCCGTCCTGGAGATGCTCGAGGGCATCAAGCAGGACGGCGGCGACGTCGACAACTTCATCCGCAAGGTGAAGAACAAGGAAGACGGCGTGAAGCTCATGGGCTTCGGGCACCGCGTCTACAAGAACTTCGACCCGCGGGCGCAGATCATCAAGGCGGCGGCGCACGACGTCCTCTCGGCTCTCGGCAAGAACGACGAGCTGCTCGACATCGCGCTGAAGCTGGAAGAGCACGCGCTGGCCGACGACTACTTCGTCGAGCGCAAGCTGTACCCCAACGTGGACTTCTACACGGGCCTCATCTACCGCGCGATGGGCTTCCCGACCGAGATGTTCACGGTTCTCTTCGCGCTGGGCCGCCTCCCGGGCTGGATCGCCCAGTGGCACGAGATGATCAAGGAGCCTGGCTCCCGCATCGGCCGTCCCCGGCAGATTTACACCGGTGAGGTTCTTCGGGACTTCGTTCCGGTCGAGGGTCGCTGACCCTCTTTCGGAAGCTGCGGGCCGCATGTGGCTGAGCGCGCAGTTCCCCGCGCCCCCTACGGGGCGCACAGCGCAAGCCAAGCGAAAAGCGCCCCGCCGCCGATCCCCCCACGGGTCGACGGTCGGGGCGCTTTCCTATTTCCCGGTGCGGATTCCCCCCACGGGATCCGGCCGGGCGTCTGTGGTGGTCTGCGATCTGCCGGGACGCGTACGTATCGGGAGGGCCGCTCAAAGCTCCCCGGTGCACGTGTCCCGGCCAACGCATTCCTAGGAACATCCCCCAAGATGTCCCCGATGTCTAGAGACGTCCCCCAAGACGTCCCCGGCATCGTCTCTTAGACTCGCGAGCCCCCTGAATGGTTACGTTCGGATCGCTGTGATCTGCGTCTCTTGCATATGTCCTGTACATGCGCAAGAGGCCCGATATGCCGATCAGGACTCAGGGGTGAGAATGCTGCGACCAAGATGTGAAGAGTCTATGTGAAGGTCCGCAGACGAAGGCTGTTCGTCACCACAAATACTGATGAGAACGCCATCGCGGCCCCCGCGATCATCGGGTTCAGAAGCCCGGCCGCGGCCAGCGGAAGCGCGGCGACGTTGTAGCCGAAGGCCCAGAAGAGATTGCCCTTGATCGTGGCGAGGGTCTTACGGGAGAGCCTGATCGCGTCGGCGGCCCCGCGCAAGTCCCCGCGCACCAGCGTCAGATCGCTCGCCTCGATGGCCGCGTCCGTGCCCGTGCCCATCGCGAGCCCCAGATCGGCGGTGGCGAGCGCCGCCGCGTCGTTGACCCCGTCCCCGACCATCGCGACGACCTTGCCCTCGCCGCGCAGCCGCCGTACGACATCGACCTTGTCCTCGGGCAGGACATCGGCGTACACGGCGTCCGCGTCGATACCGACGGCCTCGGCCACCGCTTCGGCGACGGCCCTGTTGTCGCCGGTGAGCAGCACCGGCGTCAGGCCCAGGGCACGCAGCTCGCGCACCGCTTCGGCGCTGGTGTCCTTGACGGCGTCGGCGACGGTGAGGACACCGCGGGCCACGCCGTCCCAGGCGACCAGGACGGCCGTACGCCCCGTCGCCTCGGCCTCCGCCTTGAGCGCGGCCACCGAAGCGAGCCCCTCGACTCCCGCGTCCACGAGCAGCCGCTCACGACCGACGAGGACGTCATGTCCTTCCACCGTGCCGCGCACGCCGGACCCCGGGACGTTCCGGAACCCCTCCACGACGGGCAGCGAGCCCACCGGAAGCCCCAACTCCGCGGCGGCGCCCGCAGCGACGGCCCGCGCGACCGGATGCTCGGAGGCGTGTTCGAGGGCTCCCGCGAGCCGCAGCAACTGCTTCTCTTCGGTCTCCCCGCCGACGTACACGTCCCGCAGGGTCATGCGTCCCGTCGTCACCGTCCCGGTCTTGTCCAGGACGACGGTGTCGACGCGGCGCGTGGACTCGAGGACTTCAGGTCCCTTGATGAGGATGCCGAGCTGTGCCCCGCGCCCCGTGCCGACCATCAGGGCGGTCGGCGTCGCGAGGCCGAGCGCGCACGGGCAGGCGATGATCAGGACGGCGACGGCCGCGGTGAAGGCGGCGGTCACATCGCCGGTGGCGCCGAGCCAGCCGCCGAGCGTGGCGGTGGCGATCATCAGGACGACCGGCACGAAGATCCCGGCGATCCGGTCGGCGAGGCGCTGCACCTGAGCCTTGCCGGTCTGCGCGTCCTCGACGAGCTTGGCCATCCTGGCCAGTTGGGTGTCGGCGCCGACCCGCGTGGCCTCGACGACGAGCCGCCCCGAGACGTTCGTGGTGGCCCCGGTCACCGCGTCGCCCGCGGTCACATCCACCGGGACGGACTCGCCGGTCAGCATGGAGACATCGACCGCCGATGCGCCTTCGATGACGGTGCCGTCGGTCGCGACGGTCTCTCCGGGGCGTACGACGAAACGGTCGCCGACGACGAGACGCGCGACCGGAACACGTACCTCCGCACCGTCGCGCAGTACGGCGGCGTCCTTGGCGCCCAGTTCGAGCAGAGCCCGCAGGGCCGCGCCCGCCTTGCGCTTGGAGCGGGCCTCGAGCCAGCGGCCGAGCAGGATGAAGGAGATGACGCCCGCTGCGACTTCGAGATAGATCGTCGAGGCGGCGTCGGCGCGCGACACCGTGAACTCGAAGCCGTGCCGCATCCCCGGCATCCCCGCGTCCCCGAGGAACAGCGCCCACAGCGACCAGCCGAACGCGGCGAGCGTGCCCACCGACACCAGGGTGTCCATGGTCGCGGCGCCGTGCCGCAGGTTCGTGAACGCGGCCTTGTGGAAGGGGAACCCGCCCCAGACGACGACGGGCGCGGCCAGGGTCAGCGAGAGCCAC
Organism: Streptomyces sp. NPDC048441; assembly: GCF_043200235.1. NCBI lineage: Bacteria > Bacillati > Actinomycetota > Actinomycetes > Kitasatosporales > Streptomycetaceae > Streptomyces > Streptomyces sp. NPDC048441. Next base: position 295,863 of record NZ_JBICXM010000001.1, read on the forward strand.
TGCCAGTTGTCGAACTGGAGAGACGGGACCATCGCGAGCAGGACCACGGGCAGCGAGAGCACCGCCGAGCCGATGAGGCGCTGGCGCAGGGTGTCGGGCTCGGTGATGTCGGCGGTGGTGGGCGGCGCGTCCGACTCGGGGGGAGCCGGGACGATCTCCTCCGCCGTATAGCCCAGCTTCTCGACCGTCGCGATCAACTGTGCGACCTCGATCCCTTCGCCGTACGAGACTTTCGCCTTCTCCGTGGCGAGGTTGACCGACGCGCTCACGCCCTCCATGCGGTTCAGCTTCTTCTCGATGCGGGCGGAGCAGGAGGCGCAGGTCATTCCGCCGACGGCGAGTTCGACTTCGTTCATGGCTCTTTCACACTTCTGGGTGGAACGGCTGCGGGCCCTGCGGCGGCGACGATGCCACAGGGCCCGGGGTACCCGCCGAGCGGCGGGTCAGGCGTCAGGCGTCGGCCTCAGGCCTTGCCGACGCCGGTGAGCTCGTAGCCCGCCTCGTCGACCGCGGCGCGCACCGCGGCCTCGTCGAGCGGGGCCTCGGAGACCACGGTCACCAGGCCCGTGGAGGCCACCGCCTTGACGGAGCTGACACCCTCGATCTCCGAGATCTCACTGGATACGGCGCCCTCGCAGTGACCACAGGTCATGCCGGTCACCTCGTACACCGTCGTCACGGCACCCTGGGGCGCCTCGGCGGCGCCGTCGGAGTGGCAGGAACCGCTGGGGGAGCAGCAGGAGCCGGTACTTCCTGCGGTCTCGGCCTGCGGGAGCTCGGTGTGGGCGCTCATGTCGTTCTCCTCGGTGAGGGCGGCGTGCGGCTACGTGTGTGTCGTCAATGGGCGCGAGGGGTCCCGGTGTTCCCGGGGACCTCCCGACACTCACCACACTATACCCCTAGGGGGTAACCATCAACGCGCCGGCCCGTACGTCGGTCCGCGCGTCAGTCCGTGCGCCCACGGTTGCGGGGCCTCGCGGCGACCCAGGCGCGGACGGTGTCCGCGTACCAGTAGGGCTTGCCGCTCTCCACGTGGTCGGGGTCGGGGAGCAGGCCGTGCTTGCGATAGGAGCGCACGGTGTCCGGCTGTACCCGGATGTGTGCGGCGATCTCCTTGTACGACCAGAGCTTTCGGTCCGTCATCAGTGGCACCTCCCTGCGTGCGCCGGAGGGGCGGCTCGGGGGGAACCGTCGGGGGAGCTGCGGCGCGACGCTGGCGATCACTCAGCCTGTGCCCGGTGAACGACGCGGAGTGAGCGCTGGGGAGCGCCTGTCGACTGGCTGTGACGGAAGACCCGCGTAGCCGGGACATGTGTGACAGGAAGAGGTTGTTTGTGACGCTTGTGATGCATTCAGGCGGCGCAGTGGTGCGGCGCACGGGAGGCGCACGGATGCGGCAGCGAAGCGTCACGCTCCGCAGGAGCGCAGATACGACCGGGTGCGGCGGGCGATGGGCAGCGGCTTGTCCGGCGCGCACGGGTACATGTCCTGCTCGACGATGGCGAACAGATCGACGCCCAGCCTCTGCGCCGCCGCGAGTACCGGTTCGATCGCGGGCACGCCGGACGGCGGTTCGCACATCACGCCCCGCGCCACGGCGGGCCCGAACGGCATCTCCTGCGCGCGCACTTCGGCGAGGACGGCCGGGTCGACCTGCTTGAGGTGCAGATAGCCGATGCGTTCGCCGTACGTCTCGATGAGCTTGACGTTGTCGCCGCCGCAGTAGGCGTAATGACCGGTGTCCAGGCAGAGCGATACGAGGTCGCGGTCGGTCGAGTCGAGGAAGCGGGTGACGTTCTGCTCGTCGTCGATGTGCGTGTCGGCGTGCGGATGGACGACGACACGCAGGCCGTAGCGCTCGCGCACCTCGTACGCCAGGCGCTCGGTCTGGAGCGTGAGCTGACGCCACTGCTCCGGAGTGAGTGTGCGGTCCTCCAGGACCTCGCCGGTCTTGTCGTCGCGCCAGAAGGAGGGGATGACGACGAGATGCTCGGCGCCCATCGCCTGCGCGAGCGCCGCGTTGTCGGCCACATGGGCCCAGGTCTTGTCCCAGACCGAGGGGCCGTGGTGCAGGCCCGTGAAGACCGTTCCCGCCGAGACCTTCAGGCCGCGCCGCTGGGTCTCGGCGGTCAGCTCGGCGGGATCGGTGGGCAGATAGCCGTACGGGCCGAGTTCGATCCACTCGTATCCGGAGTCCGCCACCTCGTCGAGGAAGCGGCTCCAGGGGACCTGGCCCGGATCCTCGGGGAACCAGACACCCCACGAGTCGGGTGCCGAGCCGATCCGGATGCGTGACAGCGTCGTCATGGCGGCCAGCTTTCAGGGCGGCGGAGAACGATGTCAAGGAGTAGTCCGAATGTAAGGACAATGTGTTGACAGGGTTCACCGGACAGGAATAGACCTAGGGGGGTCAGGTCTTGGAGTCAGGGCTCTGCCGAGGCCGAGAGGGAGTACGAGGGAGTACAGGGTGACCGAGTCGTACGACGTCATCACGATGGGCCGGATCGGGGTCGACCTGTATCCCCTTCAGGCCGGGGTGCCGCTCGCCGAGGTCAGCACGTTCGGCAAGTTCCTCGGCGGCTCGGCGTCGAACGTCGCCGTCGCCGCGTCGAGGCTGGGCCGCCGGGTCGCCGTCGTCACGCGCACCGGCGAGGACCCCTTCGGGGAGTATCTGCACCGGGCGCTGCGCGAGTTCGGGGTCGACGACCGGTGGGTAAGCGGAGTCGAGGGGCTCCCGACGCCGGTGACCTTCTGCGAGGTCTTCCCGCCGGACGACTTCCCGCTCTACTTCTACCGGCTGCCGAAAGCGCCTGACCTGGAGATCCACGAGGGGGACCTCGACCTCGACGCCATCGCTTCCGCACGGGTGTTCTGGATGACGGGTACGGGGCTCTGCGCGGAGCCCAGCCGGTCGGCGACCCTTGCCGCGCTCCGGCACCGGGCGAAGGCGGGTCTGACGGTCTTCGACCTCGACTGGCGGCCGATGTTCTGGGAGCGGGCCGAGGAGGCGCGCGGCTTCTACGCGGAGGCGCTCGCTTCCGCGACGGTCGCCGTGGGGAATCTCGACGAGGTCGAGATCGCCACGGGGAAGCGTGAACCGGACGCCGCCGCTCGCGCGTTGCTGGACTCCGGAGTGGAACTCGCCGTGGTCAAGCAGGGCCCCAAGGGCGTCCTCGCCATGAACCGCTCCGGTGACGCCGTCGAAGTGCCGCCGCTGCCGGTGACCGTCCTCAACGGACTCGGGGCCGGGGACGCCTTCGGCGGGGCGCTCTGCCACGGGCTGCTCGCCGGGTGGGAGCTGGAGCGGACGATGCGGTACGCGAACGCGGCGGGGGCGATCGTCGCCTCTCGGCTCGAGTGTTCGTCCGCCATGCCGTTCCCTGACGAGGTCGAGGCGGCCCTTGCCGCGGGAGCCGTGACGCATGGCTGACTTCGTCGACGTCGCGGAACTGGCGGACCTCGTCCGGATCCGGGCCCAGCACCCCGAGGCCATCGCGGAGGCCGCGGCCCGGCGCTCCCGGCGGCCCCTCCTCGGGAGCAGCGGGCGGCTGATGATCATCGCCGCCGATCACCCCGCCCGGGGCGCCCTCTCCGTCGGCGGCGACAAGCTGGCCATGGCCAACCGCGGGGACCTCCTCGAGCGGCTCTGCCTGGCTCTCTCCCGCCCTCGCGTGGACGGCGTGCTCGCCACCGCGGACATCCTGGAGGATCTCCTCCTGCTCGGTGCCCTCGACGGAAAAGTCGCCATGGGGTCGATGAACCGGGGCGGTCTCGCCGGTGCCTCTTTCGAGCTGGACGACCGGTTCACGGGGTACCGCGCGGAGGATCTCGACCGGCTCGGGTTCGACGCGGGGAAACTCCTGCTGAGGGTCGACCACGACGACCCCGGCTCCCTCACTACCCTCCATTCGAGCGCCCGCGCCATCGACGCCATGGCCGCGCACAAGCTGCCCGTCTTCGTCGAGCCGTTCCTCTGCCGGCGCCCCGTGGACGGCGGTCCGCCGCGCAACGACCTGAGCGCCGAGGCCGTCACCACGTCCATCGCCATCGCTTCGGGGCTTGCCGGGACATCGGCGTACACCTGGCTGAAGGTTCCGGTGACCGACAATCCGGACGACATGGCGCGGGTCATGGAGACCTCGACGCTGCCCGCCGTCCTCCTTGGCGGCGACCTCGGTGACGACAGTGACGCCGCGTACGAGAAGTGGCGCGGCGCGCTCCAACTGCCCACCGTGCGAGGGCTCGTCGCCGGGCGCACGCTGCTGTACCCGGCCGACGGCGACGTGGCGGGCGCCGTCGACACAGCCGTCGGACTGCTGTAGGAGGGCTCTATGACGTATGTACCGAAGGGCAGTGCGGCCGAGGGGCCGTACGCCCTGGACCTCGATCCGAAGCGGTCAGGTCTGACCTATTCCGCGCTGTGTGTGGTCGAGATCGAACCCGGCGCCACGCACTCCTTCGCCACCGGGGAGAGTGAATGGATCGTGCTCCCGCTCGCCGGCGGCTGTACGGTGCACGCGGAAGGCGAGATGATCGAACTGCTGGGCAGGGACAGTGTGTTCAGCGGCGTGAGCGACTTCGCCTATGTACCGCGTGACGCCCACATCCAGATCGCCTCCGGCGCGGGAGGCCGCTTCGCCCTGGCAGGAGCGAAGTGCGAGCGTCGACTCCCCGCCCGCTACGGCTCCGCGCCGGAGGTTTCCGTCGAACACCGCGGCAGCGGTACCTGCTCCCGCGAGGTCCGCAATTTCGCGTCCGCCGACGCGTTCGACTGCGACCGCCTCATCGCCGTCGAGGTGATCACGCCCGGCGGCAACTGGTCCTCGTACCCGCCGCACAAGCACGACGAGCACCGCCCGGGAGTCGAGGCCGAGCTCGAGGAGATCTACTACTTCGAGATCGAGGCCACCCAGGGAGGCCAGGAAGGCTTCGGCTATCAACGGGTCTTCCCGTCCCGCCCCGGCGGCACCGACGTCCTCGCCGAGGTCCGTACGGGCGACGCCGTGCTCGTCCCCGACGGCTGGCACGGCCCGTCGATCGCTCAGCCGGGGCACAGCATGTACTACCTGAATGTGATGGCCGGTCCTGGGGATGAACGGGAGTGGCGGATCTGCTTCCACCCCGATCACACGGAGGGATACCGATGACCCCGACCTCGATGAGCGCCCCGGTCAGGCTCACCACCGCGCAGGCCCTCATCCGCTTCCTGTCCCGGCAGTTCACCGAGCGCGACGGCGAGCGGCAGCGGCTCATCGGCGCGACCTGGGGCATCTTCGGACACGGCAACGTGGCAGGCATCGGTCAGGCCCTCCTGGAGTACGGCGACGACATGCCCTACCACCAGGGCCGCAACGAACAGGCCATGGTGCACGCCGCCGTGGGGTACGCCCGCCAGTCGGGGCGCCTGTCCACGCACGCCGTCACCACCTCCATCGGGCCCGGCGCGACCAACCTCGTCACCGGCGCCGCGCTCGCGACCGTCAACCGCCTCCCCGTTCTGCTCCTGCCGGGCGACACCTTCGCGACCCGCCCCGCGGACCCGGTGCTCCAGCAGCTCGAAGTGCCGTACGCGGGCGACGTATCGGTCAACGACTGCCTGCGCCCGGTGTCGAGATACTTCGACCGCGTGACCCGCCCCGAGGCCCTGATCCCGGCCGCGCTCGCCGCGATGCGCGTGCTGACCGACCCGGCGGAGACCGGCGCCGTCACGCTCGCGCTTCCGCAGGACGTGCAGGCGGAGGCGTACGACTGGCCGGAGGAGTTCTTCGCGGAGAGGGTGTGGGGCGTACGCCGGCAGGCTCCCGATCCGCGTGAACTGGCCGCCGCTGTACGGGCCGTGCGCGAGGCGCGGCGCCCGCTGATCATCGCGGGCGGCGGAGTCCACCACAGCGCGGCCGATGGCGCGCTGCGGGACCTGGTGGACGCGACCGGGATTCCCGTCGCCTCCACCCAGGCGGGCAAGGGCTCCCTGCGCTTCGACCACCCGGCGGACGTCGGCGGCATCGGGCACACCGGCACGGCCACCGCCGACGAACTCGCCCGCACCGCCGACCTGGTGATCGGCGTCGGCACCCGCTACAGCGACTTCACCACGGCATCCGGCACGCTCTTCGCCGAGCCCGGTGTCCGCTTCCTCAACCTCAACATCACGGCGTTCGACGGCCACAAGATGGCGGGCACGACCCTGATCGCGGACGCGCGCGCGGGCCTCGCGGCCCTGACCGGCGCCCTCGCGGGGTGGCGCGTGCCGTCCGCGTACGCCGCCGAGTACGCCGAGGACAAGGTGCGCTGGGAACAGCGGGTCGACGCGGCTTACGCGGCCGAGGAACCCGACGTACGCCCCACGCAGACCCAAGTGCTCGGCCTGCTCGACCAGTTGGTCACGGACGCGGATGTGATCATCAACGCGGCCGGATCCCTCCCCGGCGATCTGCACAAGCTGTGGAGGGCACGCTCGCCCCTCCAGTACCACGTCGAGTACGGCTACTCCTGCATGGGATACGAGATCCCCGCATCGATCGGCGTCGCGATGGCCGCCCCGGACCGTCCTGTCTGGGCCCTGGTGGGCGACGGAACGTATCTGATGATGCCCACCGAGATCGTCACGGCGGTCCAGGAGAACATCCCGATCAAGGTAGTGATCCTCCAGAACCACGGGTACGCGTCCATCGGCGGGCTCTCGGAGTCCGTGGGCGGCGAGCGGTTCGGCACGGCCTACCGCTTCCGGGCTTCGGACGGCACGTACACGGGCGCCCCGCTGCCCGTCGATCTCGCGGCCAACGCGGCCTCGCTCGGGATGCGGGTGATCCGCGCCAAAACAGTCGCTGACCTGCGCGATGCCCTCGCCGAGGCGCGGGCGGCCGACGGTCCCACATGTGTCTACGTGGAGACGGAAACGGCAGACACAGTGTCGCCCCCGCCCCCGGCGCAGGCGTGGTGGGATGTGCCCGTGGCCGAGACCGCGGACCGACCGTCGGCGATCAAGGCCAGGAAAGAGTACGACCGGCACGTCTCAGCCCGACGCCGCCACCTGTGAGAGTAGGGATGCTTGTCATGACGAAGACCGTCAATCACTGGATCGGTGGAAAGCCGGTTGAGCGTGCCGCGGGCGCGTCGGGTACGTACGGTTCGGTGACCGACCCGGCGACCGGCGCCGTCACCACGCAGGTCGTCTACGCGTCCGTGGACGAGGTGGACGCCGCCGTCGCCTCCGCGCGCGAGGCGTATGCCACGTGGGGCAAGTCGTCGCTCGCCAAGCGCACCTCGATCCTCTTCGCCTTCCGCGCGCTGCTCGACGCCAACCGTGACGCGATCGCCGAGCTGATCACCGCCGAGCACGGCAAGGTGCACTCGGACGCGCTCGGCGAGGTCGCGCGCGGCCTGGAGATCGTGGACCTGGCCTGCGGGATCACGGTCCAGCTGAAGGGCGAGCTGTCGACGGAGGTGGCATCGCGCGTGGACGTCTCGTCCATCCGCCAGCCGCTCGGCGTCGTCGCGGGCATCACGCCGTTCAATTTCCCGGCCATGGTGCCGATGTGGATGTTCCCGCTCGCCATCGCGTGCGGCAACACCTTCGTACTGAAGCCGTCGGAGAAGGACCCGTCGGCCGCGATGAAGATCGCCGAGCTGCTTTCGGAAGCGGGTCTCCCGGACGGCGTCTTCAACGTCGTGCACGGCGACAAGGTGGCCGTGGACCGGCTGCTCTCGCACCCGGACGTGGCGGCCGTCTCGTTCGTCGGCTCGACGCCGATCGCCCGCCACATCCACACCACCGCGACCGCCAACGGCAAGCGCGTCCAGGCGCTCGGCGGCGCCAAGAACCACATGCTGGTCCTGCCGGACGCGGACCTCGACGCGGCGGCCGACGCGGCCGTGTCGGCGGCGTACGGCTCGGCGGGCGAGCGCTGCATGGCCATCTCGGCCGTGGTCGCGGTCGGCTCGATCGGCGACGAGCTCGTCGCGAAGATCAAGGAGCGGGCCGAGAAGATCAAGATCGGCCCCGGCAACGACCCCACGTCGGAGATGGGCCCGCTGATCACGGCGGCGCACCGCGACAAGGTCGCTTCGTACGTCACCGGTGCGGCGGCGGAGGGCTGCGAGGTCGTCCTCGACGGCACGGGCCTCACGGTCGACGGCTTCGAGGACGGTCACTGGATCGGCCTCTCGCTCCTGGACCGCGTGCCGGTGACGGCGAACGCGTACAAGGACGAGATCTTCGGCCCCGTGCTGTGCGTGCTGCGGGTCGACACGTACGAGGAGGGCGTGACGCTGATGAACGCGTCGCCCTTCGGCAACGGCACGGCGATCTTCACGCGTGACGGTGGTGCCGCGAGGCGCTTCCAGCTGGAGATCGAGGCGGGCATGGTCGGCGTGAACGTCCCGATCCCGGTGCCGGTGGGCTACCACTCCTTCGGAGGGTGGAAGGACTCGCTCTTCGGCGACCACCACATCTACGGGAACGACGGGACGCACTTCTACACGCGGGGCAAGGTGGTCACCACGCGCTGGCCGGACCCGTCGGACGCGCCGGAGGGTGTGGACCTGGGGTTCCCGCGTAATCACTGAGCGCGGTCAGGGGGCCCGCGTACCACGGTGGTGGTATGCGGGCCCTCTTGCCTACTCCCCAGGTAGGTAAGCCGGTTCACCCCACCGGCTGCCCCGATTGTCAGCCCTCGCCCGTACGGTTGACGCATGGATCTACGACTGCCCAGGCGCAGACTGCTCGCTGTGGTTGCCGCCGTCGCGCTGCTCGCGGGCGTGGGCACGTGGACGGCGGCCGCATCGGACGACGCCCCCGCGGTGCATCGCGAGGACCACGTCATGCAGATGACGGGCGCGGGCGGCGCGAAGATCGACACGTCGTACTTCACGGCGAGGGACCCGTCCCAAAAGCGCCCCGCAGTCCTCATCGGCCACGGCTTCGGCGGCAGCAAGGACGACCTGCGCGCACAGGCGGAGGACCTGGCAGCCAAGGGCTACGCGGTCCTCACCTGGTCGGCCCGAGGCTTCGGCAGGTCCACCGGCAAGATCGGCCTCAACGACCCGAAGGGCGAGGTCGCCGACGCGTCCCGGCTGATCGACTGGCTGGCGAAGCGCCCCGAGGTGCGGCTGGACAAGAAGGGCGATCCCCGCGTCGGCATGACCGGCGCTTCGTACGGCGGCGCGGTGTCGCTCCTCACCGCCGGGTACGACGACCGCGTGGACGCCATCGCGCCCCAGATCACGTACTGGAACCTCAGCGAAGCCCTGTTCCCCGACGGCGTGTTCAAGAAGCTCTGGGCCGGCCTCTTCATCAACACCGGCGGCGGCTGCGACCGCTTCGAGAAGCAGCTCTGCGAGATGTACGACCGTGTCGCGATGGCAGGGAAGCCGGACGCGGCGGCGCGCGAACTTCTCACGGCCCGCAGCCCGGCCGCCGTGGGCGACCGCATCAAGGTCCCCGCCCTGGTTGTGCAGGGCCAGACCGACTCCCTGTTCCCGCTCGGCCAGGCCGACGCCACGGCCAGGGCGATCCGAGGCAACCACGCGCCCGTGTCCGTCGACTGGATCTCGGGCGGCCATGACGGCGGCGACCGCGAGACGGGGCGGATCGACGCCCGTATCGGATCGTGGTTCGACCGCTATCTGAAGGACGACAAGAGCGCGGACACCGGCCCCGCGTTCCGTGTGACCCGCACCGGCGGCATCGACTCCACCGACGGGGCCGCGCAGCTTCGGGGCGCGAGCGGTGACCGGTATCCGGGCCTGGAGAGCCGTGGCCGGAAGGTGCCCCTGACCGGCCGTGAGCAGACCTTCGCCAACCCGGCGGGCGGCTCACCACCCGCCATCTCCAACCTCCCGGGCGCCGGAGGCGGCGGTGGCCTCTCCCAGCTGTCCTCGCTCGGAGTCGGCGTATCCCTCGACTTCCCGGGCCAGAACGCCAGATTCGACTCGGCGCCCCTCCGCGACGACCTGCGGATCACCGGATCGCCGACGGCGCGGGTGCACGTCAAGTCATCGAGCGACGACGCCGTGCTCTTCGCGAAGGTGTACGACGTCGGGCCCGACGGCAAGCAGAAGGTGCTGCCCTCGCAACTGGTCACGCCGGTACGGGTGGAAGGCGCGAAGGCGGGCAAGGACGTCACGCTCACCCTGCCAGCCGTCGACCACGACCTGCAGAAGGGCCACCGCCTGAGCCTCGTCCTCGCCTCGACGGACCTGGGCTACGCCTCTCCGGCGAAGCCCGCCACGTACACGGTGTCCCTGAAGAACGACCTGTCGCTCCCCACGGCCCCCGGCGTCAAGACGGCGGCGGCGCCGCTCCCCGCCTGGGTGTGGTGGCTCCCCCTGGCGGGCGGGTTCATCGCAGTGCTCCTCCTGCTCACCGGACGGCGCCGGACGACGGCGCCCGCACCGGACTCCAGCCTCGCCGAAGTGCCGCTCCAGATCGCGGACTTGAGCAAGAAGTACGCGAAGTCGGCCGACCGGTACGCGGTCCGTGACGTCTCCTTCCGTGTCGAAAAGGGCCAGGTGCTGGGCCTCCTGGGCCCGAACGGCGCGGGCAAGACGACGACCCTGCGCATGCTCATGGGCCTGATCAGGCCCGACGCGGGCGAGATCCACGTCTTCGGGCAGGCGATCAGGCCGGGCGCTCCGGTCCTCTCCCGGGTCGGCGCGTTCGTCGAGGGCGCGGGCTTCCTGCCGCATCTCACCGGGCGCGAGAACCTGGAGCTGTACTGGAAAGCCACCGGCCGCCCGGCCGAAGACGCCCACCTGGACGAGGCGTTGGAGATCGCCGGGCTCGGCGAGGCGCTTGCCCGCGCGGTGCGGACGTACTCACAGGGAATGCGGCAGCGGCTCGCGATCGCCCAGGCGATGCTGGGTATGCCGGACCTGCTGATCCTCGACGAACCGACCAACGGCCTGGACCCGCCGCAGATCCGTGAGATGCGCGGGGTGATGATCCGGTACGCGGAGGGTGGCCGCACGGTCATCGTCTCCAGCCACCTCCTCGCCGAGGTCGAGCAGTCCTGCACGCACCTGGTGGTCATGGACCGGGGCCGCCTCGTCCAGGCGGGCCCGGTCGCCGAGATCATCGGCTCCGGCGACACCTTGCTCGTGGGCCTCGCGGACGACATCTCCGACCCCCTGGTCGACAAGGTCGCCGCGCTGCCCGGGGTGGCTTCCGCCGTCCGCGCGGACAGCGGCCTCCTGGTGCGCCTCGACGGCACGGACAGCGCGAGCGCCGCCAGGCTGCTGCCCGAGCTGGTGCGCCTGGAGCTGCCGGTGGAGTCCATGGGCCCGCACCGCCGCCTCGAAGACGCGTTCCTGACCCTGATCGACGGAGGCACCGCATGAGCGCCACAGCCGTCACGGCCCCCGGATACCGCCCCGGCCGTACACTGCCGCTGCGGGTCGAGGCGGTCCGCCAGCTGAAGCGGCGCCGGACCCTGGTGATGGCCGGGGTGATGGGCCTTCTCCCCTTCATCCTCGTCATCGCGTTCACCGTCGCCGGTTCGCCGGGGGCCAGGAACGGCCGCGTGACCCTGATGGACACGGCCACGGCATCCGGCGCGAACTTCGCCGCGACGTGCCTGTTCGTGTCGGCGGGCTTCCTCCTGGTCATCCCCGTCGCACTGTTCTGCGGGGACACGATCGCCTCCGAGGCGAGCTGGTCCTCACTGCGCTATCTCCTCGCCGCTCCGGTACCGCGTGCACGCCTGCTGTGGTCCAAGCTGACCGTCGCGCTGGGGCTCAGCGCGGCGGCCATGGTGCTGCTCCCGCTGATCGGGCTCGCGGTGGGGTCGGCCGTGTACGGCTGGGGCCCGTTGGAGATCCCGACCGGCGGTGTCATGCCCGCGGGCACGGCGGCACAGCGCCTCGTGATCGTCGTGGCGTACATCTTCGTCTCCCAACTGGTCACGGCCGCGCTGGCGTTCTGGCTCTCGACGAAGACGGACGCGCCGCTGGGGGCGGTGGGCGGCGCGGTAGGCCTGACGATCGTCGGCAACGTCCTGGACGCGGTGACGGCACTGGGCAGCTGGCGCGACTTCCTGCCGGCGCACTGGCAGTTCGCGTGGGCGGACGCGATCCAGCCGAAGATGGAGTGGGGCGGGATGATCCAGGGCTCGGCTGTCTCGGTGGCGTACGCCCTTGTGCTGTTCGCGCTGGCGTTCCGGGGGTTCGCGCGTAAGGACGTGGTCAGCTGACGGGGGCGACGGCCCGCCCTCTTGGGATAACCAGTTGACCGACCTCAGAAGCAACCGACCGAAGTCAGTGCGGCCCGAGTGCCCCTCAGGCCGCCGCTAGCGCCGCCAGGGCGCGGTCCATCGCGGCGTTGAATTCTTCCGGCGCCAGCGGCAGCCGGGACTTGATGTCCCGACTCCACTGGTCGGCGAGGACCTCGGCGGAGCCCGCCTCGACACCGTCGAGCGCCGCGTCGGCCAGGTCCGACGGCGCGATCTTGGCCACGGGCCAGCCCGCGGCCATGTCGGTGTCGGCCAGACCGAGGTGCACCGCTGTCACCAGCGTGCCCTGCTCGGCGAGTTCCAGGCGGACGCCGTTGGTCATGGCCCAGGCGGCGGCCTTGGTCAGGTGGTAGGCATTGGCGCCCGCGCCCCCGAACCATGACATGGCGGAGAGGACGTTGACCATCGCGCCCCCGCCGTTCCTGGCGAGCGTCGGCGCGAACTCCCGGATCATTCCCAGGTGGCCGAACACGTTGGTCTCCAGCTCGTGCCGGACCGCGTCCAGCGAACCGGTCACCAGGTCGGTTCCCGTCTGGATCCCCGCGTTGTTGATGAGCAGCGAGACGTCCTGGGCGGCCTCGGCCGCGGCCTTCACGGCTGCGGGATCGGAGATGTCAAGGGGCAGCACCTCGACCCCGGGCAGGTCCACGGTCTCGGGCCGGCGGGCCGTCGCGTAGACCTTGCGGGCGCCCCGTTCGAGCAGGCGCTGGGCGAAGGCGCGGCCCAGGCCGCGGTTGGCTCCGGTGACAAGGGCAACTGAGTTGTTGATGTCCATGCCCTGTACGCTAAAACCTGACGCTAACGTCAGAGGCAAGCGCTGGTCATCAGGGCCGGGGTGAGAGGAATCACCATGACCGTCACAGAGGCCGCGACCGAGCGGCTGATCCGCATCGGCGAGGTGGCGCGGGGGGCCGGCGTCTCGGTACGCGCCGTGCGCTACTATGAGCAGCAGGGGCTGCTCATCGCGGAGCGCAGCCCGTCCGGCCAGCGCCTCTACCGGCAGGACGCCATCCCCCTGGTCCGCTTCTTCCAGCAGATGTTCGCCGCCGGCCTGACCAGCCAAAGGATCACGGAACTCCTTCCGTGCTGGGACTCCGGGCACACCGACGCCGAGCAACGAGCCATGCTGCGCGCTGAGCGCGACCGCATCCAGGCCAAGGCCGACGACCTGAAGGCTGCCCTGGACCGCCTCGACGAGGTCATCGCGATCACGGACACGCACCCGTAGGCGCAGTCGGTCGGACGACGTACCAGCGATCTACGGCTGGAGTACTAGGCGAACCCGGCGCGTGACTTCACGGTGCCTATGAGGGCGGCGAGTTGGGTGGGGGGCGGTTGCCTCTCGGGATCGGTGAGGGGTACGCGCTTTACGAAGACCGGGGTTCCGGCGATCTCCAGCAGGGCCGACTTCCCGCCGATCCCTGAACCGACCGGCACGGCCGTGTCCACGAGCTCGCCAAGCACCCTCTGCCGGACGTTACCTTGGCGGCCCGCCGTTCCCGCATCGAGACTCTTCCGCAACGTCCCCGGGCGATCGTTCGCGGTGCCCCGCGCGTCACAGTCATGTGAACCGACGACGCGAGGGGGCCAGGATGCGGACCTGGAAAGTACGGCGGGGGCTGCTCGCCGCGGTTGTGGCGGGCGGGGTGTTGCTCACCGGGTGCAGCTCCGGTGGCGGCAACACGGAACGGGCCAGTGACAGCAGCGGGAAGGACCGGCGTGGCACCGCGCCGTTGCCCGCGCCGGGCCCCGCCTCGCCCGGCACCGGTGACGCGGCCACCCCCGGTGAGCAACAGGGCGACGAGAAGCGGGACTTCGCGCCGCCCCCCGACTATCTGTCCACCTTCGCCCTGGACGTGGACACCGCCTCGTACGGCTTCGCCCGCCGTACCCTCGCGGACGGCAGCCTGCCCGACCCGGCGACCGTACGCCCCGAAGAGTTCGTCAACAGCTTCCGTCAGGACTATCCGCGCCCCGATGGTGACGGCTTCTCGGTGAGCGTGGATGGCGCGCGTACCGACGCGGACGGCTGGTCCATGATGCGGGTGGGGCTCGCGACACATGCCGCCGCGCCGAAGAGTGAACGGCCGCCCGCCGCGCTGACCTTCGTCATCGACGTCTCCGGCTCCATGTCCGAGCCCGGCCGCCTCGATCTGGTCAAGGAATCCCTCGGGGTCATGACCGATCAGCTGCGCGCCGATGACTCGCTCGCCCTCGTCACCTTCAGCGACAGCGCTGAGACCGTGCTGCCGATGACGCGCATGGGGGAGAATCGTGAACGGGTGCACCGTGCCATCGGTCGTATGGAGCCCACCCAGTCCACCAACCTCGAAGCAGGCATCCGGACCGGATATGACACCGCTGTTCGCGGTCTGCGCGAAGGTGCCACCAACCGCGTCGTCCTCCTCTCCGACGCCCTCGCCAACACCGGCGAGACCAGCGCCGACGGCATCCTGGAGCGCATCTCCGACGCCCGCCGTGAACACGGCATCACCCTCTTCGGGGTGGGCGTCGGCAGCGACTACGGGGACGCGTTGATGGAACGCCTCGCCGACAAGGGTGACGGGCACACCACCTATGTGTCGGACAGTGCGGAAGCCCGGAAGGTCTTCTGCGATCAGTTGCCTGCCAATATCGAGCTGCGCGCCCGCGACGCCAAGGCGCAGGTCGCCTTCGATCCGCAGAACGTCAAGCAGTTCCGGCTCATCGGCTACGACAACCGCGCGGTCGCCGACGACGACTTCCGTGACGACAGCGTGGACGGGGGAGAGGTCGGGCCCGGCCACACCGTGACCGCGTTGTATGCCGTACGGATGCGGGACGGCGCGAGCGGGCACGTGGCGACGGCCAATGTCCGCTGGCTCGACCCCGAAAGCCGTGCCCCGCACGAGGAGTCGAACGAGATCGAGTCGGGGGACCTGGACGGCGGGCTGTGGGACGCCGGCCACGGCCTGCGGACCGCCGCGGTCGCCGCGTACTTCGCGGACACCCTGCGGCACGGGGCCTCCGCGCAGACCGAGCCCGGCGATCCCGCCGTGCGGCCCGACTACACCGGCGCGACGGCTACCGCTCCTGAGCCGATGTCCACCTCCACCAGCGAACCCTCCACCTTGCCGCCCCTCCCCGGCGCGCCCCCACTGGCCGAACTGGCCAGGCGCGCCGAGGAGTTGGCATCAGATGGCGACGACGACACCGCACTGCGCGATCTCGCCACCGCCGTCCATCAGGCGGACCGCCTCACCGGAGGTGGAGACGGCGGCGCGGCAGGAGGCAGTGGCGAAGGCGAGATCAAGCCCGGCTGACCTCACGGAATCAAGCCCGGCTGACCTCACGGAATCAAGCCCGGCTGACGGCCGCCCGCAGCCGGTACGCGTAGGTGTAGGTCTGCCCGGAGTGCAGCAGATACGCCTCCAGCGGGGGCGCGCCCCAGGAGTCGTTGCCGCCGACTCCCATCTGCCGGTGGTTGACCCCGAGGATCGTCTCGTCGTGCCGCTTCACCTCGTGCGGGTGCCTCGGTCCGTCCAGATCGGCCGGCGAGTGGTGCAGCGCGCTGGTCTCGAGCAGCGGCTCGTGGCCGTCCGGGTCGGCCAGCACGGTCAGGCCGTCGCCCGAACGGTCGGCGAGGGACAGGTGTCGTACGTCCGTCATGTTGCCGGTCTGCTGCGGACGGACGTAGGGCGCGACCTGTGCGTCCACCGTCGAGCGGTAACGGCCCACGAACGCCGAAGACTTGCGGTCCTGGTAGTTCTCGTGTGGCCCGCGGCCGTACCAGTCGATCCGCTCGAATCCGGCGGGCACTGTGAGCAGGGCGCCCACCATGGGCAGGTCCGGCAGCCCCGCCGCCGCCTTCAGCGTGTGCCGGACCCGTACCTCGCCGTCGCCGCGCACCGTGAACACTGTGTGCCAGGTGGAGGGGTGGGGCGAGGTCGGGAGGTCTGAGCTCACCTCGATGGTGACCTCGCCGGGCGTCGGCTGCGCGGCTTTGACCTCCGTTACCTTCGCCTTGGCGCCCGCCTCGCGCCAAGTGGCCGCCGTCTCCTGGTATTTGCGGCCGATGTCGTTGTCGGTGGGACCACGCCAGAAGTTGGGTACGGGGCCGCCCGCGAGCAGGAGCCTTCCCTTGACCTTGTACGAGGCGAGGGTGCCGGTCGCCTTGGACAGGGCCACCTCGACATCGCGCCCTGTGACCTTCACCTCGGTGCCGCTCTCGGTGAGTTCGAGGGCGGGCAGCTTGCCGGGGTCCGGGTCGGCGGGAGCGGGGGCGCGCCAGTCCAGGGGCAGTTGCTCGGCGGCGACGATGTGCCCCGCATCGGCCCAGCGGGTCTTGCCGCGCAGGGCGAAGGTGATGTCGAGCCAGTACTCGGCGCCGGGTTCCAGGCTGCCCGGCTTCTTGTACGGGATGCGTACGGATCCGGTGGTGCCGGGCGCCACGTCCGGCGCGCGGAGTGTGCCGTGCTGGATGCTCTCCCCGTCCCGCGTCACGCTCCAGCGGAGTTCGTACGCGTCCAGGCCGCTGAAGAGGTGCTTGTTGTGGACCTTGACGGTCCCGGCCGCGGTCGCGAGGTCGTCGGCCGTGACGGACAGGGGCTGGTAGACCTTCTTGATCTCCATGAGGCCGGGGTGGGGCGAACGAGTCGACGCGACAAGGCCGTTGCAGCTGAAGTTGCCGTCCGTCGGATAGCCAGGGTGCCAGTCGCCGCCGTACGAGAGATAGCTGTGCTTGGTGTCGCCGGGGATGGGGAGACGGATGTTCTGGTCGACCCAGTCCCAGACGAAACCGCCGTGCAGATTCGGGTACTTCTCGAATATCTCCCAGTACTCGGGGAGATTGCCGTTGCTGTTGCCCATCGCGTGCGTGTACTCGCAGAGCATGTACGGGGTGGGATTGCCGGACTTGCCGTACTTCTCGACGTTGGCCGGGGTCTCGTACATCATGCTGTGCACGTCGGCGACGGAGTTCATCCCCTCGTAGTGCACGGGCCGGGAGTCGTCACGGGCGCGCACCCAGTCCGCCATCGTCTTGAAGTTGCCGCCCTCGCCCGCTTCGTTGCCGAGCGACCACGCCACCACGCACGCGTGGTTCTTGTCGCGCTCGACCATGGAGCGGAGCCGGTCCACGCAGGCGTCGGTCCACTCGGGCAGGGACGCGGGGAGCCGGTCGCGCACACCGTGGGTCTCGAGGTTGGTCTCGTCGATCGCGTACAGGCCGTACTCGTCGCAGAGTTCGAGCCAGCGCGGGTGGTTGGGGTAGTGCGAGGTCCGGACGGCGTTGATGTTGTGCCGCTTCATGAGGAGGACGTCCTCGACCATGACCGACTCCGGTACGGCCTGCCCGTGCTCGGGGGTCGACTCGTGCCGGTTGGTGCCGTGGAACATGACGTGCTTGCCGTTGACCGTCCATGTGCCGGGGCCGAAGTCGACCTGGCGGAAGCCGATCCGGGTCCGCTGGATGTCGGTCGTACGGCCCTTGGCGTCGGTGAGGGTGACGACGAGGGTGTAGAGGTTCGGGTCCTCGGCGGACCAGAGGGCGGGTGCCTTGATGTCCGCCTTCAGGGTGAGCGGTTCGTCGAAGACGGGCTCACCGGTGAGCTTCGCGCCCGGCACGGGGCGGCCGCCGGAGTCGTACAGCCGGGCCTCGACGCGGTGCTCGCCCTTGCGCGCCTCGCCGGTCCTGTCGCGTACGACGGTGGTGACGGACAGCGTCGCGTCGCGGAACGCCGAGTCCAGATCCGTCCGTACGAAGAGGTCGTGCACATGGACGAGGGGGATCGCGTACAGATACACGTCCCGGAAGATCCCGGACAGGTCGATCATGTCCTGGTCCTCGAGCCAGCTGCCGTCGGACCAGCGATAGACCTCCACCGAGAGGGAGTTGGAACCGGGGCGGAGGTAGGGGCTGATGTCGAACTCGGCCGGGGTGTAGCTGTCCTCGCTGTAGCCGACCTTCTTGCCGTTGACCCAGACGAAGAAGGCCGACTTCACGCCCTGGAAGGAGATCAGGGTGCGTCGCCCGGACCAGTCGTCCGGGACGGTGAAGGTGCGGCGGTAGGAGCCGACGGGGTTGAAGTCCTTGGGTACGTCGGGGAAGTCGGGCTTCTCGTAGCCCTCCCAGGGGTACTTGATGTTGAGGTAGATCGGCTCCGGGTAGCCCTCGATCTCCCAGTTGGAGGGCACGGGGATGTGGTCCCAGCCGCTGACGTCGTAGTCGTCGGTCTCGAAACCGGTGGGCCGCTGCTCGGGGTTCTTGGACCAGTGGAAGCGCCAACTGCCGTTGAGGGAACGGTAGTACGGCGACTTGGTGAGCTCGCCGCGAAGCGCGTCAGCCGTGGAGGCGTACGGGACGAGTCTCGTCCTGGCCGGTTCTCTGTTGACCTGGAAGACGCGCGGATCGGCATTCCATTCCGCGGTGTCGGCGGCCTTCGCCTCCGCCGCGAAGGCCTGCTTCTGCGACGCGAAGGCGGCCCAGCCCACGAGTGCGGTGCCGGTGGCGAGGAACGACCGGCGGCTCGGCAGATGTGCGCTCATGCTGCAACTCCGAACGTAAGGCAACAAGAAACACCAGCATCAGACGTGATCACTCAACATTCAAGACCCGCGTAGGCAGCGGAAGTTGAGCCCTCCGTCAGAAGGCAGAAGGGCCCTAGTCGCCGCAGAGCTGCCGCTCGGCCTGTACCGGATCGTTCGGGAAGCGGAACGAGGTGCGGTCCCAGGATCCTGTGATGTTGTGCCAGAACCTGCCCGGAGTCATCGGATCCCGCGTCGCCGCCCGCAGCTCGGCCAGCGGCCCGCAGCCGAGGGCCCGGCGCGCGGCGGCGACACCCGCCGGGTCGAGGCCGGCGGGGAGCGGACCGCGGCCCCGGTCGGCGAAGATCCACGTGTCGGGGAGCCGCTTGTCGTGGCCCACACGGCCGTTGATGCGCTGGGAGTGGGCCGCCAGAGGGTAGGCGAGGCCGATCGGGTCGAGGGCGGCGCCGTCCAGCGGGACGACCGTGCCGCTGAAGCCGAGGGTGCTGTAGACGCCGGTGACGGTGGGGGAGTGGGCGGCGGCGGGGGTCCGGGCGAGGATCAGGTTGGGCGCTCCCGGGCGATCGGCGTCGCGTACGAGACGGGCGTACGCGATATTGCCCGGGTAGCCCGCGAAGTAGTGGTGGAGGGGGTGCGGGGCCGCGTTCTGCTGGACGTACACACCGCGCTCGTCCGCCACCCCGCCGGGCCCGATCCGCCCCTCGTACGGAATCCGCAGTACGGCCGCGCAGATCACGGCCCAGCCCGCGACGCCCACCGTGGCGATGGTCCACGCGCGGGTGAGGGGCACCAGGAAGGCCGGCAGGAGCATGAGAAGCAGCCCCGGCAGGAACATCCGGCCGTGCATGAAATCGCCGCCCACCTTGATGACGTACGCCCAGCACAGGAGGCCAGCGACGACGGGCGCGAGCGCGGGGATCAGGGGAGCGGCGGCCCGCTGCGGCGTCGCCGACGACGGCAGCAGGGCCGCGAGCAGGAACAGCGCGGGAACCCACAGCAGATAGGGCCCGGCGAAGTCAGCGAGGTAGCCGAGCCCCCGCCCCCACAGGCTCTGCGATGCCTCCTTGGTCACGCCGGGCAGCGGCATCAGCTGCCCGTAGTACCCGACCCGGAAGATCTCGTACGCCACCGGCAGCGCGACGGCCGCCCCGAGCCCGCGGCAAGCGGTCCGCCGCGAGGGTCCCACCATCAGCCACTGCGTGCCGAGGAAGACGGCGGAGACGAGTGCCAGGTCGGGCCGTACGAGGGGGCCGAGCCCGAGCACCACACAGGTGGCGATCGACCGGGCCCGCGTGACAAGGAGCAGCCAGGCCCCCGCGATCCAGCAGGTGGCGAGCCCGGTCTCCAGGCCGGAGGTGGCGAAGTCCCAGACGGGCGGCAGGGCAAGGAGCACGAGGCAGCCGAGCGGCAGGACGGCCGCACCCCGGTAGAGGCGCAGCGCCCCCAGCGAGGCGAACGCGAACCCTGCGGCGGTCAGCAGCAGCCCGCCGTACATCGCCGCCGTCGCGATGTCGAAGCCCGGCAGACCCGCGAGCACGAGCAGCCACTGCCAGAGGGTGCCGGTGGAGGACTCCGCGCGCTCGCCCGCGTTGAAGACGGGGCCGTTGCCGGCCAGGATCTGCCGGACCGTCCGGACGTAGATGTGCCCGTCGTCGGACATCCAGCGCCGGTGGAACCCGGCGACGGCGATCGCGAGCGCCGGGAGCAGGACGGAGACGGCGGTGCGGAGGTGGCCGCGGCCGACGCGTTGGCTGTTGAGCAGCCCGAGGACGGCGTCGGGCTCGCGGAGCGGTGAGTGCGTCGACGTCATGATCTTTTCATCGGCGCAGGTCAGTGCGGGCTTGAGGCGCCACGGGGAAAGAAGCCGCACGGTTCGGCCGCACGGTTCGGCCGCCCGGTTCGGCCGCCCGATTCCCGTCCCTCACCTCAGCGGATCTGCTCAGCGAATCTGCCGCCCAGAAATCGCCCGAGCGATCACAAGCCGCTGAATCTCACTGGTCCCCTCGAAAATCGTGTAGATCTTCGCGTCCCGGTACATCCGCTCCACCGGATGCTCCCTGCTGTACCCCGCACCCCCCAGTACCTGCACAGCCTTCTCCGCGGCGGCCACGGCCAGCTCCCCGGCCCGCAGCTTCGACATGGAGCCCTGTCCGGCGTCGAAGGCCTTGTCGTTCCGCGCCATCCACGACGCCTGCTAGATCAGCAGCCGTACCGCCTCGATCTCGGTCCGCAGATCGGCGAGGGCGAAGGCGATGGACTGGTTCTCGATGATGGGGCGGCCGAAGGCGACCCGGGAGCCCGCGTAGTCGAGCGCGTACTCGTACGCGGCCCGCGCGATCCCCAGCGCCTGCGCGCCCACCGTGGGCCTGCTCACCTCGAAGGTCGCCATCGCGGCCTGGCTACGGCCGCCGGACCCCGTTCCCTCGCGGGCCCGCGCGAGCCGCTCGTAGAGGCGGTCCTTGCCGCCGAGCAGACAGTGCCCCGGGACGCGTACGTCATCGAGGAACACATCCGCGGTGTGCGACGCCCGCAGCCCCAGCTTCTCTATCTTCCGGGCACCTTCGAGGCCCCGCGTGCCCGGCGGCACGATGAACGCCGCCTGCCCCCGCGATCCCAGGGCCGGGTCCACGGAGGCGACCACGACGTGGACGTTCGCGATGCCGCCGTTCGTGATCCACGCCTTCTGGCCCGACAGGGTCCACTCGTCGCGCACCTTGTCGTACGTCGCGCGCGTCCGCATCGCCGACACGTCCGAGCCCGCGTCGGGCTCGGAGACGCAGAACGCCGCGACCTGCGGGTCGTCCTCGTCGCCGAAACACTGCGGCACCCTTCCCCAAGCTCTCAACTACGTTCGAGCAGGGGAGACCCCAATGGCGAGCTGATCGGGCGTGCCCGCGGAGAAGATCCCGGCCACCGCGAGGGACGTGCCGAACAGGGCCATGCCGATACCCGCGTCGCCCCAGAACAGCTCCTCGTTGGCGATCTGTAGCGAGAGCCCGCTCGGGTCGCCGAACAGGTCGGCCAGGGACTCGAAACCGTACAGACCGATCTTCGCGGCCTCCTGGATGACGGGCCAGGGGGTCTCCTCGCGCTCGTCCTACTCGGCGGCGGCCGGTCGCACCACGCCGGCCGCGAAGCCGTGCACCCAGTCACGGAGGTCCTGTTGTTCCTCGGTCAGGTCGAGGGAGAAGGCCATGATGTGCTCCTTACGAACGCCTTCGTTATGCCTTCGGGGTGGTGGCTTATGCCCCAAGTGGTGGTGGCTTACGTCCCAAGTGGTGGCTTACGCCTTCGGGATGTCGAAGTAGCGGGTCAGACCGGCGGCGAGCGCCACATCGCCCGCGATCTTGAGCTTGCGCATCATGAACATCGTCACGGGGTTGGCGTTGCCGGAGACCAGCTTGAGGAACTCGGCGTCGGGCAGGACGAGCGTGACGCGCGGCTCGGCATCGGAGCGGCCCTCGCGGACGGTGCAGGTGCCGTCCGCGATCTCGGTCTCGTAGACCGCCTCGTCGATTCCCGTGACCTTCCAGCGGATCAGGGCCTTGAGCGTGCCCGCGGCCTCCGGCTTGAACTGGCGTCTCATCCGGCCGAAGACCTCCGCGAGGACGCGGGCGCGCAGCTCGCCGTCCTGGGCGATCTCGGTGATCTCCTTGCCGGAAAGGCCCTTCACGATCTTCGCGAACTCTTCGGGGGTGACGCTCGCGAAGTCCAGACCGGCCAGACCGTCTGTCCCGTCGATGTCGCCAATGCCGCCGATGTCGTCCACCATGGCAATCTCCTTACTCAACAGTAAACTTACTAAGGGGTAAGGTAATGCCGAGTCTGGGAGGCTGCAAGGGTGATGGTGAACGGGAGAAATGGGAGAAACGGGAGAACCGAGGGGCGGCGGCGGCGCGTTCCGCGCCAGGAGCGCGAGCAGCAGATCATCGACGTGGCGGTGACGGTCTTCGCCAAGCGCGGCTATCACGCCGCGTCCGTGGACGAGATCGCCGAGCTCGCCGGGATCTCCAAACCGATGGTCTACCTCTACCTCGACTCCAAGGAGGGCCTCTTCCTCGCCTGCCTGCGGCGCGAGGCCGACCGCCTGGTCGCCGCGTTCCAGAGTGCCGCGCAGGCCGGGGGAGCCGCACCCGAACTGCGCCTGCACGCGGGCCTATCGGCGTTCTTCGCCTTCGTGGCCGAGCATCGGGACAGCTGGGTGGTCCTGCACCGCCAGGCCTCCGAGCTGAGCGAGGCGATCGCGGCCACCGTGGCCGACGCGCGGCGTGCGGTGATGGCGGAGGTCGCCGGCCTGGTCTGGGACGGCATCACGGCGAGTGGCGGCGGCTCGCAACTCTCCGACGAGGACGCCGACTTCGTCGCACACGCGCTGGTCGGCGCGGCAGACTCGCTCACCGACTGGATGGGCAGCCATCCGGACCAGTCGCCGGAGGGGGTCACGCTGCGGCTGATGAACATGGTGTGGGTGGGGATGGGGCGGGTGCTGGAGGGGGAGGTCTGGGTTCCTTCATCCGGGTGAGCCCGGTCGGAAACTGGATCTCCTGGCCTCTTCTTCGCTGTCCGGCCCATTGAACTTTCCCTACGCTTGAGTAAGTTGACCTCCCAGTAAGTACGCACCGCATCACCACCGCATGACCTCTGCACGTCAGTTGGTAGCCGGGAGCCGGGAGCCGTCATGGGCGTACGCAAGGATCTGAAACGGGCGCGACGCCACAGCGAGCTGGCTGACCGCGCCCCGGTCGAACTCACCCGGGACGAGCACGGAGTCGTACGCGAGGCGCGTACGGCCCGGCTCGCGGCGAAGGCCGCATCGGGCAGCACCGCCGACATCCCCTTCACCAACGCGGCCGAAGCGCCCGACGCGGTCGTCCTGCGTCGCAAGCAGGGCGACCAGTGGCGGCCGGTCACCGCGGAGACCTTCGCACGTGAAGTGACCGCCACGGTCAAGGGGTTGATAGCCGCGGGTCTTGAGCCGGGCGGCCGGGTCGCGCTGATGTCCCGTACGCGGTACGAGTGGGCCGTACTGGACTTCGCGATCTGGGCGGCGGGTGGGCTTACCGTGCCCGTGTACGCGACCTCGGCGGCGGAGCAGATCGAGTGGATCGTGCGGGACTCGGGCGCGAGCCTGCTGATCGCGGAGACGCCACAGAACGTGGCGACGGCTGAGTCGGCGGTCGTGGGCCTCGCCGGTCCCAAGCAGCCGCGCATCCTCTGCATCGACGACGGCGCAATCGACGAACTCGCCAACGAGGGCGCGGAGCTGTCCGACGAGGAGGTCACCAAGCGGCGGTCCGCACTCACCCCGGACTCCATCGCCACCATCTGCTACACATCGGGCACGACCGGCAAGCCCAAGGGCTGCGTCCTCACCCACGGCAATCTGCACGCCGAGGCCGCGAACACGGTCGACCTGCTGCACCCCATCTTCAAGGAGATCACGGGCCAGGTCGCGTCCACGCTGCTCTTCCTGCCGCTCGCCCACATCCTGGGCCGCACCATCCAGCTCGCCTGCATGATGGCCCGCATCGAACTCGGTCACTGCCCGAGCATCAAGCCGGACGAGCTGAGGCCCGAACTGCGCGCGTTCAAGCCGACGTTCATCGTCGGCGTCCCGTACCTCTTCGAGAAGATCCACGACACGGGGCGCGCGACCGCCGAGAAGATCGGGCGCGCCGCGTCCTTCGACCGGGCCGAGGGGATCGCGGTGCGGTTCGGGGAGGCGTACCTGAACAAGTTCCTCGACAAACGGGGACCCGGCCCCTCCGCAGGCCCTTCCGTCGGCCTCTACCTCGGTTGGGCGCTGTACGAACTCCTCGTCTACCGCCGCATCCGCAAGGAGGTCGGCGGCAGGCTGCGCTACGCGATCAGCGGCGGCTCGCCCCTCGACCGGAGCCTCAACCTCTTCTTCTACGCCGCCGGGATCATCATCTACGAGGGATACGGCCTGACGGAGACCACGGCCGCCGCGACCATCACGCCACCGCTGAAGCCCCGCCCCGGCACGGTGGGGACGCCGGTGCCGGGCACATCCATCCGCATCGCGGACGACGGTGAGGTGCTCATCAAGGGCGGCATCGTCTTCGGCTCGTACTGGAACAACCCGGCAGCGACGGACGCCGTGCTGCGGGACGAGTGGTTCGCGACCGGTGACCTGGGGGCCCTCGACGACGACGGCTACCTCACGATCACCGGGCGCAAGAAGGACATCATCGTCACGTCGGGCGGCAAGAACGTCTCCCCGGCGATCCTCGAGGACCGGCTGCGCAGCCGGGCGCCGGTCGGGCAGTGCATCGTCGTCGGCGACAACCGTTCGTATGTCGCGGCGCTCATCACCCTTGACCCGGAGGCCGTCGAGCACTGGCTCGCCGTGCGCAAGCGCCCCAAGGACACGCCGCTCGCCGAACTGTGCCGGGACCCGAAAATGATCGCAGAGGTCCAGAAGGCCGTGGACTACGCGAACACGGCGGTCTCACGGGCGGAGTCCATCCGGAAATTCGCCTTGGTGGAGGGCGAGTTCACAGAAGACAACGGTCTGCTCACGCCCTCACTGAAGGTGAAGCGACATGCGGTGGCGGCGGCGTACGAGGGGGAGATCGAGGCGCTCTACGGTGAGTGAGGGGTAGTGAGGGGTGAGGGGGCTACCGCGTCGGGGGTGGCGGTGGCGGTGGCGGTGCCGGTGGCGCCACCGGCACCAATCGTTCAACGGCCGGAACACGCCCGGAAGTTCCCGATCCGAACTCAGGCGACTACCGGAGTGAGGAGCCCTCCCGGTCTGTTCGGGCCGTCCGGTCCGTTCGGTCCGTCCGGTCTCTCCAGTCTGTTCGTGGGGTCACCAGCCCCGCTTCGTAGGCGAGGATCACCGCCTGGGTGCGGTTGCTGGCGTCCAGCTTCGTCAGCACGTTGCCTACGTGTGTCTTGACGGTCTCCAGGCTCAGATGCAGGCGCGTCGCGGTCTCCCGGTTGGAGAGGCCCTGCGCCATGAGGCCCACGATCTCGATCTCGCGCGGGGTGAGGGAGGCGGTCCTTGAGGCGGTCCTCGCGTCGGGACGGCGGGGCTGCTCGGCAGCCAACTCCCGTACGACGTCGGGGAACAGTACCGAGTCACCGGTGGCCACCAGGCGGATGGCGTGCGCGATCTGCCGCGACGGCGCACGCTTGCGGATGAAGCCGCTGGCGCCCGCGCGCAGGGCGTCGTACACGTACGCATCGTTCTCGAAGGTCGTGATGACGACAACCTTCGGCGGATGGTCCAGGTCGGCAGCACGCAGCCGCCGGGTAGCCTCGATGCCGTTCACTTCGGGCATGCGTACGTCCATCAGGACGACGTCCGGGCGGAGTTCGGTGACGAGGGACAGCACTTCGGAGCCGTCGGCGGCCTCACCCACGACATCCAGATCGGGCTTGGCGGAGAGCAGGGCGCGCAGGCCGGTGCGGGTGAGTTCGTCGTCATCGACGATGAGGAGGGTGATGGGGCGGTCGTCGGCGCACTCTTCGGGGCGGTCGTCGGGGCGGTCGTCGGTCGTCACGGTGCCGACCGTAGCGGCAGACGGGCGGCGAGCCGCCAATGTGGGCCGGTGGCCGGATCATGGGTGAGGCCTGCGGAGACCTCGCCGCGCAGGAGCCGTACGCGTTCGGAGACGCCGGTGAGGCCGTGCCCGCCGCGTTCTTTGGGGGCGAGAGAGGCCCCGTCCACCCCGTCCGTCCCGTCCACCCGGTCCATCACATCCTCAGCAACGGGGTTGATGACCTCGATACCGAGCCACCCGTCCCGCGAGGCAACGTGAAGGCTGATGATCCCCGTCACCTCACCGCCACCGCCACCTCCATCGCTGCCACCGCCGTACCGAAGAGCGTTGGTCAGCCCCTCCTGGACGATCCGGTAGGCCTCGCGGGAGACGGTGGCCGGTACGTGGGCGAGGTCTCCGTAGGTCTCGACACCGAGCTCGACGCCTGCCCGTCGTACGTGTTCGGTGAGGGCGTCGAGGTCGGCGAGGGTGCGCTGCGTGGGGCTCGGCGCGGGAGCCCGGACCTGCCCTTGCCGCAGCACACCCAGGACGTGATCGAGGTCGTCCATGGCGGCCCGCGAGGTCTCCTCGATGCTGCTGAGCGCCCGCCGGGCCGCCGCGGGATCGCTGTCCATCAGCTCCCCGGCCATGGCGGCCTGGATGGTGGACGCGGTGAGAGTGTGACCGATGGAGTCGTGCAACTCCTGGGCCAGCTGGTTGCGTTGGGCTAGGAGCCGTAGCTGTCGTTCCGCGGCGGCGAGGCGCTCCGCGGGCCGTGGGCCGAGCAGCCCGTGTGCGAGGGCTCGCAGCAGTGCGGCGCCGCCCAGTACGGCGCATCCCGCTGCGGCGAGACACCCCACGGACGCGACGAGCGCCCAGGCCCCCGACCACCCACCGTGCAGGCGCAGACCTGACCCGAAGTTCGCCACGTCACCGCCCCCGCCGAGCCAGACGGTCAGCAGTACCACCGTCACGAACAGGAGCAGCCCCACGGCGACGGTCACCGCGCCACCGATGGCCATGTGCGCGCCCAGATACGCCGAAGTCCGCAGCCGATCGGCCCAGGAGGCCTTGGCGGCGGGGGCGGGCACGTCGACCCCCAACTGCCAGTCGGCGACCCCCAACTGTCGGTCGGCGAGCCCCACACACCCCCGTCGCGCCCCGCTGGGCAGCCCCATGGCGCCGACCACCAGGACAACAGCGAGTCCGAACCCGACGACGCGCACGACCGCGGGGAACTTCGGCGACGCGGTGAAGACCGCCACGGCCAGCGGCAGGAGCCCCATGACGGCGCCGAGGAACGAGTACGCCGTGTATCGCAGGTATCTGATCACCATCACCATCCGCGGAACGCTACCGGCGCCGCTGGTGCCGTACCTCCCCCTAAAGAGCCAGCTCGGCACAGCGATGTGGGAGAGACGCCGCGCCTGCGAACGTGCCCCGCATGAAAGCGAAGTGGGCCAGAATCGGCGCGATCGTATGGATTGCGAATGCCGCACAATTCCTGATGACGCAAGTGATCGTGGGAGCCGCCTGGAAAGGCCGTGCCAACACGCCCTACAGCTGGGCGAGCAACAACATCAGCGACCTGGGCAACGTCCACTGCCGGACCTGGGACGACTCCCGCCCCCGCTACGTCTGCTCGCCGATGCACGACGTGATGAACGTGTCCTTCGCGGTGCACGGCGTACTCCTCCTGGCAGGCGTGCTGTTGACCTCGGCGGGCGGACTCTGGGGAGCGGCCCGGATCTCGCGAGCGGCGCAGGCCCTGTTCGCCGTGAACGCGGGCGCGTGGGTGCTGGTGGGTTTCGTCCCCGCGGACGTGAACGAAGACCTGCACGTACTGGGCGCGTTCCTCATCATGGGGATAGGCGGCATCGGCTTGATCCTCACCGGATTCGCCCCTCGAGACGCGCTGCTCGGCAGCCTGCGTCCCATCTCCCTCACCATTGCCACGACCGCGGCACTGGCCACGTGGCTGTTCTTCGCCCAGCAGGACCCCGGGATCGGCCTCGGCGGAATGGAAAGGGTGACGGCATTCGCGCCGGATGCGTTGATGCTGGTCATCGCCATCACAGCACTCACGAGGCGCGAACCCGCCACTCCTCCTACGCGCACGCCGCCGCTAGGGAGCCGTCACTGACATGTGCCGGGCACCTCTACCTGGCGTGCCTCGCCACGAGGACGAGGTGCTACGAGGACACGTCGCTATGAGGACACGTCGCTATGAGGCCACGTTCGCGGCTCGCGGCCCCTCAGTCGATACAGAACTCGTTGCCCTCGATGTCCTGCATCGGGATGCACGCATCATTGCCGTCATACAGCGTTTGCAGGTGTACGGCGCCGAGCGGGACCAGCCGCGCGCATTCGGCCTCGAGTGCGGCGAGGCGCTCTTCACCCACGAGTCCGGTGCCGACCCGCACGTCAAGATGCACCCGGTTCTTGACGGCCTTGCCTTCGGGAACGCGCTGGAAGTACAGCCGCGGGCCCACGCCTGAGGGATCAACGCAGGCGAACCATGAATCCCGCTGCTCAGATGGCTGGGAGCGTTGGAAATCGTCCCAAGTGGCAAACCCCTCCGGGGGCGGCGGTACGACATACCCCAACACCTCGCACCAGAAGCGAGCGAGGCGCTCTGGTTCCGCGCAGTCGAAGGTGACTTGGAACTTCTTGATCGACATCATCCGGCCACCGTATGGGCGAGTGCTGCTCACCGAAACCCCCGGCGTGACATCGCGGCGGCGCGTGTGGCGCTTTACGACGCGGCCACTGCCATGTCACGAACGTGTCCTGAACGCGATCAAGAAGCAACTGGGGCAACCACGCTGACTCTCTGAGAGGACAGAAAGCGACACGGACGAACAGTCGCCCAGCTAGCCCGCCCGCTCCCCAGGAGCGTCACCCCCACACGCAGAGGACAGACACCAGAATGCGCACTCGGAAGATCTCGGTACTGACCATGACCGCAGTGGCCCTCAGCCTGGCGCTGACGGCATGCAACAACGACGACGCCGGCAACGCATCCCCCTCTGCGAGCAGCTCATCGGCGTCGGCCACGAGCACCCCGCAGTCCGACGGCACCGCGAAGGGCAAGCCGTCGGGAACGCCCGCCAAGTCCGACACGAAGTGCACGGACCAGCTCGACTACGCGGGTGACCCGCGCTCCAATGCCGAGATCAACTCCATCGGCGCGGACACGGGCACGTGCCCGCCGGTCAAGAAGTCGCCGTCCGACACGAAGTGCACGGACCAGCTCAACTACGCGGGTGACCCGCGCTCCAACGCCGAGATCAACTCCATCGGCGCGGACACGGGCACGTGCCCCGAGCCCCAGAAGTCCGACAAGGCGTCGGGCACGCCGAAGGACCCCGACACGAAGTGCACGGACCAGGTCAACTACGCGGGTGACTCGCGCTCCAATGCCGAGATCAACTCCATCGGCGAGGACACGGGCGTGTGCCCGCCGGTCAAGCAGTAGCGAATCGCGGGCACGCCCGCCAAGTCCGACACGAAGTGTTTACGGACCAGCTCAACGAGGCCCCTCCCCACGCTGACCTGGGGCCGGTCCGGCGCTTACACGCCCGCTACCGGGCTCTCGCTACGTTCCCCCGACCAGCAAAAAGGCCCTCCCGATCAGGAGGGCCGAACACGGACGGACTGTGCGCCCCCGGCAGGACTCGAACCTGCGGCCAAGCGCTTAGAAGGCGCCTGCTCTATCCACTGAGCTACGGGGGCCGGATGGTGGCCGGTGGCCTGGAGCCCGGGTGGGGACGAGCTGTGACCTTGCCGGGGACAAGGATAGGGCTCCCGGGTCCTTGTCCCTGGTGCTTCGCCTCCGCTACGCCATGTGGAGGTTCGGTGAAGCGGTCCTGATAATCGCAGGCAGGTACGAATCTCGCAGCGCTTTTGGCGTCTCACGCCCCGGGTGTTGTGCACTCGTTATGCCTGCGCCCCAGTCGCCCCTTCCGTCCTGAGTGTCCGATCGGCGCGCAGGCGGTGTCCATATGCTTCAGAAAGCTGCCAAAATTGGGCATTCTTCGCATGTGGTGACCTTGGACGTACGGCCTCAACTGCTCGACGCACTCTCCGCCCTGCGCGAGCGTGTCGCCGCCGCACGCTTTCCGCTCCCTCTCGTGGGGGCGCCACGCGCGCGTGCCAACCGGGATGAGCTCCTTGCCCAGCTCGACGACTACTTGGTGCCCCGCCTGCGGGCCCCCGAAGCGCCACTGCTCGCCGTGATCGGGGGATCCACCGGGGCGGGCAAGTCGACCCTGGTGAACTCCCTCGTCGGGCGGCAGGTCAGTGAGGCGGGGGTGCTGCGGCCGACCACCAGGACGCCGGTCCTTGTGTGCCATCCGGAGGATCACCACTGGTTCGCCGGAATGCGCGTACTGCCCGACCTCACGCGCGTGTGGGTGCCCCGGCCGGAGCCTTCGGACGACGAGAGCGACGGGGACGGTGACGGCGGCGGGAGCGAAGACCTGGTGCCGATCGGGCCCGATGGCGAGCGCGCGCTGCGCATCGAGACCTCGGAGACCCTGCCCCAGGGGCTCGCGCTCCTGGACGCCCCCGACGTCGACTCCCTGATCTCCGACAACCGGATCCTCGCCGCCTCCCTGATCTCGGCGGCCGACGTCTGGGTCATGGTCACGACCGCCTCCCGGTACGCGGACGCCGTGCCCTGGCATCTGCTGCGTACGGCCAAGGAGCACGACGCCACCCTCGTCACTGTCCTCGACCGGGTGCCCCACCAGCTGGTGGCCGAGGTGTCGCGGCAGTACGGCGCGCTGCTCACCAAGGCGGGCCTGGGCGACGTGCCGCGCTTCACCGTGCCCGAGCTGCCCGAGTCCGCGGGCGGCGGCGGGCTTCTGCCGGCCACCGCCGTCGCCCCGCTGAGGGCCTGGCTCACCCACCGGTCCCAGGAACCGGCGGCCCGTACGCAGGCGATCGCGCGGACGGCACTCGGCGTCATCCAGTCCCTCAACGTGCGGGTCCCGGAGCTCGCGGGCGCCGTCGCCACGCAGTACGCGGCCGCGCTGCGGCTCACCTCCGCCGTCGACGAGGCGTACGAGAGCGAGCACGCGCGCGTGCGGGAGCGTTTGCAGGCAGGGGCCGTACTCGCGGGGGACGCGCTGAAGCGCTGGCGCAGCTACCCCCTGGACTGCGGCGCGGGCGAACTCCTCGACGCCGTCGCCGAGAGCCTGGAGGCGCTGCTGCTGTGCGCGGTGACCGCCGCCGACGAGCGGATCGACGAGGCGTGGCGGCGCGAGCCCGCCTCCGCCGCCCCTGGGCTCACCGGCCGCGACCGGGACGCCGAGACCGCCGAGAGCGCCGAGCACCGCATCGGCATGGCGGTACGGCGCTGGCGGCGCGTCCTGGAGGAGTACGCCGAGGACGAGGTCCGCGGCCTCGACAAGCTCGAGAAGAACCTCGTACCCGACCCCGAGATGGTGGCCGCCCTGCTCGCCACCGCCCTGCTCGGCGGGCGCCGCGGACGCTCGGCGGGCGAGACGCTCGCCGAGCGCATCGGCGCCCACGGAGCGCTCCGGTTGCGAGACCGGGGCGGACGCCTGCTCACCACTTACCTGGACAACGTCCTGGGCGCGGAACGCGAGCGACGCCTAGCCCCGCTCGACGCCCTCGACGTGAACCCCGAACCCCAGTCCGACCTGATCGCCGCGCTGTCCGTACTGCAGAAGGAGAGGTGACCGCGGTGACTGCCGTCACTGATCACACCGAGCACGATGGGCGTTCCGAAGAGTCCGGGGGGCCAAAGGACGCTTCCGTAGGCGCCCGTAGTGGCTCCGAAGGTGCTCGTAATGACTCCGAGGGCGTCTGGGACGACGGGCTGATCGCGCGGCGCGGTGGTGCCGCGCGGGGTGACGCGGCTGAGGGCGCGTACATCCCGGCGGAGGCTCCGTCCGTCACCCCGTCGTCCGATACTCCGGCAGGTGCTCCGACCGGCGCTCCCTCAGGTGCTCCGACGGGCGCGTCCTCCAGCACTTCGGCCAGTACTTCGGCCAGTACTTCGACCGCCTACGAAGGCCCTCTGCGCGCCCGGCTCGACGCCCTGCGTGAACTCGTCGGGCTCTCCCGCACCCGGCTCGACAGCGCCACGCTCGCCGAGGCGGGCCGGGTTCTCGACGAGGCCGCGGCCCGGCGCAGACTTTCCGGCAGGCACACCGTCGTCGCCATCGCGGGTGCTACCGGCAGCGGCAAGTCGACGCTGTTCAACGCCCTGGCAGGGGTGACGATCTCGGAGACCGGTGTCCGCAGGCCGACCACGGCGGCCCCCATCGGCTGCAGCTGGACCGACGGCGCGGCGGGGCTCCTGGACCGCCTTGGCATCCCGGGGCGGCTGCGCAGGCGCCCGTTGCAGGGCCCGGACACGAGCACGCTCGAGGGGCTCGTCCTGATCGACCTGCCCGACCACGACTCGGCGGTCGGCGAGCACCGCGCCCACGTGGACCGGATCCTCGAGCTCGTCGACGCGGTCATCTGGGTCGTCGACCCCGAGAAGTACGCCGACGCGATGCTCCACGAGCGCTATCTGCGGCCCATGGCGGGGCACGCCGAGGTCACTTTCGTCGTACTCAACCAGGTGGACCGGCTCCCCGGCGACGCCGCCGACCAGGTCCTCGACGATCTGCGGCGGCTGCTCGACGAGGACGGCATCGCACTGGGCGAACACGGCGAACCGGGCGCCACGGTGCTCGCCCTCTCCGCCCTGACCGGCGACGGCATCGGTGAACTGCGGGAGTCACTCGGCCAGTTCACCCAGGAGCGGGGCGCCGCGGCCCGGCGGATCGCGGCGGACCTGGATGCCGCCGCCGACCGGCTGTGGCCCGTGTACGCGGCCGGGGCGTCCGGCGGCAGGGGCGGCGCGTGGATCGGGCTCAGCGAAGAGGCGCGCGAGGAATTCGCCGACCGGCTCGCGGACGCGGTGGGGGCGGCCGCCGCGGGGCAGGCGGCTGAACGGGCCTGGCGGCGCAACGCGGGCAAGGCGTGTGGCACGCCCTGGTTGCGGCTTTGGCGTTGGTACGAGGCCCAGCGCTCGCCGCGGAGCATGGGGTGGCCCGTGGCGCAGGCCGCGACGGACGAGGAGGCCACGGCTCGGCAGCGCGTCGAGCACGCGGTGCGCACAGTGGCCGACGAGGCGGCTTCGGGGCTGCCCCTGCCGTGGGGGCAGGCCGTGCGGGAGGCGGCGGTGCGCGGGGCTGAAGGGCTGCCCGATGCGCTTGACGAGCTGACGGTGACGGCGGGGGTGCCCCAGGGGCGGCCGCCGCGGCCCGGGTGGTGGCCGGTGGCGGTCCTCGCCCAGGCGGCGATGACGATGCTCCAAGTCGTGGGTGGACTTTGGCTGGTGGGCCAGATCGTCGGGATCGCCGCGCCGAACCTGGGGGTGCCGGTGATGTTGATGCTCGCGGGCATCGTGGGCGGTCCCTGCGTGGAGTGGGCGAGCCGGATGGCGGCACGGGGGCCTGCGCGGCGCTACGGCCTGGACGCGGAACGGCGACTGCGGGAGGCGGCTGCCGGGTGCGGACGGGCGCGGGTCCTGGATCCGGTGGCGGCGGAGCTGCTGCGGTATCGGGAGGTGCGGGAGCAGTACGTGCGGGTGACGGGGGCGGCTGTCGGCTGAGCGCCAGATGGCTCTGCTCCCTCGTTCGGGCGAGGGAGTTATCCACAACTGGCCGGTAGACCACAGGGCTCAGCGAGATCTTCCCGACCGGTCCACTCTGAGATCGCAGCCGCGGAACCGACCGCGGCGGCAGCGAAAGCGGAGTGGACGAGGGAGGGGTTCGGCGCATGAACGAGACCTTGGTGACGGTGGTGGGGAACGTCGCGACGACACCGGTGTTCCGGGAGCTGTCCTCCGGACCGGTCGCGCGGTTCCGGCTCGCGGTGACCGCGCGGTACTACGACGCCGTGCAGAACGTCTGGACGGACGGGCACACCAATTTCTTCACGGTGTGGGCGAGGCGAACACTCGGGACGAACGTGCAGGGATCACTGACGATCGGTGAACCAGTCATCGTGCAGGGGAAGTTGAAGGTTCGTGACGAGGAGCGGGGTGGCCAGCACTGGACATCGGCGGACATCGACGCGATGGTCATCGGCCACGATCTCTCGCGCGGCACGGCAGCGTTCCGACGCGTACTCAAAGCGAACGCGGCGCTGACGGATCCGGCGGCGATGGCGGAGGCGGCGGCGGCGGTGCGCGAGGCGGAGCCGGAACCGGTGGGGTGACGGAGGGTCAGGGGGCGGTTAGAGACGGGGAATCGGCGATCGACCGGCGTTTGATCGGCGTTTGATCGGCGGGTGATCGGCGGTTGGGCGGGAGGAGGTCCGGCAGGCTTCCGATGACGGGCGGTCGACGGACATCCGGTGGACCTCAGGCGGGCTTCCGACCCGCACCCAGCACGCTCCCCGCAGGCACTCGACACGCACCCGGCACGCTCCCCGCACGCCCCCGACGGGCGACCGATGTGCGGCTTATCGGCGAATGAGTGCCGTTGATTTGTCGATAAGCCCAGCTCGGGCAGGGTGTTGGCGATAACGATTCCGATTCGGATCGGTTATCGAATGGCTGTACTGGGGACCGTCATCTGCCGCGTCCCTAGGATGCCGGACGTAGCTCATGGGGCAGTTGGTAGTTGATGCCACGCAGGTGGCAGGTGATTCTGCCCCTTCAATCTGCTGGCGGGACCACCCCCCTCGATGTGAACGGGTCCCGACCGGAGGGGAATTCTGTGTCTTTTGCGCGTTCTGTGTCCTCTGCGTTCTCCGGGCTCGCCCGGTTCTCCGGGCGCTCCGCCGGTTCCGCGTGCTCCATGCCGTCTCTCCGGAGACGAGGCGCCACGCGCCTCGCCGCCCTGACCCTGGCGACCGGTCTCGCCACGACGGGCGCGATAGCCACCGCGGGTGCGGCCGCGGCGGACGATGTTCCCCAGCACCGGGGCGGAGCCACCGCGATGCTGGGCGGACTCCAGACGTACGACCAGGCCGTCATCCGTGACCACGGCGCGAGCCAGCGGGTGCCCGCCGGACTCTTCGAGATGTCCGTGGACGACGGCGGCACTCTGCAGACGTACTGCATCGATATCCACAACCCGACGCAGAAGGACGCGAAGTACGAGGAGACGCCTTGGAGTGGCACTTCGCTGAACGGCAACAAGAACGCGGGCCGGATCGGCTGGATCCTGCGGAACTCCTACCCGCAGGTGAACGACCTCGCCACGCTGGCCAGGAAGGCGGGCACGCGAGCGCTCACCGAACAGGCGGCGGCGGCAGGCACGCAGGTGGCGATCTGGCGCTACTCGGACGGCGCCGAGGTGGAGGCGGTCGACCCGCAGGCTGAGAAGCTCGCGGACTACCTCTACAAGAGCGCACGCGACTCGGCCGAGCCCAAGGCTTCGCTGACACTCGACCCACCGGCGATCTCCGGGCGCGCGGGCGAGCGGCTCGGTCCGGTCACCGTGCGGACGGACGCGGACGCGGTGTCCGTGACCCCGCCGGCGGACTCGGCGGCGAGCGGAGTGAAGGTCGTCGGCAAGGACGGCAAGCCAGTCACGTCCGCCGCCAACGGCAGCCAGCTGTTCTTCGAGGTCCCCCAGGGCACCCCGGACGGCTCGGCGGCCCTCGCCGTGCAGGCGTCGACCACCGTGCCGGTCGGCCGCGCCTTCACCTCCGAGACCAGGAGCCAGACGCAGATCCTGGCGGGCTCCAGCGAATCGACGGTCTCCGCGACGGCGAACGCCAGCTGGGCCAAGAAGGGCGCGATACCGGCGCTGTCCGCGGAGAAGAACTGCGCCAAGGGCGGCGTGGACATCACGGCGAGCAACAAGGGGGACCAGGCGTTCACCTTCCGGCTGATGGGCTTCAAGCACACCATCGAGGCCGGCACGTCGCGGACCGTGACGATCCCGCTGCAGGAGGACCAGCCTTACGACTTCACGATCAACGGGCCGAACGGCTTCGAGAAGCGGTTCAAGGGAGTGCTCGACTGCAAGACCGAGGGCAGCACGATAGGCAACAAGACGGAGCCCGTCTCCCAGCCGAGCCCCGCGTCGGCAGGCGGCACCGGCAGCGGTGACCTCGCGGAGACAGGCGGTTCCAGCGCGACGCCGATGATCGCCGGAATAGCGATCCTCATGGTCGTGCTCGGTGCGGCGGCGATGTTCCTCCTGCGCAAGAAGAAGGCGCCGGCGGAGCCGTCGGAGGACTGAATGCCCTTAGTGCCCTTCTGCCTGCGACGCCTCTCCTTTCGGCTGCGTGGTTCGGTTCGTCCTTCTCAGCGCAGTTGCTCGGCCAGTCCGACGATGATGCCCTCCGGGCCGCGGACGTAGCAGAGCAGATAGCTGTCCTCGAACCGGGCCATCTCGCCGACGAGTTCGGCGCCGTGAGGCCGCAGGCGGGCAACGGTGTCCTCGATGTCGTCGACGGCGAACATGACCCGGTGCGTGCCCAGAATGTTGTGCGGCCGGTTCCGCGGCCCGTCGCTGATCGCCGCGGGGCTGCGGTACTTCGACAGCTCGAGGCGGCTGTGGCCGTCCGGGGTCCGGACCATCGCGATGTCACAGTGGACGCCGTCGAGTCCGGTGCACTGGTCGGCGACGAGGCCCTTGACCTCCGCCCTGCCCTCCAGCTCCATACCGAGTTCCACGAAGAACGCGATGGCGGCATCCATGTCCTCGACGACGATGCCGACGTTGTCCATCCGCTGAATAGCCATGCTGGTTTCTCCTTATTCCTTGTGCGGCCGGTGCTGGCCGCTGATGTCCCTGGGACGGAGCCGGTGGCACGTTCTCGACATCAGCAGACTGCCGAACTCCGAAAAATCTGGACCGCGCCTCAGGTGAGATCCATTGAGATCCATCAGAGCTCCCTGGGCCTTGCGACGTCGCTCGGCGACGACCGATGGTGACAGTCAGTGGTGGACTACTTACCCAAGTAGTCGGAGAACGTCCAGTTCATGGCCCCCCAGCCATACTGGTTTCCCCCGGTAGGTGGCCGTCAGGCAAGATGGGGTGTTTTTGCCGAGCCCGATCATGCCAACGACCCCTGACCAGCGGGGGAACCGCTAATCAGGGGCCGGAGCTGGGCCGTGGGCCGTCTGTGGGCCGTTAGGCCGCTGAGGCGACGACCGGGGCGGGCTTCCGCAGGAAGACGGCGGACACGGCGGTTCTGGTTCGAGCCTCGCTGCTCGGCATCAAGTGCGTGTAGATCCGCAGCGTGAAGCCGGGGTCCGAGTGTCCCAGGTAGACGCTCAACGCCTTGATGCTTTCGCCAGCGTCCAGGAGGACCGAGGCGTAGAAGTGCCGCAGGGCATGCATGCCGTCGTCCGGTGCGGCGGCGTAGCGCTTCTCGCCGCGGGCCTTGGACGGGATGACGCCCGCGAAGGCCAGGGCGGGCTTCCACACGTAGTCATCGAAGTAGCTGCGCCATATGGCCTTGCCCACGCTGCTCGTGAAGACGAGCCTTCGGGTCACGAGTGGACCGTCCGGCGTCTTCCACGGCAAGGTGACCTCGACCGGCGGAAATTGGTCTATGTGCTCACGGAAGCCCGCAGCCACAACGGGACTGAGCGGAGTGTCCCGGAGCTTGCCCCGCTTGGGCGGCGCGAAGACCAGCGTGCCGCGTACGCGCTTGATCTGCTGGCGGACGTGCACCCAGCCGGTGTCGAAGTCGATGTTCTCCTTGGCGAGGCCGAACACCTCTCCCTGGCGGAGTCCGCAGCCACCGCCCGCGTCCACTGTGGCGGCGTATCGGTCAGGCAGCCCCGCGCGAACAGCGAACACGCGTTCCTCGGGCCAGGGATGGATCAGCCGGGGCTCAGGCTCGGGGGCCTTGACCGATTGGGCGTGGCACGGGTTCGACCTGAGGACTCCGTCATCGACCGCAGCGTTGAACAGCGACGACACCGAGTCGTAAATGGCGCGGCG
Source organism: Streptomyces sp. NPDC048441 (assembly GCF_043200235.1). Lineage (NCBI taxonomy): Bacteria > Bacillati > Actinomycetota > Actinomycetes > Kitasatosporales > Streptomycetaceae > Streptomyces > Streptomyces sp. NPDC048441. The sequence goes on from NZ_JBICXM010000001.1 coordinate 334,065, forward strand.
GTACGTCGCATTCGGCAGCGCCAAGCTGAGCATGTTCAGCCAGGTGCGCATGTGCTCGGGCTTGAAGGAGCCCATGGGACGCGATCCCAGGTAGGGAATCGCGTGCAGCCGGATGCGTCGGTTCACGACTTCCTGACTGCCGAGGTCCGTCGTCAAGCCGTCCAGCCACTTCGCGGCGTACTCCCGGAACGTGATCTGCCCGGCTTTCGGGTCGATGAACTGGCCCGCGTCCATGTCTGCCTTGACCCGCGTGAGCCACTTCTCGGCGAGCCCCTTCTGACGGTCCGGGAAGCTCTTGGACTGCTCGGAGCCGTCCGGCCCGACGTAGCGGGCGCGGGAGCGCAGACCGGTGCCGTAGCGGTCGGTCTTGACCTTGACTGACTTGGGACGAAGTGGCCTATGCAATTCCGATGAGCGCACACCGCATAGGCTGCCGCCTAACCCGGTGCTCGGAGGTGCCTCTATGCAAGAGCTAGACCGGCAGGAGGAGGAGACGGGTTAAGTGGTGGCGGCACACCTGGCACGGAACCGGTTCCCTGCGTTGCATCCTGTCAGACGTCGGCCAGTAGCACAGGAGCACAGCAATCACATCAGCCGGGGTGTTCGCTTTCGTTCCTGTCCACTGAACCACCGGTATGACCGGGGTGACTGGTCTACGCAGGAAGCTGTTGTCAGTTCCTCGGATTCGTCATAGCCACTCCTCATCTCCAATCCAGGTAATTGCTTGCGCAACAGCAGATTTGAGAGATTGATCGTCTCCGCTCTCCGGGTCCCAAGAGGCGAAGAACAAAGGAGGCTGGATCCTTGCCCCCCTCAGTTCCGGGTGGTCGCTTACGTGCTTTGCGCCGCAAATTACGCCAACCATTGGGCGGTAGCGCGGTCCCTCACCGTAGCGAATGAGGTGGCTCAAAGGTTGGCCTGGTCTGATGAGCGCCACGTCAATGGTTCCGCTTCCTGACTTCATCCACAAGGCCAGATCGACAGGGATGCGGTCATTGTGTTCATGACCTACGACAGCGATTGCCCGGAAGAGCATGGGCAGGCGAGCGGCCAACAGGTTTCGATAGAGCTCAAATGTAGCTATCCAATCACCCTGAATATATGTGCTATCAAGTTTCCAGGCGAGAGGGTTATTGAGCGACTCAAGTTCGGATGCTGGCCTTGTGAGAGGCCGCAAAGCAACCCGTGCATCAGCGGTCATTTCCTGTGCGGATGGGAGATGAACTTTCCAACCGCTTCCCGTCGATACCACCGTGCTGTTGCTTACGTGTTGCCAATAAACCTTGCGCGTCTCAGGATTGTATAGTGCCACAATTACTGGCAATGAGTGCCCCAGCCAGTAGTCCACATGTGCCGCATTTGCAACAAACCACCATCCATCGCTGGTGGGTGACGCAAAGTAGCTCTGACCGGACTTGATCTGAACTGCAAGTAGTTGCCCGGTTGCACGTGATGTAGCACGGTCCACAACCTCGAAGTGCGCGTCGATGCCCACGTCGACGGTCGACTGCTCTCGGAAGATCCAACCGAGTTCACGGGTGACGAGGTGGCCTATCCAAGTCACTCCCTCGCGTTCGATCTGCTGCGACTGGCCGATCTGCACGACTGCCTCTTCCCCCTGAAGTGGTGGCCTGGATACCTGCGGCATCGTATGGCGACAGCGTATTGTCGGCCACATCGCGGTTGTCGAGCGTGGTAGGAAGAGAGAACCGCGAGCAGGTCAGCGCCGGGTCGGCAGCCGATGAGCCAAGCGCTTCTAATCGCTTGGCTTCCAGCCCAGAGATGCCGACCGAGGAACGGGGTCACCTGGGGGAGTTGGGGCGACTGAGACAGGCTAGGCATTAGCGGTGGTAGGTACTCACCGCTGAGAAGTGCTGCGACTGATTGCTACGCGGAGCGCATTCCGCAAGGCTCCCTGCAGGTCTGTCACCAGGAGGCGCAGCCGGTCTGGCTCGGCATCCTCGCCGTCCAGTACTTCCTGTGACTGTTCCAGCAGTGCCGCCGCCATCCCGAGGTGTACCGCCTCGATGTTGTCGGCCAGACGGGACATGTGGCCGCCGTTGTCATTGGTGCTGAGGTAGCAGGGCTTGCCGTCTGGCCCTGACCAGGGGAGGAGCCGCAACTCGTTTCGGTAGGTCATCTTTCCGGCCGTCCTTCGTCGATTGCGTGGTTGTTAGTGAAGACCGCGTCGGCGCGGTCCCCGGGGAGCACTAGGAGTGCAGCCTCGATCACGCGCCCAGTGATGTCGGCCGTCACTTGTGTGATCGCGAGGACGGCTAGTGCAGAGCTGATTTGAAGGGTCGAGGCTTCGTCTCGCGTTGGGAGGCGAGCGCTGACTGTCTCCCTGACGTTGGCGGGTGTCGGGAGCAGTACTGCGAAGCTCGCCGCTGCTTCGTGGGACATAGACGGCTCGTTGAGCATGGCGGCCGGCGCCAGGTCGCGGGGGACGTAAATGCGAGCCAGGCTGTGGGGCGACTTCGCCTCGTATTTCAGGCAGAGAAACTCCGTGAGTGGGCTTCCGGTCGACACTTGTAAGAGGGCTGTCAGATGGCCGCGCGCCCGGATCTTGGTAGTGCGGACCGTGATGCGCAGCGCTGCGTCGGCAGCGATCTGCGGAGGCCGCGTGCCAGAGCCGCCGACATACGTGATTCTGCGTAGAGAGCGATGAACGAAGTTCCCCTTGCCGTGGATCTTGTCGACTAGGCCCTCCGCTTGCAGCACTGCTAGAGCACTCCGCAGCGTCGCTGTGCTGACTTCGTATTGGGCGGCTAGTTGAGCCTCGGAGGGGAGGCGCTCGCCCGGCTTGAGCCGACCGGCCGTGATCCGGTCGCGGAGGTCGTTCGCGATGCAGTGACGGCGAGAGAGCATCGAATGGGTCACGTTCCTCTCGTCGTCCGAAGTGCGACGAGGCGGCTCTGCGGGTTGATAGTCAGCAGTTCGCCCGAGTCGAAGACGAGTTGTTTGCAGCCCTGGGGCAGCTGAAAAAGGTCTGTCACCCAGGAGGGTTGGCCGCCGATCTGAATGACGTCACCGCACTGCACGCTGGTCGCGCTGATCACGACTGTGTAGACCTGCGCGCCGCCTGGCGCTGATCCCTTCACCGCGGTACCTCCACGGGCGCTTGCGGGTTGGCCGCCGCGTGGCAGGGACAAGCGCACGCCTCATAGATCACGGGAACGTCGATCGGCGCTGAAGCGGGGTTGGACTCCGCGCATGCGTGGTGCGTACCGAGTCGGCACGCGCTCGACCGGTAGGGGGCGGCCTGGGTGTGCGTGATGGGGCGCCAGGGATTAGAGGGCATCAGCAGGCACCGGTCCGGGCGCACCAGCTGGCCATAAGCGCGGGGCGAAGTTCCTCTGCCGAGCGCTGTCGTGCGCGCTCCTTGTAGACCCGTAAAGGGGAGCGCTCGGTACGGATGGACACGTTGTTCAGCTCCTATCGCTGATCGCTCGGTCCGTCGACGTCACCCGTCGTCGGGACCGCTTTGCGTACGGCCGCCCAGAGGGTGCGGCTGTTCAAGCTGGTGGCGAGGAGGCCGAACCGGTCCGCCTCCGCCACCACTTCCAGGGCCTCCCGCCATGACTCGGCGGAGAGCGATTCCGGTACCTCCGCCTCGATCGACGTGTCTCGGTCGTGCTCCTCCACGCGCGTGGTGAGCCCGAGGGCTGATAACCGTGCGGCGATGGCCTCTGCGCTCACTTCTGCAGCAGGCACAGGGCAGCCTCCGTCACCGGCGATCACTTTGAGTTAAGCTAGTTAACTAGATTAGGGCTAGTGGACTAGATTTTCCATATGTCTGAGCAGCCTCCTTATCTCCGCATCGCCGACGAGCTCCGGCGGCGGGTCGCGGAGCACGTGTGGACGCCCGGAGATCGGCTCCCTTCCCGCGCTCAGATCGCCCAGGAATGCGGCGTGGGCGACAACGTGGTGCGCCGGGCCCAGGAGCTTCTGATCTCCCAGGGGGTGCTGGAGGGGCGTGCCGGTTCTGGCACCTACGTTGCCGAGCCCCGGAAGCGCGTGCGGGTTGTTCGTTCGGCGGCGCGCGAGCAGCGCCAGAGCTCCCCGTTTCGTGCGGACATGAAGGCCGTGGGTAGGCAAGGGGACTGGGAGAGTCGCACCGATGCCAAGCTCCCCGCGCCGGCTGATGTCGCCACGCGGCTCGGTATCGCCGAGGGTGATCTGTGCGTCCGAACCGCCTACGAGTTCCTCGCCGACGGAAAGCCGGTTCAGCTGTCGACGAGTTGGGAGCCGTACGAGCTCACCGGCGGCACTCTCGTCGTTCTCCCTGAGGGCGGCCCGCATGCCGGGGTAGGCGTCGTGAACCGGATGGCCGCGATCGGCGTCACCGTCAGCCACGCCGTGGAGCAGCCGGAACCGCGGCAGGCGACTGCCGAGGAAGCGTCACTCCTGGGAATTCAGAAGGCGGCCCTCGTCACTCACATCCGTCGGACGTACTACAGCGACGAGGGCCGACCCGTGGAGACGGCGGACATCGTGGTGCCCGCTGCTCTCTGCGAGATCGTCTACGAGGTTCCGATCAGTCGCTAGCAGGGCGACGTCTATCGCCGTCTAAGCTCCTCCGCCATGGAGTGGATATCGCCAGTAAGTACGCTGCTTGGCGCGGTCATCGGGGTCGGTTCCACGCTGATGGCTGATCGCGTCAGTTGGCGCAGGGAGCGTGCCGGTCAGAGTCTCGACGTGCGTCGGCAGCTCTACGCCGACTACACCGCTGCGCTCTCGCGAATGCGGACAGCGCTCAACGAGTGCGTGCAGGCAGACATCCCTGTGGATGAACGCGCCCAGAGGGTGCTCGAACTGTTTCTGGCGCCCTCTGGGGGCGTACGAGATCCGCCACCAGCTAGCCATTACCGCGCCGCACGACGTCGTCGAGGCCTCACGCGCCGCATTCGTCGTCCTGAGGGATACGCGCGACCTGCTCATGGACAGCGCTGCTGTCGAGAGCACTGCTTACCGGGCGTTGGAGGACAGGTTCGATTCGGCGGTCGCGGAACTCCGCAAGATCATGCGCCGAGACCTCGGTGTGTCCGAGTCGACCACGAGAGGTTGACAGGCGCCTCGAACCGGACCGCACCTTCACTTGGCTCACAGCGAGCAACTCCCGATTGCTCCCCAGTCGCGGACAGTCCTTGGAGGCCGGGCCCTAGGCCGTCCCTGGGCCGTGCGAGGTCGCTCAGCAGCGACCGATAGCGACAGCCAGTGACAGGTCAACTACCCAAGTAGTCGGAGAACGTCCAGGTCATGGCCCCCCAGCCATACTGGTTTCCCCCGGTAGGTGGCCGTCAGGCAAGATGGGGTGTATCTGCCCACTCACTGATTGCCGGACGGTTTCTCTTGGCTGAGTACATCTACACCATGCGCAAGACGCGCAAGGCGCACGGCGACAAGGTGATTCTTGATGACGTCACCCTGAGCTTCCTTCCTGGCGCCAAGATCGGTGTCGTGGGTCCCAACGGCGCCGGTAAGTCCACGGTGCTGAAGATCATGGCGGGGCTCGAGCAGCCGTCGAACGGTGATGCTTTCCTCTCGCCCGGGTACAGCGTCGGCATGCTCATGCAGGAGCCGGAGCTCGACGAGTCGAAGACCGTTCTGGAGAACGTCCAGGACGGCGCCGCCGAGATCATGGGCAAGCTCAAGCGCTTCAACGAGGTCGCCGAGCTCATGGCGACCGACTACTCCGACGCGCTCATGGACGAGATGGGCAAGCTCCAGGAGGACCTGGACCACTCCAACGCGTGGGACCTCGACGCCCAGCTCGAGCAGGCCATGGACGCGCTCGGCTGCCCGCCGGGCGACTGGCCTGTCACCACCCTCTCCGGTGGTGAGAAGCGCCGCGTCGCGCTCTGCAAGCTCCTCATCGAGGCGCCCGACCTGCTCCTCCTCGACGAGCCCACCAACCATCTCGACGCCGAGTCGGTGAACTGGCTGGAGCAGCACCTCTCCCAGTACGCCGGCGCTGTCGTAGCGGTCACTCACGACCGGTACTTCCTGGACAACGTCGCCCAGTGGATCCTCGAGCTCGACCGTGGCCGCGCCCACCCGTACGAGGGCAACTACTCCACGTACCTGGAGAAGAAGTCCACGCGTCTCAAGGTCGAGGGCCGCAAGGACGAGAAGCGTGCCAAGCGGCTCAAGGAAGAGCTCGAGTGGGTGCGGTCCAGCGCCAAGGGGCGTCAGGCCAAGTCCAAGGCGCGTCTTGCCCGTTACGAGGAGATGGCCGCCGAGGCGGACAAGATGCGGAAGCTGGACTTCGAGGAGATCCAGATTCCGCCGGGTCCGCGTCTCGGCTCGATCGTCGTCGAGGTCGAGAATCTTTCGAAGGCCTTTGGCGACAAGGTTCTCGTCGACAATCTGAGCTTCTCGTTGCCGCGCAACGGCATCGTCGGCATCATCGGTCCGAACGGCGCGGGCAAGACCACGCTGTTCAAGATGATCCAGGGCCTGGAGCAGCCGGACTCCGGCGCGATCAAGATCGGCGACACGGTCAAGGTCAGTTACGTCGACCAGGGCCGTGCCAACATCGACCCGAAGAAGACCCTGTGGGCCGTCGTGTCGGACGAGCTCGACTACATCAATGTCGGGCAGGTCGAGATGCCCTCTCGGGCGTACGTCTCCGCCTTCGGGTTCAAGGGGCCCGACCAGCAGAAGCCTGCCGGCGTGCTCTCCGGTGGTGAGCGCAACCGCCTCAACCTGGCGCTGACCCTCAAGGAGGGCGGCAACCTGCTCCTCCTGGATGAGCCCACTAACGACCTCGACGTGGAGACGCTGTCCTCCCTCGAGAACGCGCTTCTGGAGTTCCCGGGCGCGGCTGTGGTCATTTCCCACGACCGGTGGTTCCTCGACCGCGTCGCCACGCACATCCTCGCGTACGAGGGTGACTCCACCTGGTACTGGTTCGAGGGCAACTTCGAGTCCTACGAGAAGAACAAGATCGAGCGTCTTGGCGCCGACGCGGCTCGTCCGCACCGTGCCACCTACAAGAAGCTCACTCGAGGCTGAGACAGAGGCAGAAGCAGAAGCAGAGGCAGAGACTTACATGAGTCGGCATATCTATAGTTGCCCCCTCCGGTGGTCGGACATGGATGCCTTCGGGCACGTCAACAACGCCGTCTTCCTGCGGTACTTGGAAGAGGCGCGGATCGACTTCATGTTCCGGCTCGCGCCCGGGGACGGCAGCCCGTCGTTCTCCGGCGGGTCCGTCGTGGCCCGCCATGAGATCGACTACGTACGGCCGTTGGTGCACCGGCACTCGCCGGTGACCATCGAGTCGTGGGTGACGAAGATAGGCGCTGCCTCGCTCACCATCTCGTACGAGGTCAAGGACCCCGAGCAGGTGTATGTGCGGGCCTCGACGATCGTCGTCCCGTTCAATCTGGAGACGCAGCGGCCTCGGCGGATCACCGCCGAGGAGAAGGCCGTGCTCCTGACGTTCATGGACGGTTACGGCGATGAGGACGAGAGTGCGGAGGCGCTCGTCGCATGACGGCGCGGCTGCACTTCGCCGATGCCGGGGAGGCGGGAGACCTCGCCGCCTTCCTGGCCCGGCTGATCCACTACGACAAGGCCGCGGCGGTCCGTCTCCAGGCGGCGGGGGACACCCTCGCCGTGTTCGGGCGGCCGCCTTCGTTCGAGGTGCTCGCCATCCGGACGGCGCGGCTCGCGAAGCCGTACGAGCATGGGCTCGACACGATGCTCGATGTCACCGTCTCCGCCGGTGAACTCCTCGAGTCCGTAGGGGAGTCGGCGGAGTCCGCCGCGACAGCGGGTGTGGCTGACGTGCCGTCGGCCGTCACCGGGCCGCCGTGGGCCGGTGTGCTTCCGCCCAGGGGCGGCTGGCAGCCGGAGCCGGGGCTGCCGCCGGTGGACGCTGTGCGGGGCCTTGTTGTTGCGGCTGTCGCTGAATTCAAGTCCCGGGTCGAGGAGTTGCCGCCGGAGCGGCGGATCCGGGTGGAGCTCGATCAGGTGGGGCGGGAGATCTGGTCCAGGACCATCGGGGACACCGGGCTCCCCGTGCGGGCCGCTCATGCCGCGCAGGCGCTGGGCTTCCTCCGGGGGGAATCGCTCGACCTGCTGTCGTCCGGTGCGTGGCTGCGGCTGCGTACGGACTATGGGTCTATTGCCGTGCGTCGAGCCGGAGTTGGCGGACTTTCAGTGACGCCGGCCTAGAGGTTGGCCTAGCGGTCGGCCTCCCGGGCGGTCTGTTCGTCGTCCGGCCATATCCCGATGTGGTCCCGTTCGAGCTCCAGCGCCACCCTGTCCCGCATGTCCAGTGCCGCCGTGTAATCGGCGGGCAGCTGTAGACGTCCCGCGCGGTCCAGCATCGCGTACTCGCGGGAGGTCACCGACTCCTGGCCCGTCGACGCGTCCACCTCCGTGCGGCGCAGGACCTCCGTCGAGGTGCGTCCGTCGCGGATGGCGACTGTGCGGCGGACCTCGGAGGCGACCGCTTGGTCGTGGGTGACGATGACGATGGTGGTGCCCAACTCCTCGTTCGCGGTGCGGAACGCGCCGAAGATCTGCTCGGCGGTGTGCGAGTCCAGCTCGCCGGTGGGTTCGTCGGCGAGCAGGACCGACGGGTTGTTGGCCAGGGCCACCGCGATGGCGACGCGCTGCTGCTGACCGCCGGAGAGCTGGTGCGGACGCCGGTCGCGAATGTCGGACACCGCCATCAACTCCAGGAGTTCAGCGGCACGTTCGGACTTGCGTGCGTGTGTCGATCGACCAGTGCGGCGACCTCGGCGGCCTCCGCCTCCCTTCAACTGCATGGGTAGTGTGATGTTCTGAGTAGCCGTCAGGTACGGCAGTAGATTGCGTGCCGTCTGCTGCCATACGAAGCCGACCGCCTCCCTGCGGTAGTGCAGCCGCTCCTTCGCACCCATCGCGAGGAGATCGCGGCCCGCGACCCGCGCCGCGCCCGCGGTCGGCTCGTCGAGCCCCGCGAGGATGTTCATCAGCGTCGATTTGCCGCTGCCCGAAGCGCCGACCAGAGCCATCAACTCGCCCTCGCGGACCAACAGATCGAGCCCCTGGAGCGCCTGCACCTCGACGCCGTCCGTGGAGAAGATGCGGACCAGCCGATCGCAGGTGATCAGGGCGTCATGACCATAGACGGGGCGGTCGCGGTGGGCGGTGGCCCGTGCTTCGAGCTCCGCGAGTGAGGACATGGTCGCGGCCGTTGGCGTGCCGGGTGTCATTTGGTGTCTCCTGTCTTCAGCTCGGTCACGGTCGTACGCCTCGCCGCCCACCACGCCTGTACGAAGGCGACCCCGGCCGTGAGGATCACCACCCCCACGGCAGGCAGCAGCAAGGACCATGGATCGGCCCGCAGCGTCACATCGCCGAGCCCCGCGAGCGTGCCGCGGGCCGCGAGGGCGACCTGCGCCAGGTCGACACCGGGCGCGAGGAGCGCGATCGCCGCCCATCCGACCAGCACCCCGCCGCACGCCGTGAGCAGCGCCTGCGGCAGTGATTCCAGGACCAGGAGGCGGCGCCCCTGCCTTCTGCTCAGGCCCAGGGTGTGCAGCCTGGCCAGGAGCGCGGCCCGCTGCGGGGCGGAGTGCAGGAGGGCGAGCAGGACGGCGAGGACGGCGTACCCGGCGCCTGCCGCGATCGCCGCCCGGTAGATCCGCTCGGCCCCCGCCTGGAGCGGCGAGTCGGTGAGCGAGGCGCGTTCGGTGGCGCGGAACGTCGCTTCGATGTCGGCGCCCGCGGCCTTCGCCGACCTGGTCAGCGCCGCCGCGTCGATGCGTCGCCCCGAGGCGCCGGTGGCCAGGAGCGCGGTGTCATCGGGGTGGTCGAGCCGGCGCTTGTCGATCAGCAGGAACGCGCTGCCCGAGGGGAGCGCGGGGGTGCCGCTCCGGACCGCGCCGACCGCTGCCTTGAAGGTCCCGGCGGGAGTGCGGAAGCTGTGCGTTCCCTTGCCGAGCCGTCGGGCCACCTCCGGCGATGCCACGGCGGGCAGGGTGGCGCGGCGGTCGCGGGGTGCCGCCAACTCGTCCTCATTGAGCGGGCCGAGGCCCGTGGTGCGCGTGAGGCGGGTGTAGACCGCCGGGTCGACCGCGACCAAGGGGGCGTTCGAGTGGTCGGGGAGCTCCAGGTACCAGTCGATGTGGACGCCCGCCACCTCGCCCACGCCCGGCGCCCTTCGGATCTCGGCGGCGAGCCCGGCGGGCAGATTGCCGTTGCCGCGGTCCACGCGGACGTCCGCGCCCACCGCGAGGAGCGCCGTACGGTCACGGGCGTCGGCGACGCCGGTCAGGACGGAGCCGCCGAACGCCGTCGTCGTCAGGGCGAGCAGCAGGCCGAGCAGGGGCAGTGCCTGGGCTGCGGAGGCGCGGCCCGCGCTCGCCGTCGACAGGAACCCGAGGGCGCCGCGGCGACGGGCGAAGGGGCGCGCGAAGAGGCGCAACGGAAGCGGATACAGCCGTACGAGAAGGAGTGCGGCGATACCGCCGACGAGGAGGGGCGCGGCACTGACAAGCCCGTCCGCACCGCCAAGACCGTCCGCACCGACAAGACCATCCGCACCGCCAAGACCGTCCGCACCGCCAGGGCCATCCGCACCGACAAGACCATCCGCGGAGCCGCTCGCACCGCCCGAGCTCCCCAGACCCCCTCGCCGCAGCGTCGCCACCGCCCCCACGGCCAGGATGAGCAGCACCAGTTCGGCCACCGTGCGGCGCCGCGAAGGGCGCGCCGTCACCAGATCGTCGCGGCCCTCGTGCGCCCGCTGCCCGCGGTGTGCGAACGCCGCACGGACCGGGAGCGCCGCGCAGGCGAGGACGCACACTCCGGCCGCCGCCGCTGCCGAAGGCCACGCGCGCGCGTGCGGCACGACGAGGAACGCGAGCAGCAGCCCGAGCGCGGCGGCCGGCACCGCCACCACCGACGTCTCGGCGAGCAGCCGCCCCGCCACGCCGCGCACGGACGCACCGCGCGCCCGGAGCAGCGCGAGCTCGTTCCGTCGTCGTACGGCGGTGAGCGAGCAGGTCATCAGGAGGACGACGACGGCGACTCCACCGATGCCGTACGCGGCCACCGCGACGATCGGTGTCACGGCGTCGCGCAGCCCTTCGTACCCGGCGACGACCTTGTCGAGATCGGTGGAGACCAGCGCGTCCTCATGCGTGAAGCGGCGCAACTCGGTGCGCAGCGGCCCGCCTTCGAGCGAGGTGATGTGCCGCTTCAGGGCGGACAGATCGTGGGCGGTCAGGGCGCCTGGGTCGGGGGCGAGGCGCCAGTACCGCTGCGGATTCTGGTCGACGGCGGGCAGGAAAGGACCCGCGCCCGGCGCGAGCAGCAGGGCGGCGTGCCAGCGCTTCTTCGGTTCCTGGGCGTTGCCCGGCACGTCGATCAGCGAGGGGGTGCGCAGGATCGGGTCGTACGACCAGTAGGCCCCTTTGGGGCGTTGAGGTTCGAGGATCCCGGTGATCCGTACGGTGACGCGCTCGCCGAGGACGGATGGCACATGGACGGTGGAGCCGGTCTGGAGCCTCATGGTGCGGGCGGTGTCCGCGGTCACGGCGGCCTCGACCCGGCGGCTGTCCGAGGTCAGCCCCTCGCCCTTCGGGAGCCGACCTTCGCGTACGCGCGCGTGGGCGTCGACACCGGCCTGCGCGGCCAGGGTGAACTGCGGGGCGATCTGGTCGGGGCGGGGCAGCCGGCGGTCGAGCCCCTCGGGCGGTTCCAGGGTCTGTGCGCCGTACGAGGACTGCGCGCCGTCGACGCGAAGGGGCGGCGGCACGGCCGCGACGACCTTGCGGTTCCCATCGCGCAGGGCAGCACCCCGCAGCGCCTCCTCCCGCTCCCGCTGGTCCGCGTCGAGTCCGGGGGCGGGTGCGCCCAGCTGGATTCCGGTGCGCGCGGGCCCGGCTCCGGCGATGGCGCTGCGCACGCCCTCGCTCTCGTACGCGTCGACCGCGCGCGGAAACACGGCGGCGAGGAACGCGGTGGCGAGCACGAGCAGCGCGAGCGCGAGGGAGGACAGGGGCGCGGCGCGCAGGCGGGTGCGGGTCCAGGGGGCGACAGGGGCGACGGAGGAAACGGGAGTAACGCGAGTGGCGGGAGCAACGGGGGCGGGGCGCACGTCAGTTGCCTCCGTCGTGGCGCAGGGACACCGTCGGGTCTCCCCGGCGCAGGGCGAGGGCAGCGATGATCAGGAGGGGGACGGCCGCCGTCGCAGCCAGCAGCGTGGCCACTCGGGGGAGCGGCAGCTCCACCAGGACCGGCGGGATGGGCTGGGTGGCCTCGCCGGTGAGGACGATCAAGGGGACGACCGCACGGGTCAGGACTGCTCCCAGGGCTACGCCCACCACTAGGGCGAGGCCGAGCAGGAAACCCTGTTCCGCCGCGATCAGGCGGGCCAGCTGACGGCGCGGGGTGCCGAGGGCGCGGAGCACCGCGAACTCCGCCGTACGCTCCCGCAGCGAACCCGCCGCGCTCACGGCGAAGCCCACAGCGGCGAGGGCGGCCGCCGCCAGCGCCACGGCGAGCAGCGCGGACTGCGGGCCCGCACCCAGCGGGTCATCACGCAGCTCCGCGGCGATCTCGTCCCGGACGAGGACCTGTTCGGGGTCGATGTCGGGGCGGGCGCGCAGGGCGGCGGCTGCTTGCGCGGAGGCGCCGGGGCGGGTGGTGAGCCACCATTCGGTGGGGGACAGGGGCGCCTTGCCGTCCTTCTTGAGCAGCGCGTTCGCGCCAGGCAGGTCGAGCAGCAGGGCGCCGCCGTCGGACGCGCCCCCGCCGCCCGACGCGTCCGTGCCCTCCGACCCCTCGGCCGCCTCCGTGGTCGGCAGCTCAGCCACCGCCTTGACGATGGTCACCCGCAACGAACGGCCGCCCAGCGGCACATCGATCCGGGAGCCCACATCCGCCCCGCTGGAGCGCAGGAACCGCTCGGTCACGACCGCCCCTGGCTCCGGTGACTTCAATGCCTCGGTCATCGAGGAGCGCTCCCCGCGGTCCTCGCGGATCAGCAGCCCCGGCATCGCCCGCGCCCCATCGAGCGCGAGCAGCGTCGCCTGGCGGCTGCCCGAGAGGTCCATCGTGGAGCGCACGACGGGCGCGGCCTGCCGTACGCCCGGCAGCGATGCGTAGACCTCGGGCTGCCGCTGCTCCGGGACCCGGCTGCCGAGCACCCTGATCTGCGTACCGGCCCTGAAGTCCGCCTGGTCCTCCTGCGAGCGGTCCCAGGAGGCGCTCTGGCCGATCGCCAACATGCCCATCGCCACGGCGAGGACGAGCAGCAGTACGGGTCCCGCGCCTTGCAGCGGGCGGCGGCTCAGCTGCCAGCCCGCGAGCGCGCCGGGCAGGCCGCGCCCCCGCGCCGCCTGCCGCTCGGCCAGACGCGCGGCGGGCGGCAGCAGGCGCAGCGTCACGACCGTGCCCGCGAGCAGCGCGAGGGCGGGTGCGGCCACCAGGAGCGGGTCGATGCCGAGAGCGCCCGAGCCGTCGCCGCTCAGCGCGCCGGAGCCGGACGTCCTGCCGTCCAGCTGCCAGTACGCCACCGCCGCGATCACCAGGAGGCCCACATCGGCGCCTGCCCGCAGCGGTGCGGGCAGCGCGGCGGACCGTGCCCGCCGAAGCGACCCGGTGTTCGCCGAGAGCGCGGGCGCGACCACCGCGAGCGCGCAGCCGAGGGCCGCGACGACCCCGATCAGCCACACCCCCACGCCCGCCGTCCCGTCGAGCCGCACCCCCGTCCGGGCAAGGGCTCCCCGCCCCGCGAGCAGCCGGGTCAGCGGGCCCGCGAGCAGCGGAGCGAGCACCGCGGCGGGCAGCGCGAGCAGCAGTGCCTCGACCGTGGAGAGCCACACCACCCGGCCGCGCGAGCCGCCGCGCGCGAGGAGCAGGCCCGTCTCGCCGCCGCGTTCCCCGCTGAGCAGCCGGGCCACGAGCAGCAGCGCGTATCCGGCGAGCATGATCAGCTGAAGGGCGACGATCAGCAGCGTCGAACGGGACACCAGGAGTGCGCGCTCGGCTCGGTCGAGGACCTCGGGGAGTGCGGTACTCGCGCTCGGATTTCCGCTCAGGGACGGGGACTTGGCGAGCGCGGAAGGACCGCTCTTCGCCGCCGCACGCAGCGCGTCGACGCGGTCCGTGGTCATGGTGCGGAAGTCCGCCGTGGCCAGCCAGTGCGTACGGTCCGCCGAGACGTGCCCCAGGACTGTCGGGTCGGCGAGCAGCGGCCCGTACGTCAGAAAGACGCTCTCGCGTACGCCACGGCCGCCGAGGTCATCCAGTTGCCAGTAGGGCTCGTTGGGGTCGGCGGGGCGGTACACGCCGGTCACCCGGACGGTGATCTTCGGCCCGGTGAGCCGGTCGGTGAGGGTGAGCGGGGCGGAGCCGGGGCCGAGCTTCAGCCGGGTGGCGGCCGTCTCGGGGAGGGCCACCTCGACCTCCTTGCCCCGCGACTTCCCGTACGGAGAAGGCCAACTCCCCTTCGTCAGGCGGACCCTGGACCGGTCGAGCGCCGCGAAGTGCGTGAGATCCGGTTCGCCGCCCTGTCGCGCGCCGGGCAGTGCGTACGGCCCCGAACGGGCCAGGGACCGCAGCCCCACCGGCAGCCCGTCGAACGTGCGCCGTGCCGCGTCGCGCACCGCCCGTTCCGCCGACTCCCGGTCGCCGGGCGGGACTTGGGCCCGCACGGCGAGCGAGGCCTGTGCCGCCGAGCGCGTACGCAGGCTGTGCCGGAGGGCCACGTCACCGATGGAGCCGGAGAAGGCCGTGAGCGTGGCCAGGACCGCGGTGGTGAGGAGCACGGCGAGGAGCGCGGCGGACAGCAGCAGCCGATGTGCGCGCACGCGCAGAAAAATGAACCCCGCCACAGCCCCCTCGACCCCCCGTACCCATGCCCGTGCCGTACGCCGTACGTCCCCCGAAAGTCTGTACGGATGCTTTCAGAGTGCAGGCAGTTCGGGAAGGGGATGGGATGTTAGGGGGGCGTGTGGGAGGGGACGTGTGGGAGGGAGCCGTCAGCCCTCGGAGTTGACCATGGAAGCCGCCGCGTACGTCAGGTAGTTCCACAGCGTCCGCTCATGCTCCTCGGAGAGCTTGAGCTCCTCGACCGCGGTCCGCATGTGCGTCAGCCAGGCGTCGTGCGCCGCCCTGTCGACCGTGAACGGGGCGTGCCGCATCCGCAGCCGGGGGTGACCGCGGTTGTCGCTGTAGGTGCGCGGGCCGCCCCAGTACTGCATCAGGAACAGTGCGAGGCGCTCCTCGGCCGGGCCCAGATCCTCCTCCGGGTACATCGGCCGCAGCAGCGGGTCCTCCGCGACCCCTCGGTAGAAGTGGTGCACCAGGCGCCTGAAGGTCTCCTCGCCGCCGACCTGTTCGTAGAACGTCTGCTCCTGAAGCGTGCCGTGCGGGATCTCATTCACACCGTCCATGGTCTCAGACGGGGCGGCCGAGTACGGAAGTCGTAGGTCCGAGCATGGAAGATGTGGGTCCGGCCGCTCGCATCACGGGCCATACCGCAGCACAGTGGTCGTATGGGATCCGCGATCGACCCGCTCATCGCCGCCGAGGCCCGGTCCGCTCTGGTGCGCGCGATCGAGGAGAGCGGTGCCTGGACGCGGGACCCCGCACTGCGAGCGGCGTTCGAGCAGGTACCCCGGCATCTGTTCGTGCCGTACTACTACGTCACCACGGGTGGCGGCGGCTACGAACGCCTGTGGGGCGAGGACCCCGACCCCGCACGCCGGGCACGCTGGCTGCGCGGCGCCTACGCCGACGCCCCGCTCGCCACCCGCGTACGCGACGGAGAGCTGCTCTCCTCCAGCAGCCAGCCCTCCCTGATGGCGAAGATGCTGGACGAGCTGGATCTGCGGGAGGGGGACTGTGACGTCCTGGAGATCGGCGCGGGCACCGGCTACAACGCGGCCCTGCTCGCGCACCGGGTCGGCGAGGAGCACGTCACCACCGTCGACCTCGACCCGGAGATCACCGAGTCCGCGCGGCTGCATCTCGCGACCGCCGGCTACCACCCCGGTGTCGTGACCGGCGACGGGACCGCCGGATGCCCCGAGCGCGGCCCGTACGACCGGATCATCGCGACCTGCACCCTGCCGTCGGTGCCGCGCGCCTGGCTGGCCCAGAGCCGTCCCGGCGCGCGCATCCTGGCCCCGCTGGCCACCGGTCTGATCACGCTCACGGTGCGGGACGCCACCTACGCCGAGGGCCGGTTCCTGCACACCCCCGCGTACTTCGTGCCGCTGCGGGGCGGCAGCACGAGGGCCCCGCACGAGCAGCACCTCGGGGGGCTGCCGCGCAAGGCCCTGCAGAACGAGCTGTTCCGTTTTCTCCTGGAACTGACCGCAGGGAGTCTTGATCCCTACGAGGCCCTCGCCCTGTGGCAGCGCGAGGACCGTCCTGTGCGCGAGCGGTTCGGGGTCACCGTCAGCGGGACGCACGAGTGGGCCTGGCTGGACGACCCCGAAGGGCCGTACGCCTGGCCACTCGCGTGAGTCGCGGTGACTCGGTCCAGTCCTAGGCGTGCCGGATCGTGATCGTCGTCCAGGCGCCCACGTGCACCTTGTCGCCGTCCTGGAGCGGCACCGGGACGAACGGCTGGATGGGCTCCTCGCCGCTGTTGACCGTGGTGCCGTTGGTCGAGTTCTGGTCGACGACCGCCCAGGTGCCGTCCGGCTGCTGGACCAGGACGGCGTGCTGGTGCGATACGCCCGGGTCCTCCGGCGGCACCGACAGGTCGATGTCCGGGGTGTCGCCCGTGGAGTGGCGGCGGCGGCCGATCGTGATCTGGTTGCCGGCCAGCGGGCGCTGCTGCTCGGGCGAGTACGCGGGCAGATTCAGGCCCGACGCCTCGGGGCCGCTGCGGTGCATCATCGCCATGAAGTACTCACGGTCCGGACCGATCGTCGCCGACCAGGAGACCGTGCCGGAACCGGGACCCGGCACGGCCTGATAGCCCGGAGGGCCCTGCGGTGCCTGAGTCTGCGGCGGCTGCTGCTGACCCCAGCCGCCCTGCTCGGGAGCCTGGGGGGCGCCGGGGCCCGGGGCCTGCGACGAGGGCGGCGAGAGCATCCAGTCGTCGTCGCCGCCGAAGGGCGGGCCGCCGGGAGCCGAAGGGCCGGGCTGCTGCGGCTGCGCAGGCGGAGCCCCCCTCTCCTGCGGGAACGCGGGAGGCGCGGGCGGACCCTGCTGCTGCCCCGGCGGGGCGCCAGCCTGCTGGAACGCCTGCGGGGGCTGACCCGGCTGGTCGCCGCCGTTGTACTGGTCGCCGCCGTTGTACGGCGGCAGGGGCGCCTCGCCGCCGTACGGCGGAGGCACCTGGCCGGGCGGGTTGCCGTGGCCGTTGCCGAACGGTGGGATCGGCTCGGCGGGGCGGTTCATCTGCGACGGCCGCGAGCCCTGGTACCCGAACGGGTCCTGGCCGGGCTGCTGCGCTCCCGCGCCCTGCTGGAACTGCTGCGCCGGGTTCGGCGCCGGCGGCTGCGGGGCGGCCGGGGTGTACGAGGTGGCCGTGTTCGTCAGGAAGTTCCAGCGGCACTCCTCGCAGAACGGCGCGTTCGCCTCGCGGGGCGTGCGGCACTGCGGGCAGAGCTCGGCCTCGGCTGCCTGGTCGGGCACGGCGGACAGGTGCGGGCGTCCGTGCCCCTGCGGCGGGAATCCCGGGTCCTGCTGCTGATATCCGGGGTCCTGCGGCGGGTATCCGGGGTCCTGGCCGGGGCCCGGCGGCGGGTAGCCGTAGCCGGGAGCGGCCGGGGGCGGCGGCGGGGGCGGTACGGCACCGGCCATGCGGTGACCGCAGACCTCGCACCAGTCTTCGGAACCCGACTGGTGTCCGTTCGGGCAGGTCGGCATGTCGGCGCTTCCCCCTCTCCTTCTCCGGCGCAAAGGCCGTACGTGCTGCTGGTGGGGCTACTGGTGGTATGGGTGGTGCTTATGGGTGGCGCTTATGGGCAGTGCTACTTCTTCACGCGAACAGTCTTCGTGGACCGCGTCTCGAGAGTCATCTCGTCGGCCTCGGCAACCCTCGCCTTCAATCGAACAGTACCTGCCACGGCATCGACCACGTCGACCACCTTCGAAAGCAGCTTGGCGGTGTCATCGTTGCCCGAAGCGCTGGCGAGCTGAACGGCGCGGCCCAGTTTGGCCGTGGCTCCGTCGATATCTCCCGACTTGCGTGCGTCGAGGCCCT
The DNA here is from genome assembly GCF_043200235.1 of Streptomyces sp. NPDC048441. NCBI lineage: Bacteria > Bacillati > Actinomycetota > Actinomycetes > Kitasatosporales > Streptomycetaceae > Streptomyces > Streptomyces sp. NPDC048441. The sequence continues at coordinate 352,240 of NZ_JBICXM010000001.1, forward strand.
GCTGGATGACCTGCGCCAGTTCCGCCTGGCCCGTGTAGTGCGCCACCTGTGGGTTGATCGACGTCGACGCGGTCATGTCGTCCGTCCACACGGCCCGTACAAGCCCCTGTGAGAGCGTCTGGGCGCTGCCGTCCGGCTGCGGCACGATCAGCGAGACGCGGGCCGCGAGCATCTCCTGTCCGAGATCGGCGCCCGGCACCTCGACACAGATGTGGTAGTCGCGGGACTCGTCGCCCCAGGATCCCGTGGGATAGTCCCCGGCGCGTGGTCCCGCCTCCGTCCGACGGCTGGTCAATTCCTCGACCGTGGGCGCCACTTGCTTGACGAACTTGATCTCCACGCCCATCGGTGTCCACAGGCGCAGGCTGACGTCGGCGACCTCCTTGCCCATCGCCGCCTCCATCATCTGCGTGAAGTCGGCGGAGAGCCCGGCCGGGTCGGCGACGATGTCGGCGGTGCCGAGGAGCGCGGACGCGATGCCGGTGACCTCCTTGACCTCCCAGTCGGTGCCGACACCGCGGGCGTCGCAGGTGAAGCGGCCCGCGCAGGCGTCGAGGGAGGCTTGCAGGTCCTCGGGTGACTCGTGTTCATTGCGGCCGTCGGTCAGCACGATTCCGTGCCGTATCGAGACATCGGCCGAGGCGAGGAGCCGGTCCGCGAGGCGCAGCCAGGTGCCGATCGCCGTGCCGCCGCCCGCGCTGAGCTTGCGCAGGGCCTGCTTGGCCTGCTCCCGGGTCTGCGCGTCGGCGACCGCGAGGCGGCCGTTGCCCGGATAGACCTCCTTGGCGACATGGGTGCCGCCGATCACCGCGAAGTGGACTCCGTCACGTACGGCATCGATGGCGGCGGACGTGGCATCGCGGGCCCCGCGCATCTTCGTCGGCGGGTAGTCCATCGACCCTGAACAGTCGACCATGATCGCCACGGCCGCGTCCGGGGTCTGCCCCGCCGAGTAGAGGTGCGGGGCGCTCACCGCGGCCCCCACCGTGCCACCGCCGGTCGAGGTGACCGTGGCGATGGCGTTGACCTCGCGGCCGCCCTCCGGCAGGTACTCGTTCTGATACACGTCGACCGAGAACTGCGGCACGTTCGACTTCGAGAAGTTGGCCATGGATCCCTGCTCCCCCTAGACGTTCCCCCCGGCTTCCCCAAGCCGGGGGGTGACAAGTGCGCGTGGTCGGCTCCCCGTCGCGGGGACCTCCACTAGGCGGATCCTGCCCCTTGCGGCACGACACGGAACGGCAGAATCGCCACTGTTACGTTGTCGTGGCCCCCGCCGTCCAGTGCGTGACCGACCAGGACCTGTGCGCTGTGCAGCGGCCGCACGGCGGAATCGACGGGCACGGCACGTGCCATCTCCTCCACCGCTTCCGCGTAGTTCCAGAGCCCGTCCGTGCATACGACCACTACACCCGCACGGTCCGGCTTGAAGGAAGCGGTGTGCGGCTCCAGTTCGTACGCGTCGGCGCCGAGCCAGCCCGTGATGGCGTGCGCGCGCTCGTCGGCGTACGCCTCCGCCTCGTTCATCAGACCCGCGGCCACCATCTGCGCGGCCCACGAGTCGTCCTCGGTGAGCCGGACGGTCGGGCCGCTGCGGTCGTCGGGAACCCAGTAGGCACGGCTGTCGCCCACCCAGCCGACGACCAGGAGGCCACCGGCGATGATCGAGCCGACGAGCGTGCACGCGGGGGCGTTCTGGTGCGGGGAGTGCTCCCTGGCCTGAGTGGGCTCGGCGGCAAGGGCGTTGACGGCGTCGGCCGCCGAGAGGATGGCGTCGTGCATGGCCTGCTGCGGGTGCGTACCGCGCGGCAGGGCGTCGAGCAGCGACTCGTTGGCCGCGCGTGACGCGGCGAGCGAGGCCTCGTCGGGGCGGGTCGCGGACGAGACGCCGTCGCAGACGATCGCGACGACTGCGGGGGAACCGTCCGGCAGCGCGGCCGACGAGATCGCGAACGCGTCTTCGTTCCGGTGGTGGCGCAGGCCCCGGTCGCTGACCGCGGCGACCGTGTCGAGCTCCTGCTCCATGTGATCGCGCTCACGCGGCTGGGCGTGCCCGCAGTTCTCGCAGTAGCCGTCCGGGTCGACGCGGCCCGAACGGCAGGCCACGCAGAGCTTGGTGCCCGCGGGCGGCGTGGGGTCGGACAGGGCCGCCCGGGGATCGGCGGGCTCGGCCTCGGCCTGGGCGCCGGAGCCGGGGGCGGGAGCAGCGGCCGGAGCCGGAGCGGGCAAGGGGTACTCGTCCGGGGCGAGTTCGCTGCCCGCCGAGTCCGTGCCCGCCAGGTCGGTGGGCAGGTGCACGGGCACCGGCATGTCCGAGCTGTCCACTTCCGGGGCGATGGGCCACTCCGATGAGGCATCGGATGACGCCCCCGGAGATGAGGCATCGGGTGCCGCCTCCGGAGATGAGGGGGACGAGCCGTTCATCGCGACCGTGGGGTGATCGTCCGACCCGGCCGGCAGCGCCGACAGGTCGTACCCGCACGCGCCGCAGAACAGGTCACCCGATTCGAGCGGTTCCTCGCAGCCGGGGCACGTGGAACCGGCGGCCCCGGCAGTCTGCTGGTGCATCTGCGACATCTTCACACCCACGTCCGAGGGCGGAAACGGTTGGCCCGTTCCACCAGGTCGATCCTTTCCTCGCCACCCTGTGCGAGCCGGGCAAGCGTTCGGTACGAGCGTTCCAGGCCGAACCGGAGGCCGCGCTCGTCCAGGTCGCTGCCGAGCAGCACGGTCCGCGCGCCGCCCGCCGGTGCAGCGAGTGCTGCCGGAAGAGCGGAGGCGGTACCAGAGTGACTGTCGGAGAGTACCCAGTCCAACGCGGTGCCCAGGACCTCGGTCGAGAGGCGCTCACGGCGGACCGCGTCGAGGCCGAAGCCCGCGAGGGCCTCCACCTGCCCCGCTGCCGCCGTCAGATCGTCGAGGAAGAGCGCGCCGGGCGACGCCACGGTGGCCAACGTCATACGGTGGCGCAGCCTCGACCGCACCGCGGCGACCCGTGCCGCCGTGTAGTGGATCGAGGCCTCGGGCACCGACTCCAGGGTGCGCACGGCACCGCGCCGGTCGTCCGAAGCGAGCTGTACGCGGGCCAGGCCGAACGCCGCGCTGACGTAGCTCGGGTCGGTGGCCCATACGAGGCGGTAGTACTCGGCGGCGTTGTCCAGCTGCCCAAGGACCTCCGCGCAGACGCCGAGTGCCAGCTTGGGCGCGGGCTCGCCGGGGAACGCGTCGTACACGGCGTCGAAGGACAGGGCCGCGTTCTCGTGGTCCCCGGTCGCGAGCGAGGCGACACCCCGATACCAGACCACCCGCCAGTCGTCCGGATGCTGAATCTCCAGATCGGCCAACGCCTGGGTCGCGGGACCGAGTTCACCCATGGCGAGGCGGGCACGGAGCCCGCGCAGCTGGAGCTCCACGGAGTCGGCGGGCGCGGCACGGAGCGCGGTGATCAGCTCGGCGGGGGCGGAGGCCATGAGCCCGGCGAGGAAGCCCGCGTTCGGGTCGTTCGGGTCGACGCGGGGCACCGGAAGCGCGAGCGCCGTACCGGGGGCGTCGAGCTGCCGGACGATCCTCGCGGGAGGAGCGGCAGGGGGTGGCAGGGGCGCCGCGGGAGGCACAGTCACCGGAGCGCCGTTGCTCCCCTCCCTCCCCGCACCCTCGCCCGCGGTCAGTTCGAGGCGCCCCTTGCGCCGCCCCGCGGGCAGCGCGCGCGCCCCGAAGTGCGACACGTCCCCCGTCAGTTCCGCGAACAACTCCGTGTCCGTGACCTTTACCTCGGGCCCGAACAGGGTGGAGAGCGCGGGTCGAGGCCGCCCCGTCTGGAGCGCGACGACCTCCCTCAGGACTCCTGTGAGCTGCTCCGCCATCTCCTGCGCCGAGGCGAACCTGCGGGCCGGGTCCGGGTCGGTGGCGCGCACCAACAGGCGGTAGAACGACTCGTACTGGCGGAAGACCTCGATGTTGTCGGGGTCCGGCAGGGAGTCCACGAAGACGTTCGTATAGCCCTGGAAGTCGAAGGTGAGGACGGCCAGGGTGCGGGCCACCGTGTAGAGGTCGGAGGCCACGGACGGGCCGACCTCGGCGACTTCGGGGCCCTGATAGCCGACCGTTCCATAGATCGCCGACTCGTCGTCGTCCATGCGGCGGACCGCGCCCATGTCGATCAGCTTGAGCTGGTCCTCGGTCTGGATCGCGTTGTCGACCTTGAAGTCGCAGTACAGGAGATTGCGGCTGTGCAGATGCCCCAGGGCTTCAAGAGCCTCGATGCCGAACGCGCAGGCCTGCTCGACCGGCAGCGGATCGCGCTTCCCGGCCTCCGTGCGGCGGTCGTTGGCGATCTCCTTGAGCGACTTGCCGCCGACGTACTCCATGACGATGTAGCCGTCCATGGAGCCCGTGCGTTGGTCGAGGTGCTCGACGAAGTTGTAGATCCGGACGATGTTGCTGTGCTCGATCTCGGCGAGGAAGCGGCGCTCGGAGATCGCGGCGGCCATCGCGTCCTGGTCGCCCGTGTCGAGCAGGCCCTTGAGGACCACCCAGCGGTCGGACACCGCGCGGTCGACGGCGAGATAGACCCAGCCGAGCCCGCCGTGCGCCAGACAGCCCACGACCTCGTACTGACCGTGCACGATGTCGCCCGTGCCCAGCTTCGGTACGAACGAATACGGGTGCCCGCACTTGGTGCAGAACCCCTCGGTGCGCCCTGGCCGTTCACCGCGCGCACGGCCCACCGGCGCACCGCAGTCGGAGCGCGAGCAGAACCGCTTCCGCTCCGGAACCTCCGGGTTCTCCTGCACCGCCTGACGCGGATCGGGGCGCGGCACCTCGGGCACCTGCACCAGGCCCACGCCCAGCCTGCTGCGGCCCGACGAACCCGCCGCCGAGCCGGAGCTGCGGACCGAGACCGAGCGGGACGTCGAGCTGCCGGACAGCGAGCGCGAGAGCCGCCCCGACACCGAACGGCGCGATGACTGGGACCTTGCCGAGCGGGACGAGGAACGCGAGCTGGACCGGGAGCTGCTGCTGCCCGACCCCTTGCCGCCGCCCGTGATGCCGGTCGGGGGAGAGGACACCATGCCCGTCGGCGAGACGACCGGGGCCAGGCCGCAGGTGTCGCAGTACAGCTCGCCGCCGCCCATGTCCTCGTACGACCCTGTACATCCGGGTCGCTGGCACTTCCGCTGCTCACTCATGCTTCCCCCCTCCGGTCGGTGGGGCCGCCTTGTTGCGGCACCCTTGATGCGAGGACTTCGGCGGTCGCCCGCTGATAGCGGAGCACCGCCTGTTCGGCTACGCGCAGATCGCAGGGCGCGCTCCACAGCATCCGGCGCGCGGCGTCGTACCGCTCGATCAGGAGCGGGTCCTCGGCGAAGCCGAGCCGTCCGACCTTCGCTTTGTAGGCGTCGAGGCGGCCGCGCAGCTCCGCGCGGACCGCGAGGGGCTGGGTGACGGCCGTCAACGACTCGCGGGCACGCATGAGTTCGTCCTCCGCCTTCTCCTCTAGGGACTCGAGGAGAGGGGAGAGCCGGTGCCACTGGGCGTGCCTGCGGTAGTCGGACGCCATGGCCAGCTGCTCCTGGAGCGCGGTCGATGGCCCGCTGACGGCGGGCACCTCGGATGCGGCGATCTTGGCGAGGACCTCGCCGCGCGCGGAGCGTGCCTCGGCCAGGGTGCGGTCCGCGCGCGTGAGCACGTCACGCAGCCTGCCGAGCCGCAGCTCCGCGTCCTGCCGGACGGTGAGCACCGCGTCGATCTCCCGGCGTACGTCATCGAGGGCACGGGCCTCACGGTCGTACCGCTCGGTGTGCGGACGGCCGCCGCCCGGCGCCGAACTGCCCGTCGCGGGCTGCCAGAAGGCCAGCGGATCGGACACCACCTGCTCGCGCAGGAGCGTCAGCTCCGCCGTGATCCGCTCCAGGTCGTCGCCCGCCGGATGCTCGCCGGGGCGTACCCCCACGGAGTGCGCGAGCTGGCGGGTGCGGTGCAGCTCGGCCGCCAGGAGGTCTATCCGGGCGGGCAGCGCGGACCACACCGCGTCGGCGGCGACGACCATGTCGAGCGAGTGCGCGTACAGGTCGTTCATCCGCGAGACGAGGTCGGCGAGCGTGAACCGTTCGGTGAGCTTGGCGGGCCCGGTGATCGAGGCCGACGGCGCGGGGGCGGCGCCGCCGGCGACGGTGACGCTCTCACCGCGCAGCAGCTCGGTCAGCTCCACCAGGTCGTCCCGACTGGGCCAGCGTCTGCGGGCCCGCAGCTCGCGTGCCGAGTGCAGAGCGGCGGCGTACGCGTCGAAGTACGCCCAGAGCAGGGTGATCTGCTGCTCCGTGGCCTGCCAGCGCTCCTGTGTGGTGCCGGTGAGACCGGCACCTTCGAGGAGCCTGCGGCCGGCGTGATCCTGAAGGGCGAGGAGTGAGGTCTCGATCGCCTCGTGCTCGGCGTCGAGCCGCGCCAGCGCACGGTCCACCTCGTCCCGGTCCATCACAGGACCGGGGGGTCCCGCGACGCTCATCGATCACCTCTCCGCTCTGTGTTGCTGTGCACGTCCGGCTCAGTCGCTGTACTTCGGCTGCGGCGGTCCGTCCGGCGCTTCGCCGAGGCCCGGCTTCAGCCACTTGTCGTACGACTTCTGCCAGCCGGTCTTGCTCTTGCGGTAGTCCTCCAGGACTTGGTTGACCCGCCGCACCAGGTCGTCGGCGCCGTTCTCCGGCTTCTTCATCGCCACGCCGTAGTACTCCGTGTTCAGCGGCGCGTCGCCCTTGAGCTCGATCGTCGGGTCCTGGGCGGCCTGGCTCGCGGCGAGCGCGCTGTCCGTCACGACGGCGTCCACCTCACCGAGCTGGAGCCTTACCAGGCAGTCGAGTTGGTTGGGAACCGTAGTCCCGATGTCGGCATCGAGGCCCTTCTTCTTGAGTTCTCCGAGCTGGGTGAGCGCGGTGGAACCCTTCGCGGAGCAGACCTTCTTGCCGTCCAGTGTGTCGTTGAACCCGGTGATGTCCGAGGACTTGGGGGCGAGGACCTGCTGGCCGGTCTTGAAGTAGGCGGTGGAGAAGGCGACTTCGTCCTTGCGGTCGCAGGTGATCGTCATCGTCCGTACGACCATGTCGACCTGGCCGCTCTGGATCGCCTTGACGCGCTGGTTGGTGGGGATGGCGCGGAAGAGCACGGCATCGCGGTCACCGAGGATCTCTTCGGCGATCTTGTGCGCGAGGTCGATGTCGAAGCCTTCGAGTGCCGCGGTCTTGTTGTTCGGGTCGCGATAGCCCCAGCGGTAGCTGTTCTGGTCGACGCCGACGATGAGTTTCTTGCCCTTGCGGTTACGGATGGCCTCGATCGTCGGGCCGTCCTTGTCGCTGGGCGACAGGCTCGCCTCGGGATCCTCGCACTTCTCGGCACGCGCGGGAGCGGCCTCGGCGGACCCCTGGGAGGCCTGGCCCGCCCCGGCACCCTCGTCGGAGTTGACCGCACTGCCCGCCTCCGGCAGTACGAACATGAGGGAGCCCGTGAGCGCGCAGGCCACCGCCATGGCGGTGGCTCCGCCCCAGCCGCGCAGCCTCGCGAGTCCTCGCGTACGCATCGTCCGCTCGCCCCCTCTCACCGGTACTCCGACAGCCTGCGCCCGATGCCGAGCAGGGCGCCCGCGGCGGCGAGCACCGCGAGCACCGCGGCACCTTCGGGAAGCCCGGTCATCGCTCCCTTGCCGTCCTTGGCCGCCTGCTCGAACTCGCTCTGCTCATGCGCCAGCGCGACTTCGAGCGCCTTGTCGACATTGTCGAAGCACTCCCCGGTGGGCTTGTCGCTCTTGTTGCCGACGACCTTGGCGAGTGCGCCCTTGTAGTCGCCCGCGTCGTCGGTGTCCCGCGCGGTCTTGTGCCGGTCCTTCCAGACCAGCACGTTCTTCGCGGCCGCCTCGACGGGGTTCTTGCCCGCGGCGTCGTCGGCGATGGCCACGGCCTTGCCGAGGAGACCGCTGTCGGCGCCGCCGAGGTCCTTCATCTGCGCCTGGTAGTCGAAATCGAACTTGTCCTTGATCTCCGGCTTGCTCTTCGGGCCGACCTCGACGGTCTCCGCGCCGCGGCTGACCAGTGTGAGGTTCTCGTTGCCCCGCGCCTTGAGGGAGATGATGCGGGCGTCGTGCAGCACGTTCAGGGACTTCACGCCGTGTTCGTACGAATCGTTCAGCCCCGAGCGCGCGATGGTGTGCCCGGCGACGAGCCAGAGCAGGACGACCGTGGAGGCGGCCGTCGCGGCGACCAGGCCGTGATTGAGCACGCGGTTCGTCCGCTGGTAGTTGCGCCGCTGCGCCCAGGCGAGGCCGCCGAGCGCGAGCACACCGAGCCCGATGGCGAACCAGGGATACGGCTTCGCGTCGGCGTAGTCCGCGTTCAGCCGCTGGTTCTCCGCGGTGTAGAGCTTCTCGGCGACCGGAAGCATCTTCTGCATCTTGTCGTTGGCGTACCGCAGATAGGCGCCGCCGAGCGGGAGGCCCTGGCGGTTGCTCGCGCGGGCACGCTCGATCAGGCCCGTGTACTCCGGGAGCAGCTTGTTCAGCTCGCTCACCGAGGCGGCGGCCGATGAGCCCGATTCCGCGTTCGACGCGGCGTTCGCCAGCTTCTCGGATGCCGTCGTGATGTCGCGCTTGTACAGATCGCGTACGTCGGCCGGTTCCTGACCGCCTGCGAGGAAGCCGCTGGAGGCGGCCGTGTTGGCGTCCGCGAGGGAGCGGTAGATGGCCGCGGCGTCGTCGCTCAGCGGCTGGCTGCGGTTCAGCACGCTGTCCGCGGCGGCCGAACGCTCCGACATCTGCCAGGTGGTGACCGCGCCGAACGCCACGACGAGCAGTGCGAGGACGGCGCCGATGATCCGCAGCTTGCCGGGCTCGGTCGTCGCCGCGGCGCGCAGCCTGTCCCGGCCCTCGACCCATGCGGGGCGGCGGGGCGGTGCGTTCTGCCCGGTCTGAGCGGTCTGCTCAGGTGCCGGTGCGCCCGCCTGAGGCGGCACGGCGGGCATCATCGGCGCAGCCTGCCCCGGCGGCGCGGCGCTGCCGTTCGGCGGATATGTCACCTTGACCTCGACCTCCCCCTTGGTCATCGGACGTTCACTTCCGCCCGCCGTGCGCGGTGCGGGCAGAAGTGCACGGCCGCAAGTATTGCCGCAGGGACTGACATCCGCACAGGCATTGACTGGATCTTGTTCGATCACCTGTCCGGCATCCTGCCCGGATCACGCGAAGATCGCACACCACCCCTGCCCTTGAATACGCGATTCAGAGGGGTTCGGTTCCCTGCCGGGCCGATCCGCCGGGCCGGATCAGCCGGGTCAGCCGGGTCAGCCGGGTCAGTCCGCCGGGCCGATCAGCTCAGCCGCTCCAGGCTCTCACGCCCCTCGTAGTGGCCCCGCACCCGCTCCCGCACCTCGTCCGACGCCCCCACGTGGTCGAGCCCGAGCAGCGCCGACCCCAGGACGGGCCGCACCGACACCACTTGGGCCACGGCCTTGGGTGCCCGGTCTGCCAGGAGCGCCCGGATGCGTCCGTCCAACTGTGGATGCCGGGCGGCGAGAACGCCCCCGCCGAGCACCACCGGAGTCTCCTCGTCGAGGAGTTCGAGGCGGGACAGGGCGACCACGGCCATCGCCACCACCTCATCCGCGAGCCGGTCCACGAGCTGCCGCGCCACGGGATCCCCCTCCACCGCCGTGGCGAAGAGGACCGGCGTCAGCTCATGACGCCGTATCTCGTCGATGTGCCCGAGGTGCAGCGCCTCGATCAGCGCGTACATGGAGGGCAGCCCGAAGTGCGCCGGGAGCGTGCGTGCGAGGGACGTGGGCCCGCCGCGCCCGTCCTCCGCGCGCGCGGCGTGCCAGAGGGCCTCCTCCGCCAGGCCCCAACCACCGCCCCAGTCCCCGGACATGCGCCCGATCGCGGGGAAGCGTGCCGTACGGCCGTCGGGCCGCATCCCCACGCAGTTGATCCCCGCGCCGCACACCACGGCGACCCCGCGCGGCTCGGCGACGCCCGCCCGCAGGATCGCGAAGGTGTCGTTCCGCACCTCCACGCTCCGGCCCCAGCCCCGCGCGGCAAGGGCCGCCGCCAACTGCTCCTCCTCCAGGGGGAGATCCGCGTTGGCGAGGCACGCCGAGACATGGTCGACGCCCATGCCGTCACCACCGGCGGACGCGAACACCTCGCGCACCACCGTCTCCAGGATGTCCACCGCCGCCTCCACGCCGACCACCGGAGGCTGGAACCCGCCGCCGCGTGCCGTGGCGACGACTGTGCCGTCGGCGGCGACCAGCGCGACATCGGTCTTGCTGTTGCCCGCGTCGATCGCGAGCACCGAACCGGAACCGCTCATGCCCACGCGAGGTGCTCCCGGTTGTGCGCGATCAACTGATCGGTGAGCTGCTCGGCGTACTCGTACTGGCCGATCAGCGGATGGGAAAGGAGAGCGCGGAAGACGCGGTCACGGCCGCCCCGCACCGCTGCTTCGAGCGCCAGGTCCTCGTACGCCGTCACGTTCGAGATCAACCCCGTGTAGAGCGGGTCGAGTTCGGGCACCGCGAGTGGCACCGCACCCTTCGCGCCGACGGCCGCCTGTACCTCGATGACCGCGTCGTCCGGCAGGAACGGCAGCGTGCCGTTGTTGTACGTGTTGACCACTTGATACGGGCTGCCGCCTCCGCCGACTCCGCCGAGGAGCGCCGCGGCGAGGTCCACCGCGGCCTCCGAGTAGAACGCCCCGCCGCGCTTGGCGAGGAGCTCCGGCTTCTCGTCGAGCGCCGGGTCGCCGTACATCCTCAGCAACTCAGCTTCCATCTCTGCGACTTGGGAGGCGCGCGACGGCTTCGTGCGCAGTTCTCGTACGACCTCGTCGTGGGCGTAGAAGTAGCGCAGGTAGTACGAGGGGACGACGCCGAGGCGGTCCACGATCTGGCGCGGCAGGCTCAGGTCCGCCGCGATCGCGTCGCCGTGCTCGGCGAGGAGCTTGGGCAGGATGTTCTCGCCCTCGGGGCCGCCGAGGCGTACGGCCGTCTCCCAGGTGAGGTGGTTCAGGCCCACGTGGTCCAGATGAACGTCACCGGGGCTCACCCCGAGCAGCTTCGCGAACCTCCGCTGGAAGCCGATCGCCACATTGCACAGACCGATCGCCTTGTGCCCGGCCTGTAGCAGCGCACGCGTGACGATGCCCACCGGGTTGGTGAAGTCGATGATCCAGGCGTCCGGGTTCGTGCGGCGTACGCGCTCGGCGATGTCGAGGACGACCGGAACCGTCCGCAGCGCCTTCGCGAGGCCGCCCGCGCCCGTCGTCTCCTGGCCGACGCAGCCGCACTCCAGGGGCCACGTCTCGTCCTGGCCACGGGCGGCCTGGCCGCCGACACGCAGCTGGAGCAGCACCGCGTCGGCGCCCTCGACGCCCGCGTCCAGGTCAGAGGTGGTGATGATCCGGCCCGGGTGGCCCTGCTTGGCGAAGATGCGCCGGGCCAGGCCGCCGACGAGTTCGAGGCGGTCGGCCGCCGGGTCGACGAGCACGAGCTCCTCGATGGGGAGCGTGTCCCTCAACCGGGCGAAGCCGTCGATGAGTTCGGGGGTGTATGTGGAGCCTCCGCCCACGACAGTGAGTTTCATGGTTCAGCCCTTCACTCCGGTCAGCGTGACACCCTCGACGAACGCCTTCTGCGCGAAGAAGAACACGAGGATCACAGGGGCCATGACCAGCAGGGTCGCGGCCATGGTCAGATTCCAGTCGGTGTGGTGCGCGCCCTTGAACGACTCCAGGCCGTACGAGAGGGTCCAGGCGCCCGGGTTCTCGGACGCGTAGATCTGCGGCCCGAAGTAGTCGTTCCAGGCGTAGAAGAACTGGAACAGGGCGACGGCGGCGATGCCCGGCTTCGCCATCGGCAGGACGACCCTGAGCAGGGTCTTGAGCTCGCCGCAGCCGTCGACCCTCGCCGCGTCGATGTACTCGTTCGGGATGGTCATCAGGAACTGCCGCAGCAGGAAGATGGAGAACGCGTCGCCGAACGCCATCGGGATGATCAGCGGCCACAGCGTGCCGGACAGGTCGAGCTGCTTCGCCCAGAACAGGTACATCGGGATGATGATCACCTGGGGCGGCAGCATCATCATCGAGATGACCAGCATCAGGGAGAGATTGCGGCCCTTGAAGCGGAACTTGGCGAGCGCGTACGCCACGGGGAGCGAGGACACGACCGTCAGGACGGTGCCGAGTCCCGCGTACAGGAGGGTGTTCCGCCACCAGGTCAGGAAGCCCGGGGTGTCGAAGACCTTGCTGTAGTTCGACCACTCCCAGGTGTCCGGGATCAGATCGCGGGTGAGCGTCTGCTGGTCGCTCATCAGCGAGGTGAGCAGGATGAAGACGAACGGCAGGATGAAGAAGAGCGCGACGGCGACGCCGAGCGTGTGCACGGCGATCCAGTTGAGGAACGCCTTGCGGCGCGCGGTGCGGGCGGCGGGGGTGAGTGGCGGCGGTGCGCTCAACTCACCTTTTCGTTCAAGCAGTTGGGTCATGAGGTCAGTCACCTGCCTGGATGAGGCCGCCGCGCCGCCGCATCAGGAACGCGGTGAACAGCATGGCCAGGGCGAAGAGCACGAGCGCGATCACACAGGCGGAGCCGTAGTCGAAGCGCTGGAAGCCGAGGTTGTAGACGAGCTGCGGCAGCGTCAGGGTCGACTTGTCGGGATAGCCGGGCTCGAACTGCTGCCCGGAGCCGCCGATCACGCCGGACGCGACCTTCCCCGCGATCAGTGGCTGTGTGTAGTACTGCATGGTCTGGATCACGCCCGTGACCACGGCGAACATCACGATCGGCGAGATGTTCGGCAGCGTCACGAAGCGGAACCGCTGCCACGCCGAAGCGCCGTCGAGCTCGGCGGCCTCGTACTGCTCGGTGGGCACGTCGAGCAGCGCGGCCATGAAGATGACCATGAGGTCGCCGATGCCCCACAGGGCGAGCATCGTCAGGGCGGGCTTGGACCAGGCGGCGTCGTTGAACCAGCCGGGGGTGGGGAGCCCGAGGTCGCCGAGGAGCGAATTGACGGGCCCCGTACCGGGGTTGAGCAGAAACGCGAACGCCATGGTCGCGGCGACCGGCGGGGCGAGATAGGGCAGGTAGAAGAGGGTGCGGAAGACGCCCGTACCGCTTTTGATCTTCGTGATGAGCAGCCCGATGCCGATGCCGAAGACGACCCGGCAGGAGACCATCACGGTCACGAGCCACAGGGTGTTCCGCAGCGCGGGCCAGAACAGCGGGTAGTCGTTGAAGACGTAGGACCAGTTGTCGAAGCCCGTCCAGGTCGGCGGCTTGAAGCCGTCGTAGTGCATGAACGAGAAATAGACCGTCGAGATCAGCGGATAGGCGAAGAAGACCGCGAAGCCGATCAGCCAGGGCGACATGAAGGCGGCGGTCCGGAGCGCCGCCTTGCGGCGCTTCGAACGCAGCGTGTTCGACCGTGACGGGGTCGAACGCACCGGCTTTGAACGTTCCGGCTTTGAACGCAACGTGTGCGTGCTCATCCCGGGGCTACTTCGCCTGCTCGATGTCCGTGTCGATCTCGTCGGCGGTCTTCTTCAGACCCGCCTTCAGATCCGTCTGCTTGCCCTTTTCGTAGTCGAATCCGAGATTCTGGACCGAGACGAGGTAGGGGCCGCCGTTGATGGACGCCGGGGTGGTGGTGGAGTCCGGGTTCGCGGCGATGTCCAGGAACGTCTTGAAGCGCGGGTCGTACTTCAGCTTCGGCGACTTCAGCGCGGCGAGCGTGGAGGGCACGTTGTGGATCGCGTTGGAGAAGTTCACGACCGCGTCGGTGTTCGTGGTCATGTATTTGACCAGCTCCCACGAGGCGTTCTGCTTCTTGCTGGTCGCGGCGATCCCCGCGATGGTGCCGGTGACGTAGCCCTTGCCGTACGTCTCCTTCTGGTCGTCGGGGACGGGCAGCGGGGCCACGCCGATGTCGAAGTCGGCCTTGGCCTCCTGCGCCATGCCGAGCCGCCACGGGCCGTCCATCTGCATCGCGACCTGGCCGGTGTGGAAGGGGTGCTTGGCTCCCCACTCGTCACCGAAACTCGACCGGTACTTCTCCAGTTTCTGGTAGCCGCCGAGTTCGTCGACGAGCTTCTTCTGGTAGTTGAATCCGGCCGCGAAGGCCGGGTCCTTGGCGATGTTCGACTTGCCGCTCTTGTCGAAGTACGTGGGGGACCACTGCCCGAAGTAGTGCTCGGTCGTCGACTCGTAGCCGTGGTAGTTCGGCATGAAGCCGAGCTGCTCGTAGGAGTCGCCCTTGGTCTTCGTCAGTTTCTTCGCGACGGAGGTGAATTCGGACCAGGTCTTGGGCGGGCTCTTGATCCCGGCCTTCTTGAACTCGTCCTTGTTGTAGTACAGGCCGTACGCGTCGCCGAGGAGCGGGGCGGCGCAGCGGTTGCCCTCGAACTGCGTGTACTCGTTCATCGTCTTCGGGAAGGTCTTCTCGGGGGCGATGCCCGACTTCTTGAAGAAGGGGTTGAGATCCACCCATGCCCCGGACGAGCAGAACTTGCCCACGTTGTTCGTCGTGAAGGACGAGATGACGTCGGGCGCCTTCGAACCCCCGGCCCGCAGTGCCTGGTTGACCTTGTCGTCGGTCATGTTCCCGACGACCTTGACGTGGATGTTGGGGTGCTCTTTCTCGAAGGCGTCCACGTTCGCCTGGACGCCCTTCACCTCGGACGGCGTGCTCCAGCCGTGCCAGAAGTTGAGCGTCGTCTCTTTGGACGCGTCGTCGTTCGCGCTGGAGCCGGTCGAGCCCGTACAGGCGGTGGCGAGCAGGGCTATGGACGCGGTCGCGGCGAGCGCGACGGCGGTCGCGCGGCGGGATTCGGGCATGGCGGGCTACTCCCTGGGCAGGACGGGCTCGGACGAGGGGCGGTGCGTGGGAAGGAAACCGGGGGTTCGGGTCAGCCTGAGGTGTCGAAGACCTCGTCGCGGGTGGCCGCGAGGGCGCTCTCCAGCGCGCCGCGCAGCACCGGGTGTTCGGCGACGTCCCCCACGACGAGGCGGGGACGCGAGACGGCGAGCTCGTCGAGCTCGGCCTGGATCAGTTCGCGCAGCGGCTCGCCGCCCGCGGTGTGCAACGAGCCGCTGAGCACGATGAGTTCGGGATCGAAAACGGCGATCAGCGAGGCGAGACCCGTGGCGAGACCGGTCGCGTACGTCTCCAGGAGCTGCCGGTGGGGCCCTTCGTTCACGATGGCGGCCTGCTCGACGACGGCGGCGGCGACATCGGCGTACGGACCGTGGGGGATCGGGGTGATCCCGAGATCGCGTGCGAGCCTGGGGATGATCTGCGAGCCTGCCAGCTCCTGATAGCCGCCGCTGTTGGCCTTGGTGACCTGCCGTACGAGCGGGGCGCCGGGCACCGGCAGGAACCCGATCTCGCCCGCGCCGCCGGTCCAGCCGCGGTGCAGCCTGCCGCCGATGACGAGGGCGGCGCCGAGCCCTTCCTGGTTCCACAGGAGCACGAAGTCCTCGTGGTCCTTCGCCGCACCGAGGCGCTGCTCGGCGATGGCCGCGAGGTTGACGTCGTTCTCGTACTCGACGGGCATCGGGAGCGCGGCGGCGAGCTCGTCGAGGAGAGTGGCGAAGTGCCAGCCAGGGAGGTGGCTGGCGTACCGGAGGCGGCCGGTGTTGGGGTCGAAGGCGCCCGGGGTGCCGATGACGAGCCGGTGGATGTCGGAGCGGGCGAGCCCCGCGGCCTTCACCGCGCCGTCGAGCGCCTCGGTCACCTGGCGTACGACGGGTTCGGCGCGGCGGCCCGGCGTCGGGAGCCGGAACTCGCCGACGGTCCTGCCGGTGATGTCGGCGACGGCGGCGCGGATGCGGTCGGGGTTGACGTCGAGCCCCGCGGCGTAGGCGGCGGCCGGATTGACCGCGTACAGCTGGGCGTTGGGGCCTGGCCGCCCCTCGCTCGTGCCCGTGACGCGGACGAGCCCGGCCGCTTCGAGGCGGGCCAGGAGCTGGGACGCGGTGGGCTTGGAGAGCCCGGTGAGCTTGCCGATCTTCGTACGGGAGAGCGGCCCGTGCGTGAGCAGCAGATCAAGGGCGGCGCGGTCGTTCATCGCGCGCAGGACCCGCGGGGTACCTGGCGTCGAACCGCCGCCGGCCGAACCACCCATGACCTGCTCCTCGCCCTCGCACTGCTCACGCTCGTCCGTACGGACCGTACCGGCGTCACACTGTTAGGAAACTTTCCTATTGGGTGTGAGGAAGGTAATTCCAGCGTGACGGGGGCGTCAATAGCAGGGGCGGAGGCGGCAACCAAGTCGTTACCTGGGGGGGGCACCGCAGGGGCTCCCTCGGGTGCCGCCTCCCTGCGGGTGCTGCCTGGTCCTCACCCGCCCGCCCCCGTGTCCTGTCGCATTCCAGTTGGCAGCCAGCAGGTCTCCAACTGCAGGGTTGCCAGGTAGTTTGGGAACCCCGTCGGATCTCAGTCCCAAATGAGTTGGCCTTCGCGGAACCGGAGCTCGTCGTGAGGCCGCAGCTGGGACCGGTTCACCGCTCGTCGGCAGCCTCCAGGATTGCGTGGAGACGCGACAGGCACTCGCTGACGAAGGCAGGATAGGTGCCCCAGTAGTACGACACCCCGCTGACTCCGACGGCGATGGCCCACGCCCGGGCACGCAGCCACGTCATGTCGTCGAGGTTTATGGCGTCCCAGTACGCCTGTCGGGCCCCGGGTGGAAGGTCCCACAGAGGCGAGTGCTCGGCGTCGGGAAAGCCGACTGAGAGGCATCCGAAGTCGATGACCGCGTGCAGCTTTCCCTGCTGAACGAGAAGGTTGGTGGGTTTGAGGTCGCCGTGGAGCCACACCTGTCGGCCGGATGGCTCGGGCAAGGCCAGTGCGCTCTGCCACAGGTGTCGCAGGTGCGCGAGATCGAGGTCGAGACCCTGGATAGTTCGGCAGGCGTTGAAGCACCCATTGATCCACCGGTCACAAGCTTGCAAGCCGCCTCCCCGGTACCAGCTGAGTTCGCCCTCACGAGCAGTTCCCATGAGGGGGATTGAGTGCAAGCTCTGCACGATCGCTGCCAGGTCGGCCCCGAAGGCCGGCCAATCGGTGACCGATCCCAGGTCTGCTTCATCGCCATCGATCCAGCGGTAAACCGACCAGGCGAGTGGGAAGGCGGAACTCGGAGTACCGGCGTGCACCGGCTCCGGGATGCGACAGGAAAGATGTGGCGCCAGCCGTGGCAGCCACGTCTGCTCCTTCTGTACGGCCTTCGCGTTGTCCGGAGTGCGCGGTAGCCGCATGAGCAGGTGGTTGCCGAGCCGGTACATCGTGTTGTCGGTGCCCGCACCGGCCTGCGAGATGGGGAGGGTGGCCCATTCCGGTCGCTGTTCCCGAAGCAGCGACCGGGCGATCGCCTCATCCACACGGATCTCGTTCTCATGAAGTGTCACGGTGAGAGCCTTCTTCCTTGGCTTCGCCGCCGCCAGCGATTTTCCCAAGGCTGTCACCACACAGAACGCGATCCGCTGGGAATCTGCCAGGTCCCATGAGACTGAGTGAGAATTTGCCACTTCAGTGCGACAGGACACCCCGCCTGGCGTCAACTGTCGTCACTGGGTGGGGTGGACGCGACCCCGGTGAGGACCAACGCCCCCGGCCAGCCCGCAGCCGCGCCGGGGCTCAGTGGAGTGACGTGGTGAACCTCGCCCAGGTGGCCGGGGCGAGGCGGAGTATCGGGGCGTCGGGGTCGGCGTCTGTGGCGGCCTTGGAGTCGCGGACGGCGACGGTTCCGGGGACGTTGACCGCAACTTCGACGCACTCGCCGTTGAGTTGGCTGTAGCTGGACTTCATGAAGTCGAACTCGGGCATGGTCACAGTTCCTTGCGCAGGCTTTCGATGAGTGCAACGGAATCACGTGGGGCCAGGCTGAGTCGAGCCGTGCGGTCGAAGAGCGTGCTGTACCTCGCGCTCTCGACTTCGTTCTCCACCCAGGCCGAGCCCAGCACCCTGTCGGTCTGCACCACGTCCAGGGCCTCGGCCTCCGTGAAGGAAATGATGCTGAACGGACCTGCGATGCAGGGGTGTGCGCCAGCCTTGAACGGAAGTATCTGCAGGCGTACGTTCGGCAGCTCCGCCAGTTCGAGCATGCGCTCCAATTGGGCGCGCATGACGCCAGGGCCGCCGACTTGCTGTCGCAGCGCGGCTTCCCAGACGACCGTATAGAGCTGGAGGGGGCGCTCGCCGAGGAGTCGCCTCTGGCGCTTCTGCTTGACCTGCACCAAGGGCTCGATCTCCTCGGGGTCCTCCCAGGTTCCCTCGGTCACCGCGAGCGCGCGCGTGTACGCAGGTGTCTGAAAGAGCCCCGGGACCAGCGAGGACTGCCAATTGCGGATGCGGCTCGCAACGTCCTCCATGGCGATGTACTCGGCCAAGGAGCCGGAGCCGGGAGCGTCCTGCCACCACCCCTTTGTCTTACGTCTTTCGCGGTCGAGCTTCGCCAACTCCAGTAGCCGGGCTACGACTTTGCGGTCCTCCATCCCGTAGAACTCGCACAGCACCCGGATGTCAGGGTCACGCATCGGGACCCAGCCGCGCTCCATCTTCACGATCTTCGTGCCGGTCGCGTTGATGGACTCGGCGGCCTGCTGCTGGGTCTTTCCCGCGGTGTCGCGCAGGCGCAGCAGCTCGCCACCGATCCTGCGGGCCAGGACAGTTGAGACCTGGCCCTGTCGGGGCTGAGTTGATCGCATCACGGTCACAGTGTGTCCCAAGCGCGTCACCGCGTCGACGAGTTTCACTCTCTCAGGAAGAACTTCCTGAAGTTGATTGCGCTCAGAGCTGCCGCATCGCTACGTTCAGTACTCAACCGCTGACCCAGCGGCGCCAATTGGCGGAAGCGCACCGCCCTGCCCATTCGGCAAGGGACCGGCAGAGCCACCGCCGCCCAGACCGCACATGGAGGTGCGCGTCATGGCTGAACCCGAAGCTCAACTCCCCGTCGACCCCGTCGACCTTGTCGACCTGCGCGAGGACTGCCTCAGCTACACCCCCACCGTCCGCAGCATCCCCCTCGCCCGCCGCAGAGCCGCCCGCCTCGTCAGCGAGTGGGGGCGCCCAGCCCTCGCGGGGGACGCCGCTCTCGTCCTCTCCGAGTTGATGACCAACGCCCTGCTCCACGGCAGCCTGCGGGACCGCCTCATCCGCGTACGGATCACCCTCACCGCCACCACCCTCCGCATCGAGGTCAGTGACCCGCGAGGCGAACGCCTGCCGAGTCCGCGTCCGGCGGACGGCGAGGAGCAGTTCGGGCGGGGGCTGCTGCTGGTGGGGGCGCTGGCGGACGACTGGGGTGTGGAGCCGAGGGGCGGCGTCGGTAAGACGGTCTGGGCCGTGCTGAAAGGGGGCCGCCCATGCTGACGGAACGCCCCCGCACCCAGGTGCGGGCCTCCGTATGCTGGAGATCTGACCCCCGCAGTGGCAGGAGGACACAGGTGACCATGCTCGCCGATCGCCCGCAGATGCAGGCCATAGAGTTCGAGGAAATCGCGCGTCACGCGGCCCGCACCACGGAAGGTGCCCGGCTCGAGTTCATCAATGGACACATCGGGGGGAAGGCCGTGCCCGACGGCGATCACGGACGCATCATCCAGTGGCTGACGCGTATCTGTATGCAGCATCGGCCCGAATGGTGGCTCGACCCCGCCCAGGGGTTGGTGATCGAGACCTACCGCGAGGGCCGCGCACGCCCGGACGGATCCCTGGCGCCCGCCGACGCGTTCGTCGGTGAGGGCGAATGGGCCGACCCCACCCCCGTCCTCATGGTCGTCGAGGTCACTTCCTACGACTCCGACACCGACCGACGCGACCGTGTCGAGAAGCCTCGTGCCTACGCGGAGACCGGCATCCCGGTGTACCTCCTGATCGACCGTGACACCTGCGAGCTCAAGGTGCACAGCCAGCCGGACGGCGGTCGCTACGAACAGGTTCTGACGCTGCCCTTCGGCAAGGAATTCACGCTCCCGGACCCGGTCGGTATCACCCTGGACACCGGGGACTTGAAGAACTGGGTTCGCTGAGCTGGTTCGGCCGCCGGTAGCCGTGACGGAGAGTGGAGTGGATATGTGAGTGGGGGGGGGGGGGGGGGCCCCCGGGGGGCCCCCCCCCCCCCCCCCCCCCCCCCCCCCCACTCACGTACAGACCGCTACTTCGCCAGGTTCGGCGGCGGCGTGATCGGTGACGCGGCCAGCGACTGCGGGGATGTCGAGGACGCGTACGCGGAGGGGGCCGAGATGCCTGCCGACGGGTCGGCGGCTGTCTCCTCCGCCTGGAGGGGGATGCCGCCCACGATGCGTATGCCCGCCGCGTCGAACGCCCGCTTGATGCGCCAGCGCAGCTCGCGCTCCACGCCGAGCGCGTTGCCCGGCATCGTCTTCGCGGAGACCCGTACGACCATCGAGTCGAGCAGCACGCTGTCCAGGCCGAGGACCTCGATCGGGCCCCAGAGGCGCTCGTTCCACGGCTCGTCCTTGGCCATGGCGTCGCCGACCTCGGTCAGCGTCGCCTGGACCTTCTCCAGGTCCTCGTCCGGGCGGACGGTGACGTCCACGCCCGCCGTGGACCAGCCCTGGCTGAGGTTGCCGATGCGCTTGACCTCGCCGTTGCGGACGTACCAGATCTCGCCGCTGTCGCCGCGGAGCTTCGTGACGCGCAGGCCCACCTCGATCACCTCGCCGGAGGCGACGCCCGCGTCGATGGAGTCGCCGACGCCGTACTGGTCCTCAAGGATCATGAAGACGCCGGAGAGGAAGTCCGTGACCAGGTTGCGGGCGCCGAAACCGATCGCCACGCCCGCGACACCCGCCGACGCGAGCAGCGGGGCGAGGTTGATCTCGAACGTGCCGAGGATCATCAGTGCGGCCGTGCCGAGGATCAGGAACGACGCCACCGAGCGCAGCACGGAGCCGATGGCCTGCGAGCGCTGACGGCGGCGCTCCACGTTCACCAGGAGACCGCCGAGCGCCGAGCCGTTCATGGACTGGGCCGTGCGGTTCATGCGCTCTATGAGCTTGGTGATGGAGCGCCGGATGACCACACGCAGGACGACGGCGACAGCGACGATCAGCAGGATGCGGAGCCCGATGCCCAGCCACGCCGACCAGTTCTGCTCCACCCAGCTCGCGGCGTTCGTCGCGTGCTCCTGGGCGTCTTCAAGGGTCGGGGGCTTCGGCGTCGACTTGTCGTCCGGGTCCGTTCCGGCTGCTGACAGGACGGACAGGAACACGGCGGGTACCTCCAGGCATAGCGGTCTGCCCAGGAGATGCACCGGGCAGAGACACCACACTAACGGGGCATTGTGTGTGGATCGTTGTCATGTTCGAGGGAGAGACAGTGCTCACTTGGGGAAGATGAGGATGACGTACAGGTGTGGTCGAAAACACTCCGAGCCCGTTACCAGTAGGTGGTGGCGCTTGGACCAGGCATGAGGGGAGACTGGCTACAGATCGTCCCGGCGCGAGCCACGCGCCGCCGGCGTAATAGGAGGCATCCGTGCCGCACGTCCTGGTCCTCAATGCGTCGTACGAGCCATTGGGTGTCGTACCGCTCCGCCGCGCGCTCGTCCTCGTCCTGGAGAACAAGGCTCTCTGCCTCGAGGAATCCGGCGCCTTCATGCACAGCGAGACACGCACCGTCCCCGCACCCAGCGTGGTCCGCCTCAAGCGGTTCGTCCGGGTCCCCTACCGAGGGCCTGTTCCGCTGACCAGGCGGGCGCTCTTCGCCCGCGACGGGGGTCGGTGCATGTACTGCGGTGGCGTCGCAACCAGCGTCGACCACGTCATTCCGAAGAGCCGCGGCGGCCCGCACGCCTGGGAGAACGTGGTGGCGTCCTGCCGCCGCTGCAATCACACCAAGGCGGACCGCCATCTCCTGGAGCTGGGGTGGCGCCTGCGTCACAAGCCCGCGCCGCCCTCGGGCCTCGCGTGGCGCATCATCGGGACCGGGCATAGGGATCCGCGCTGGCTGCCGTACTTGCAGCCGTTCGGCGCGGACGACGCGATGGCCCGGATCGATGGCATTTCTGCCTAGAAACCGATCCGGGCTTTGTTGTACGTGGCCGTGACCGCCGTCACTCGTCGGCGGTCGCCGCCACGGCGTAGGCCTCCACGGACCAGAGGGAGTAGCCGAAGCGCGTGGCCCGTTTGTCGCCCTGGACCCGGATGTAACGGGTGTCCTTCGCGTCCATGCGGACCGCCTCGCGGCCGCCCTTGCCGTCCTTCACCGTGGCCGCCGTGCGCCAGGTCCTGCCGTCGGCTGACGTCTGGACGCGGTAGCCCGCCGCGTACGCGTCCTGCCAGCGCAGGACGACCTGGCCGAGCCTGACCGGCTTCGCGAGCTCCGTCTGCCACCAGGCGCCGTCCTCGACCGGCGAGGACCAGCGGGTCTTCGGGTCGCCGTCGTTCGCGCCCGACGCGGGGAAGTCCTTCGTCTCGTCGCCCGACGAGGCCGCCTTCGCGCCGCGCGCCAGGTCGGGGCCCGCTGTCCGGGGATAGGCGCGGATCGAGACCGTCTCGGTCCGCCCTTCGAAGCTCACCGGGATCTCGTACGTCCCCGCGCGCGTGCCCGCCGGGACAGTGACGTCGACCGGGACGTCCACCCGCGTGCCGCGCGGCAGCGTGGACTTCTCCGGAGTGTGGACCTCGATGCCCTTGGGGGCTTTTGTGGTGACCTTGCCTCGTACGTCCCCGGGGCGCAGCGAAAGGAGCTGCGCCGTGACCCGCTGCGGGTCGCCGCCGATCTCCACGTCGGCCTCGCTGCGGGCCAGGGTGAGGCGGGCGGCGGGGGAGTCGGCGTACCAGGGGACGAGGTGGCGGACCGTGCCCTCGGTGACCGCGACGCGGACGGCGTCCACGCGGGTGCCGGTCTTGTGGGTGTCGGTCTTGTGGGTGTCGGTCTTGCCGGTCTTCTCAGGCTCGGGCTCGGCCTCGGTGAAGCCCGTGCCGGACAGGGTGCCGATGCGGCGCCAGCCCTCGCCGGGGACGTGGGCCTCGATGCTGCCCTTGGTGCCTGGGTCGGTCAGGGCCGTCACCGCCGTGAGGGGGCGGGCGCGGGGGATGCGGACCGTCGCGCGGTCCGACGCCTGCCCGCTGTCGAGCCCCGCCCAGGTGGCGTACGCCTTCTGCGACCGCGTCAGGAAGGGGGCGAGGACGCCGTCGCCGACGGTCGCCTGTGCTGCCCTCAGCTCCTTCTGGAGGCCGCTCAGGGTGCGCGAGGCACGCCAGGCCGCGGCGCCGTCGCCCGTGGACTGTGCGCGCAGCATGTCGACCGCCGACTCGCCCGCTTCTCCGTAGCGCGCCAGCTGCTCCACCCAGGGGCGCACTTCGGTGTCGATGTGGCTGTCGCTGCCAGCGAGCCGCCGCGGTGCCTCCTTCATGACGGTGAAGGCGTCCCGCAAGGCCTGCGCGGACTTCTTGACGCGGGCCGCGTCCGTCGTCGTACGCGCGCGCCAGAAGTCGTCCATGAGGGGGCGCAGATACGCCGATTCCTCGGCGCCGAGCACGGAGGACGCGTCATTGCCCGCGAGGGCCCGCAAGGCGCCCCGCGCCTTCTTGTCGCCGCCCGAGAGATCGTCGATCGCGGCGAGCCAGGACTCGTGGGGGCGGTAGGCGCGGGGATTCCAGGCGTAGTCGGCGGCCGTGAAGAGGGGGATGCGGGAGGCGGCGGGCTGCTCCATGGCGTTGCCGAGCAGGGCGGCCGAGCCGGTGGCCACGGCGGGCTCGCGGCCGGTGTAGGGGCCGAGGAAGATGCGGTCCTCGGCGAAGTCGTTGACGGGGTAGTTGTCCATCGTCACCAGCGGGTGCGCGCCGAACGCCTGGCGTGCGCCCGCCAGTTCACGCCCGGTGATGGTCCTCGGCACCACGCCGACGCCGGTCCACGCGACCTCGATGCCTCGGTGGAGATGGTCCGCGACGGCGGCGCGGTACTCGGTCGAGCCGTCCTGGTAGTACTCCGTGGGCATCAGCGAGAGCGGCTTCGCGCCGGGGTGGCGTTCGGCCAGGTGCGCGGAGACGGCGTTGGCCACGCGGGACTGCGCCTTCGCGGCGGCATCGGGCCCCGAACCGAAGGCGTCGGCGTCCGCGTCGCAGTGCCACTCGCTGTAGCTGACGTCCTGGAACTGGAGCTGGAAGGCGCGTACGCCCAGGGCCCACATCGCGTCGATCTTGCGGTTCAGGGCCTTGATGTCCTTGGCGGACGACATGCACATGGCCTGGCCGGGGGCGAAGGACCAGGCGAGCGTGACGTGGTTGGCCTTGGCCCGCTCGGCGAGCGCACGGAAGTCGGCGCGCTGCTCGGCGGGGTACGGCTCGCGCCAGCGGGCCTGGCGGTAGAGGTCGTCGCCGGGGGCGTAGAGGTAGCGGTTCTGCTTCGTGCGGCCCATGAAGTCCAGCTGGTCCAGGCGCTGTTCGCGGGTCCACGGGGTGCCGTAGAAGCCCTCCGTCATGCCGCGGACGGCGGTGCCCGGCCAGTCGCGGATCTGTACGCCGGGGACGGTGTTCCGCGTGAGCAGTTGACGCAGGGTCTGCACGCCGTGGAAGAGGCCGTCCTCGCCCGCGCCCGCGAGGGCGATGGTGTCCTGGCCGCCGATCCGGCCCACCGCGAGGCGGTAGCCGCCGGACGGGAGGTCGCGCCGGTCGCGGGCGCCGAGGGCGCGGAGGGCCTGGTCGGCGGTGGGGCCTTCGGCGTGGACGACCAGTTTTCCGTTGCCGCTGCCCGCGGGTGGCCGGGCGCCGGCCTCAGCCTCGGTGATCTTGCGGGCGCCCGCGTCGCGGAGGAGGGTGCGCAGGGCGTCCATGGCGTACGGGTCGGGGTCCTTGCCGGTGACCAGGACGACCTCGTCAGTGACGGTGACCGGAGCCCCTGCCCTGCTCATCGACTGCGGGCGGGGCCAGACCGGGGGGAGGGCGCCGTCGCTCTCCCGGTCGTCGTCCGGGGACGTGGCGGGGGCGCCCGGCTGTCGGGGGATGCCGGGGGCGGCGATGGCGCCGGGGGCGCCGCTGAGTGCGCCTGCGATGACGGCGACGGCGATGGCGGCCGCGCCCTTCTTGCGCCGCAGCTGCACGGCCCTCTCCTCGTTGTCCCTAGTCCTGATGATCACGTGTGGTGCGTCAGACGTCTCAGGGTGTCACTGAGCCCACCACTCGTGTGACTTGGGTGTCAACGGGCGTGGGGGGTGTAGGGGGGTTTCTCCCTTTGGCGGGGCTGTCGTGGGGCTGTCGTGGGGCCGGAAGCGGGGAGAAGCGGGGGCCGGGAAAGGAAGATCTTGCGCCGGGCCGCCGCTCAGGGAAACGAATGTGAGTACGCGCACGTTCATACAACGGATATGTCTGCGATCCCGCGCACTGGGTAGGGCTGCTGCCGAAGAACCGCCCTGCCCCCTGACAATGGAGCCCTACGTGCCCGCTTCTGCGAACCTCCTCCTCTCGGCCCTTTCCAAACAGGTTTCCGATCCCGACTCGGGACTCGACGGCTCCTGCTCCTGCGGCGTCCTGGAACCCCCGCTGACCAGTGAGCCCCCGCTGGCCGACGCCGCCCCCCTCACCAGCGAGCCCCCGCTCGCCGACGCCGCCCCGCTGACCAGCGAGCCGACCTCCACCGGTACGGCCTCGGGCCTGGACTACATGGGGGTCTAGATGGCCCCACCCGGGTCCACGGGGTCCACGGGGTCCACCGGACTTTTCCGCCTCGCCGCTCTGTACGGCGTGGCCACCTCCCATTCCCCGTCCCCGGACCGCACGGTTCCGGCCACCGACGCCGCGGTGATCGCGGCCCTGGCCGCCCTCGACGTGGACGCGAGCACCCCCGAGGCGCTGCGGGCTGCCTGCGCGACCCGCGAGACGGAGTTGAGCGCGCGCCTGCTGCCGCCGACGCTGGTGGTGTGGCAGGACGGCCCCGATGCCGCCGATCCTTGGGCAGGGCTGCCGCCGGGCACGAGGGTGTGCGTGGAGACGGAGCAGGGGGAGCGGCTCGAGTGGGAGACGCCGGGCGCGGCGGCGAGCGCCGGGGGTTCCTGCCCCGACCCCGTCCCGTACGCCGTCCCATGCCCCGTCCCATTGGGCGTGCACCCGCTCCGGGTCACCGCCCCCGACGGTCGTACGGCCACCGCCCACCTCATCGTCGCCCCGCACCGACTGCCGCCCCCGCCCCCGAAGTCGTACGGACTGCTCGTCCAGCTGTACTCACTCCTCTCCCGCCACTCCTGGGGCATGGGAGACCTCGGTGACCTCGCTGAGCTCGCGGACTGGTCCGGCAGGGCCCTGCACGCGGACTTTGTGCAGGTCAATCCCTTGCACGCGGCGGTTCCGCGCCCTGCGGACGGGGCCTCTGACCCCTCTCCGTACCGGCCGTCGTCGCGCCGCTTCCCCGACCCGGTCCATCTGCGCATCGAGGACATTCCCGAGTACGCACACCTCCGGACCGAGGCCCGCGACCGGACCGCAGTCCTCACCCGCCGGGCCGCGGCGCTGCGTGAATCCGTCCTCCGCAAGGGCGAGTTGATCGACCGGGACGCGGTCTGGGCGCTCAAGCTCGAAGCCCTGGAGCTGATCCACGAGGTCCCGCTCGGCCCCGGACGGGGCGCCGCCTACAACGACTTCCTCGCCGAGCACGGCGAAGCCCTTGAGGACCACGCCACTTGGTACGCGCTCGCCGAGCGGTACGGCTCCGACTGGCACACCTGGCCCGAGCCGCTCCGTGACCCGTCGTCGCCCCGAACCGCCCGCGCCCGCCGCGAGTTGATGGACCGCGTCGACTTCCACTGCCGTCTCGCCTGGCTCACCGACGCCCAGCTCGCCACCGCCCAGCGCACCGCGCGCGACGCGGGCATGGGCATCGGCCTGGTGCACGACCTCGCGGTCGGCGTGCACCCCGCGGGCGCCGACGCCTGGGCGCAGCAGCGGCACTTCGCCGCGGGCATGTCGGTGGGCGCCCCGCCGGACGCGTTCAACGCGCGCGGCCAGGACTGGGGGCTTCCGCCCTGGCGCCCCGACCGCCTCGCCGAGTCCGGGTACGCCCCGTACCGCGCCCTCCTGCGCGGACTGCTCCGCCGCGCGGGCGCGATCCGCATCGACCACGTGATGGGCATCTTCCGGCTCTGGTGGGTCCCGGAGGGCCGCGCGCCCACCGAAGGGACGTACGTCCACTACGACGCCGATGCGATGCTCGCCGTCCTCGCTCTGGAGGCGCACCGCGCGGGCGCCCTCGTCATCGGCGAGGACCTCGGCACCGTAGAGCCCGGCGTCCGCGAGACCCTGCAACGGCACGGCGTGCTCGGCACCTCCGTGCTCTGGTTCGAGCGGGACTGGGACGGGACAGGGCGGCCGTTGCCGCCCGAGGAGTGGCGCGCGGACTGTCTGGCCACCGCCACCACCCACGACCTGCCGTCCACCGCGGCCCGCATCACCGGCGAGCACGTCCAACTCCGGGAGCGACTCGGCCTGTTGACCCGTCCGGCGGCCGTCGAGCAGGCCGAGACCGCCACCGATGTCACGGAGTGGCTCGCGCTGCTCTCCCGGCTCGGGATGCTGCCCGGCGGCGGTGGGCACGAGGAGGAGGAGATCCGCGCGGTACACCGCTTCCTGCTCGCCACCCCGGCCCGCATGGTCGGCATCTGGCTGCCGGACACGATCGGCGACCGCCGCCCGCAGAACCTCCCGGGCACCTGGGACCAGTACCCGAACTGGCGGCTGCCGATCGCCGACGCGGACGGCCACCCCGTAACCCTGGAGGAACTCGCCGCGTCACCGCGCGTGCACGCGTTCATGGAGGTGTTCGTGGAGGCGTTCATGGACGTGGACCGCACACACGGACAGCCCCGTACGGCACCCCCGGGCGCGCGGCCCGTTTAGCCGTTCGCTACGTTGGCACCGTGGACAAGAAGAACGCCCTGCGCGCCGGTGCCCTGGCTTCCGGTACGACGCTGATGATGCTGCTCATGTCGTCCCCCGCGCTCGCGCTCACGCCCGACGACGGTGACGACCCCGGTCCGGGCCTGAGTGTCGTCGAGACACTCGGCCTCTATGTCGTGGCGCCCATCGTGCTTTTCCTGGTGATCGCGGGTCTCGTCATGGTCGGTGACAAGTCCCGCAAGCAGGAGAAGCAGGGCTGACGCCGCTTCGTTTCCAGAGTTCTCCGTAGGGGCTCTTCACGGACGTACGCAGTCGTGTGTACGCCGGTGAAGAGCCCCTACGCGTTTCACTGCCCTTACGCGTTTCACTGCCCTTACGCGGTCCACGGCCCTTACGCGTGTCACGGCCGCTCGGCGGTCAGATACCGCTGCACCGTCGGCCCCACCCAGTCCACGAGATCCTCGCGGGACAGCGCGACCGCCGGCGGAAACCGCAGGACATAGCGGGTCAGCGCCATGCCGAGGATCTGTGAGGCGCAGAGCCCGGCCCGCGTCGGCGCGTCGGCCGGATCGGGGCAGACGTGGCGCGCGACCGGCAGCAGCTGGTCCCTGAAGATTCCCTGCATACGCTCGGCGCCCGTCGTGTTGGTGACGCCGACGCGCAGCATCGCCGTCAGCACGTCGTCCTTCTCCCAGACGTCGAGGAAGTGGGCCACCAGGGCGCGCCCGACGTCCTGCCGCGGCACCGCCGTGAGATCCGGCAGGCGCAGATCGATGGCGCTGGCGGCGGCGAACAGGCCTTCTTTGTTGCCGTAGTAGCGCATCACCATCGACGGGTCGATCCGCGCGTCCTTGGCGATGGCACGGATGGTGGCCCGTTCGTAGCCGTCGGCGGCGAATCGCTCGCGGGCGGCGGCGAGGATCGCGCCACGGGTGGCGTCGGAGCGGCGGGGTGGTGCCTCCGCCGATGAAGCAGGTGCGCTTTCGGTCATGCCAACAATCGTAGGCCAACATGTGTTGACAGTCCATGGAGGCAGCTCTACGTTGGCCAACAAGCGTTGACCAACGGTTGTTGGCATAGGCGCATAGGGGCATAGGAGGCCGCCATGAACGGAACTCAGGGCACGAACGGAAACCAGGACGCGAACGGCACCGCGGCCCCCGCCGTGATCGTCGTCGGCTCCGGCCCCACCGGACTGCTGCTTGCCGGGGACCTGGCCGCCGCGGGAGTCCCCGTAACCCTCCTGGAGAAGCGGCCGCACGAGATCAGCAACCTCTCCCGCGCCCTGGTGCTGCACGCCCGCACCCTGGAGCAGCTCGACGCGCGTGGCCTCGCCGACGAGCTGGAGGCCAAGGGCAAGCTTCTCGACCGCCTCCGCCTCTTCGCCCACCTCGACGTGGCCCTCGACAAACTGCCCTCGCGCTACAACCACCTCCTGGTCCTGCCGCAGTACGAGGTGGAGCGGGTCCTGGAGCGGCGGGCGATCGCGGCCGGTGTCGACTTCCGCTACGAGAGCGAGCTCACCGGACTCACCCAGGACGCGGACGGAGTGACCCTCGAAGTCACGGGTCCGGATGGCGAGTTGAGCACACTCCGGGCCGCCTACGCCGTCGGCGCCGACGGACTGCACAGCCCGGTCCGCAAGGCCATCGGCCTGCCCTTCCCCGGTAAGTCCGTCATCCGCTCACTCGTCCTCGCCGATGTGAAGCTCGCCGAGAAGCCCGCGTCTGTCCTCACGGTGAACGCCGCCGGTGACGCCTTCGCCTTCATCGCGCCCTTCGCGGACGGCTACTACCGCGTCATCGGCTGGAACCGCGCCCGCAACGTGGCGGACAGCGAGCCCCTCGATCTCGAAGAGGTCAAGGAGATCACCCGGCTCGCGCTCGGCCGCGACTACGGCATGTACGACGCCCGCTGGATGTCCCGCTTCCACAGCGACGAGCGCCAGGCCCCCGCGTACCGGGTCGGCCGGGTCTTCCTCGCAGGCGACGCCGCCCACGTCCACACCCCGGCGGGCGCGCAGGGCATGAACACCGGCCTCCAGGACGCCGTGAACCTGAGCTGGAAGCTGGCGGCGGCGGTGAACGGCCGCGCGCCGGAAGGCCTGTTGGACACCTACCAGTCCGAGCGGCACCCCATCGGCAAGGCGGTCCTGCGCAGCAGCGGCGGGATCGTACGGCTCGCGATGGTCAAGCGCCCGTGGTCGCGGGCGGCCCGCGCCGTCCTGGCGTCCTTCATCGGCGCGGTGGCCCCGGTCCGCAACAAGGCGATCGGCCAGATCACCGGCATCGGCTACAGCTACCCCGCCCCGCAGGGCGCTCACCGCCTCACCGGACGCCGCGCCCCCGACGTCGCGCTCAAGGAGGGGCGGCTCTACGAGGCTCTGCGCGAGGGCAAGTTCGTACTGATCGCTCCGGAGGGAGTGGAGTACGACGAAGGGCGCGCCGTCGTGACGCACTGGACGAGCGACCGGCGTACGACGCTCCTCGTCCGCCCCGACGGGTACGTGGCGTGGGCGGCGGAAGAGGCGGACGCGGGGGCGGTGCGGGTGGCGCTGGCAGAAATTGTTCAGTAGAACTTCAAAGAAGGCTCGAAAAGATTCGATGGACCTGATGGGTGTGGGGGTGCGACGGTAGTCCCGCAACCAACCAAGAGATCGGCCGAGCGTACGGCCAAGAGATCCCCGCCGGAGTGGTGCCCACTCCGGCGGGGTTCGTGTTTTCCCAGGTCAACTGGGAGAGAGACAAGGGATATCAGTGACTGTCCTGGACCGGACGACCCCGCTCACCACCGCGCAGCGGACCGCACGCCCCATAGGCCTCGGCCTCGCCCTCGCCGCACTCGCCACAGTCGTCTGGTCGGGCAGCTTCGTCACCTCGCGCGCTCTGGCCGACAGCGTGCCGCCCATCCAGCACGCGTTCTGGCGGTGGATCATCGCGATCGTGGCGGTGGCACCGTTCGCGGCACGCCAGACGTGGCGGCAGCGGGCCTTGCTCCGCAAGCACATCGGCTTCCTCCTCCTGGCCTCGCTCCTCGGCGTCACCATCTACAACACCCTGGTCAACCAGGCGGGGGTGACCACCACCGCGGGCAACATGGGCATGATCATGGCCGCGTCACCGGTCCTGATGGCGGTGTACGAACGCCTCGGCGGCGCGAAGCTCGGCGCGCGCCGCGTGACGGGCATGTTGATCGCCTGCGCAGGTGTCCTGGTCCTCGTCTCCGGGGGATCGCTCGCCATGGACTTCGCGGTGGGCGACCTGTGGGTGATCGCGGGGGCCGTCGCCTTCGGCTCGTACAGCGCGCTGCTCAAGCGCAAGCCCACAGAGATCGGCGGACTGCCGTTCCTCTTCGCGACGTTCACGCTGGGCGCGCTGATGCTGCTGCCGGTGTTCCTGGCCAGCTTCGTGATCCAGGGCGGCTTCGAGCCCACCGTCGGAACGGTCTCCCCGCTCCTCTACGTCGGTGTCGTATCGTCCGCGATCGCCTTCTTCGCCTGGAACAAGGCGATCTCGATCATCGGCGCGGCCCGCGCCGGGGTCGTCTACTACCTCCAGCCGGTGTGCGTGGCCCTGCTCTCCTTCGCGGTGCTCGGCGAGGCGATGGGGTGGCTGCGGGTCATGTGCATGGGCCTGATCCTGGGTGGGGTCGTGCTGGGCGCGGCGCGCACGAAGTAGGGGGGTGCGTCCGGTGGGATCACCGCTCCTGACCAGTGGGTACGTTGGCTCCATGAGCGAGTGGGACATCAAGAAGCTCCAGATCCTGCGTACGTTGAGCGAGCGGGGCACGGTCACGGCGACTGCGCAGGCGCTGCGGATGACGCCGTCGGCGGTGTCGCAGCAGCTGTCCAATCTGGCGAAGCAGCTGGGGGTTCCGCTCCTGGAGGCGCACGGCCGCCGGGTCCGGCTGACGGACGCGGCGCACCTCGTCCTCCGTCACACGGAAGCGGTCTTCGCTCAACTGGAGCTCGCGGACGCGGAGTTGGCCGCGTACACGCAGGGTGAGGCGGGGGAGGTGCGGGTCGGCGCCTTCTCGACCGCGGTGCCCGCGCTGGTCGTCCCCGCGGTGCGGGCGCTGCGGGCGGCGGCTCCGGGGATCTTCGTACGGGTCAGGGAGACGGAGGCGGCGGAGGCGTACGAGCTCCTTGCGGCCGGGGAGGTGGACGTGGCCCTCTCTCTCGCGGTGACGGCGCCCGCGTCCCCGGATGCGGACA
Source organism: Streptomyces sp. NPDC048441 (assembly GCF_043200235.1). Classification (NCBI taxonomy): domain Bacteria; kingdom Bacillati; phylum Actinomycetota; class Actinomycetes; order Kitasatosporales; family Streptomycetaceae; genus Streptomyces; species Streptomyces sp. NPDC048441. Next base: position 384,350 of record NZ_JBICXM010000001.1, read on the forward strand.
CGCGCTTCACCCGGGAGTCGCTCCTCGCGGACCCGCTGGACGTGGCACTGCCGGGCGGGCATCCGCTGGCCGCGGAGGAAGGACTCCGGCTCGCCGACCTGGCGGCCGAGCCGTGGATCTTCGGGGGCAGTGGCCCTTGGTCGGACATCACGCGGGCGGCGTGCGAGGGGGCGGGGTTCGACCCCGAGCAGGCACATTCCGCCTCCGGCTGGACGGCGATCCTGGCGATGGTGGAGGCGGGGATGGGGGTCGCCCTGGTCCCACGGATGGCGGCGGTGCGGCGTGACGGGGTGGTGATGCGGGCGCTGACCGCCGACAGTCCCCGGCGGCATGTGGTGGCGGCGGTTCGCCGGGGGGCGGCGGGGGGAGCGGCGGTGGGCAGGGTCCTGACGGCGCTCCGGGACGCGGTCCCTACAAGGGGGGCGGACTTGCCGTAGGGCGCGGTCCTGGTCATGGCCGTTCATATGTGATCGCTGATCGCTGATCGCTGAGAGATGCTCGTTGATCGCTGAGAGATGCTCGCTGAGCGATGAGTTTGGGTGACGGATCGGGTCTGCCCTGATGTGACTCGAATCATCGCTGACATCTCGGTCTCTCTCGACGGCTTCGTCACCGGTCCCGACCCCGGCCCGGAGAACGGTCTGGGCACCGGCGGCGAGGCCCTGCACACGTGGGCGTTCTCCGACGACCCCGACGACCGCCGGGTCCTGCGCGAGGCGACCGCCCGCTCGGGCGCCGTGATCCTGGGCCGTCACCTCTTCGACGTGGTCGACGGTCCGAACGGCTGGGACGACAAGACCGGCTACGGCGCAGGCGAGGTCGGCAAGCCCGCGTTCGTCGTCGTGACGAGCGCGGAGCCGGAGTCGGTGCGGACGACCGACCTCGACTGGACGTTCGTCACCACCGGTCTGCCCGACGCCGTCACCGCCGCGCGCGAGCGGGCCGAGGCGGCGTCGTCGGACAGCGGCAAGGACCTGGATGTCATCCTCATGGGCGGCGGCGCCACGGTCGGCTCGGCGCTCGACGCCGGTCTTGCCGACGCGCTGACGCTGCACCTCGCACCCATCGTGCTGGGCGCAGGGACACCACTGTTCACCGGCGGTGCGCCGCGCACGCTGGTGCAGCGGAGCGTGATCTCGACATCGACCGCGACACACCTGACCTACGACGTCTGCCGGTGACCCGATGACCACTGTCAAAGCCAATGAGATCGCCCTGGGTATCGAGTCGTTCGGTGACGACGACGCGCCACTCGTCCTGCTCGTGGGCGGGACGACGATGCTCTCCTGGCCCGACGCCCTCTGCGAGCGCCTCGCCGCCGGTGGGCGCCGTGTGGTGCGCTACGACCTGCGCGACAGCGGGGAGTCGACGACGGCAGACCCGGAGGCGCCCGGCTACACCCTGCGCGACCTCGCCGCCGACGCGGCAGCCCTCGCTGACGCGCTCGGCGGGGGACCCGCGCACCTCGCGGGGATCGGCGTCGGCGGGATGGTCGCCCAGGTGGCTGTGCTCGACCAGCCGGGCGCGTTCTCGGCGCTCACCCTGGTCGGCACCCGCGCGGTTGCCCCGGGCCCGCCCGACGACGACCTCCCCGACCATGAGCAGGCGACGATGGGCCGGCTGTTCGCGCGTCCGATGCCCGACTGGACCGACCGCGAGGCGGTCGCGGAGTTCGCCGCCACCGGCGCGGAGATCCTCGGCGACGACCCCGCCGCCGCGCACGCGACCGCCGCGCGCATCTGGGACCGCACCCCCGGCACCGCACCCCCGGTCCAGTTGGCCAACCAGCTGGGCATGGTGTTCTCCAAGCTCGACTGCACACCCCGCTGGCGCGAGCGCCTGCCCGAGATCGAGATCCCCACGCTCGTCGTTCACGGCAGCCGCAACCGGTTCTTCCCCGTCGGCAATGGCGTGGCGATCGCACACGAGGTCCCCGGGGCGAGGCTGCTGGTCCTCAAGGAGGCCGCCACCGCGATCCCCGATGCGGCGGTCGGCGAGGTCACCGAGGCGATGCTCGCGCTCGGATAGTTGGGCGGGCCGTTCAAGGCCCCGGGCTCTCTAGGGCGACGTAGGGGTTGCTGGAGGCGCGGTCGCACCCAGTACACGGAGCAGGCTGATGCGGAGTGCTTCCGTTGCCTCGGCGTCGGGCATCCGGCCGGTATCGACCTCGCCCGCCGCGGCGTGGCCGAGCTTGATGGTGACCGTGACCAGCCAGTCCGGCGAAAGGTGACTGTCGAACTCGCCTGTCTCCTGGCCGCGTTGGATCACTCGCTTGAGCCGCTCGGCGACCGGCGCGTGGCGTTCGTGATCGTCCAGTGGGCTCACGGGCGGCGAGTCGATCGTCCGGAGCAGGACGGGGTAGCGCCCGGCTGTGCGCGCGGTGGCGTCGAGCAGGCGCAGCAGCGCGTCCGCGGCGGGCCCGCTGTCAGGGTCGACGGCGTCCATCGCGGCGACGGCTTCCTCTGTCACCCGGTCCAGTACTGCCGTGAGCAGCTGCTCCCGCGAGGGGAAGTGGGCGTAGACGGTCTGGCGCGTCACGCCCGCGGCCTTGGCGATGCCTTCCATGCTGGCGTCGGGCTCGGCGTTCAGCAGCTGGACCGCGGCATCCAGGATGGAGGCCCTGCTGCGGCGGGCGTCGGCGCGACGGGGTGGAGTCTGAGGCGAGGTCATCTCTTACATCTTGTCAAAAATTCCGGACTCTGCAAATCTTACGGCTTGTAAGAGATCGCGAGATCGCGAGATCGCGAGATCGCCAGATCGCCTGTGAGGCCCGCAGCATGACTGGAGCGCCATGAGTCCCTTCGGTACTGACCCTCAGCAGTTCATCGCCGACTTCTTCACGTCGTTCCACAATGAACTCGTGCGCGACGACGAGGACCCGGCGCTGATCTTCGACCGCTATCACACGCCGGACGTCGTCCAGATCGCCGACGGGCACCGGATGGACCGGGACAAACTCATCGCGCACACGCGCCCGGTGCGTAAGAACAAGCCCAGCGCCCGCGTAGAGGTGCACGAAGCTCAAGCGGACGAAGACCGGATCGCCGCCCGCTACACCCTCCATGTCCAGAACCGTAAGAAGGCCCTCGTCATCGAGGTGTACTACTTCGGGCAGTTCGCGGAGGACGGGCGGTTGCGCCAGGCACACATGCTTACCCGCACCCTCCCCACCGACGACGCCCCTGCGCCGACCGGGCCCGAGACCGGACAGGTGGTGGTGCCGGCATGACCAGGAGCACCTACACGGTGAACGGAATGGCCTGCGGGCACTGCGCGGGCTTCATCACGGAGGAAATCGAACGCGTCCCCGGCGTTACCGCTGTGGCGGTGGACGTCGACAACGGAACGGTCGCAGTGACAAGCGACGGGGATCTTCACGTCGCTGACGTACGCACCGCGGTCGAGGAAGCCGGCTACGAACTGGTCGCCGCGGACCAGCAGTCGCGGACGAGCAGTCGCGGACCAGCAGTAGAGAGCGCTGAGCGCCGAAGTGGCCGACCGAAGCTGCCGACACAGAAGCCAGGGCCCTGACGGCCACCCGTCAGGGCCCTGGCTTCTGCTGTGCACTCGGCAGGATTCTAGGATTCGGAGGATTCGGGCCGGACTACACGTCCGCCGCCTGCGCCCTCAGGGCCCGCTCGATGCCCGCTCGCGACTCCGTGATCAAGCGGCGCAGCGCCGCTGACGGGTCGGCCGAGGCCAGCCACGCGTCCGTGGCGTCCAGGGTCGCCTGCGAGACCTGGAGCGACGGGTAGAGGCCCACCGCGATCTGCTGCGCCATCTCGTGCGAGCGCGAGTCCCACGCGCCCTTGACCGCCGCGAAGAACTTCTCCGTGTACGGGGCGAGCAGCTCCCGCTGGTCCGTCTGGACGAAGCCGCCGATGACGGACTCCTGGATCGAGTTCGGGAGCTTGTCGGACTCCACGACCGAGGCCCAGGCTTCGGCCTTCGCCTCTGCCGAAGGCCGCGCCGCCCGCGCGGCAGCGGCATGGCGCTCGCCCGCGGACGTCTTGTCGCGCTCCAGCTCCGCCGCGATACCGGCCTCGTCGAGCCGCCCCGTCGACGCGAGCCGGTGCACGAAGGCCCAGCGCAGCTCCGTGTCCACGGCGAGGCCCTCGACCGACTGCTTGCCCGACACGAGTTCCTCGAGGAGCGTCAGCTGCTCCTCCGTACGCGCCGTCGTGGCGAACGCCCGCGCCCACGCCAGCTGGTGGTCACTTCCCGGCTCCGCCGAGCGGAGGTGCGAGAGCGTCGCGTCGGTCCAGCGGGCGAGCGCCTCCTCGCGTCCGGCGGGCGCCGCGTACAGCTCGAGGGCCAGCTTCACCTGGCGGTGCAGGGACTGGACGACCCCGATGTCCGACTCCTTGCCGATGCCGGACAGGACGAGCGACAGGTACTCCCGTGTCGGGAGTTCGGCGTCCCGCGTCATGTCCCACGCCGACGCCCACGAGAGCGCCCGCGGCAGCGAGGCCTCGAAGTCGCCGATGTGCTCCGTCACGAAGGCGAGCGACTCCGTGTCCATGCGGACCTTCGCGTACGACAGGTCGTCGTCGTTCAGGAGGATCACCGCCGGACGCGCGCGGCCCACCAGCGCGTCCACCGCGGTGAGTTCGCCGTCCACGTCCAGCTCCACGCGGTCCGTGCGCAGCAGCTTGCCGCTCTCGGCGTCGAGGTCGTACAGGCCGATCGCGATCCGGTGCGGGCGGAGGGTCGGCTCGCCCTTGGCACCGGCGGGCAGTGCCGGAGCGTCCTGCTTCACCGCGAAGGACGTGATGACGCCCGAGGTGTCCACGTCCACCACCGGACGCAGGACATTGATGCCCGCCGTTTCGAGCCATTTCTTCGACCACGTCTTGAGGTCGCGCCCGCTGGTCTCCTCGAGCGCGCCGAGCAGATCGGACAGGCGCGTGTTCCCGAACGCGTGCGCCTTGAAGTACGCCTGCACGCCCCGGAAGAACTCGTCCGTGCCGACGTAGGCGACGAGCTGCTTCAGGACGCTCGCGCCCTTCGCGTACGTGATGCCGTCGAAGTTGACGAGGACGTCGTCGAGGTCGCTGATGTCCGCCATGATCGGGTGCGTGGACGGCAGCTGGTCCTGGCGGTACGCCCACGTCTTCATGGAGTTGGCGAAGGTCGTCCAGGAGTGCGGCCAGCGCGAATCGGGTGCGTACGCCTGGCAGGCGATGGATGTGTACGTCGCGAACGACTCGTTCAGCCAGAGGTCGTTCCACCACTCCATCGTCACCAGGTCGCCGAACCACATGTGGGCCAGCTCGTGGAGGATGGTTTCCGCACGCGTCTCGTACGCCGCGTCCGTCACCTTCGAACGGAACACGTACTGGTCGCGAATGGTCACCGCGCCCGCGTTCTCCATCGCGCCCGCGTTGAACTCCGGCACGAAGAGCTGGTCGTACTTCGCGAAGGGATACGCGTAGTCGAACTTCTCCTGGAACCAGGCGAAGCCCTGCCGAGTCACCTCGAAGATCGCGTCCGAGTCGAGATACTCGGCCAGCGAGGGCCGGCAGTAGATGCCGAGCGGAACCGACTGGCCGCCAGGACCCTCGTACGAACTGTGGACCGAGTGATAGGGACCGACGATGAGCGCCGTGATGTACGTCGACATGCGCGGCGTCGGCTCGAAGATCCAGACGTCACCGCTGGGCTCGGGAGTCGGCGAGTTCGAGATGACTGTCCAGCCGGACGGCGCCTTCACCGTGAACTGGAAGGTCGCCTTGAGGTCGGGCTGCTCGAAGGACGCGAAGACGCGACGCGCGTCCGGCACCTCGAACTGCGTGTAGAGGTACGCCTGTTCGTCGACAGGGTCGACGAACCGGTGCAGCCCCTCACCTGTGTTGGTGTAGTCGCAGTCGGCGACGACCTTCAACTCATTGGGCCCCGCTTCGAGGTGCCTCAGCGCGATGCGCGAGTCACGGAAGACGGCGGCGACGTCCAGCGAACGGCCGTTCAGCACGACCTCGTGGACCGCGGGGGCCACCAGGTCGATGAAGCTCTCGGCGCCCGCCTCCGCGGACTCGAAGCGCACCGTGGTCACCGACCGGTAGGTGCCGCCCGCTTGCGCGCCGGAGAGGTCGAGATCGATCTCGTACGAGTCGACGGTGAGCAGCTTTGCCCGCTGCTGCGCCTCTTCGCGGGTCAGATTGGTGCCGGGCACGCGGTCATCTCCTCAGGAACGTCAGGTGCGACTTGTGGCGTTTCCGGCCATCCTTCCATGAGGGTCCGCGGACGTGTCCTGGCGTGGTCCATGGACTGCCGGGCGGCATTGTTGGCGGGCTGCCGTGCCGCTAGCATCCGCGCGTCGGCTCATGCCCCGGGGGGAGCGTTCATGGGACGCGCACGAATACCGAGACTGACGCGATTACGTGGCGCGAGGTGCGCCCCATGATCGACGTACTCGTCGCTGGAGCGGGGATCGGCGGACTCACCACCGCACTCAGCCTGCACGCGGCGGGCATCGGGGTGCGGGTCGTCGACGCGGTGGACGAGCTGCGGCCCGTCGGGGTCGGCATCAACCTTCTCCCGCACGCGGTAAGGGAGTTGACGGAGCTCGGCCTCGGTGCCGAGCTTGCCGCCACGGCCGTACCGACCGCCGAGGCGAACCACTTCGACCGGCACGGCAACCACATCTGGGGACAGCCGCTGGGGCTCGCGCTCGGCCACCCCTACCCGCAGTACTCCCTGCACCGCGGCGCGCTGCAACTGATCCTCCTCGACGCGGTACGCGACCGGCTCGGCGAGAACGCCGTCCAGACCGGCACGGCGTTCGTGCGGTTCGCCGAGGGAGCCGAGGGGGAGGGCTCCGGGGCGCTGCGGGTGACCCTGCGGGACGTGTGGCGGGGGCGGGAGTTCACCGTGCCGGTGCGGGCCCTGGTCGGGGCCGACGGGCTCTACTCGGGGGTGCGGGCCCGGCTGCATCCCGGGGAGGGGCCTCCCCTGTGGAACGGCATCCGGATGTGGCGGGGCGTCAGCGAGTGGCAGCCGGTGCTCGGCGGCCGGACGATGGCCGTCGCGGGCTCCAACGCGAGCGCGAAGCTCGTCGTCTACCCGATCTCGCGGGAGGCGGAGACGCGGGGCCGTGCGCTGCTCAACTGGGTCGCGGAGGTGCGGTTTCCGGTGCACCACCACGGGGCGGCGGGGCCGGTCGACTGGAACCGTTCGGGGCGCCTCTCGGACGTCCTGCCGCACTTCGCCGGGTGGCGGATCGGCGATCTGGACGTGCCCGCGCTGCTTGCCGCGACAAGTTCGACGGGGCGCATCCTGGAGTACCCGATGGTCGACCGGGACCCGCTGCCGTGGTGGGGGAGGGGAGCCGTGACCCTGCTTGGCGACGCGGCGCATCCGATGTACCCCGTGGGGTCCAGCGGGGGCTCGGAGGCGGTCCTTGACGCCAGGGTGCTCGCGCGGTGCATGGCCCTTGCCGGGGTGGACCGGGTGAAGGGGCTTCGCGCCTACGAGGCGGAGAGGTGGGGTCCCGCCAACGCGGTGGCGCTCGCCAATCGGGCGATGCCGGTGGACGCGGTGCTTCGGGCTGTCGCCGAGCGGGCGCCGGAGGGGTTCGCCCGGGTGGAGGACGTGTTGACGGGGGAGGAGCTTGCGGGGCTGGGGGAGGGGTATCGGCGGATGCGAGGGATGTGAGCGGCACGCTCCCGGGACGGCCTCACCTGCGGCCGGCCCACCGGCTTCGACACGACCCTCTACAAGAGGAGGAACGAAGTCGAGCGGACGAGGAGCCACGCGGCAGCCCCGTCGTGCCTTCAACCACGCAGGGCATCGATGAGGGCCGCGGTGTCCATCGCGCCGCCGCCTGCCGCAACGTGGCGCTGCATCAAGGCGAATACCGGTGAGAGCAGTTCGCTGCTCACGCCGTACTGCTCGGCCGTGCCCGTGAAGGTCGGGACGCCCGCAGCCTGCATCCCCAGGTTGGAGGCCACGCCGGTGGTGTAGTCGCCGCTCTCCAGGCGAGCTGCCGTGTCGTGCACCATGTTGCTCATCGCGCCCAGCCAGCCCGCGAGCAGCGGCGCGAACTCGGTGGGCTTGATGTCCTGTTCGCCACGGATCAGGGCGAACGCGTGGGTGATACCGGCGAACATGCCGTACATGCCGCTCAGCAGAGCGATGTCGTGCAGGGCGGCGAAACCGGCGTCCGAACCGACGAAGTTGGTGCCGAGCGGGACGGCGAGGGTGTCTCGATGGGCGTCGAACAGCTCGCGCGACCCGCTGTAGAAGACGTAGCCGCCCGCCTCCGGAATGCCGACCATCGGCGGGACGGCCATGATGCCGCCGTCCACGAAGCGCACTCCCCGCTCGGCCGCCCATACCGCGCGGGCGCGCGCCGACTCGGGGGTGCCGGTGGTCAGGTCGACCAGGTCCTTGCCCGTCAGATCGACGCCGTCGAGCGCCGAGGAGACCGAGGCATCGTCGAGCAGGACCGTCACGACCAGCGGGCCGGCCGCGACGGCTTCGGTGACACTCGACGTGACCCTCGCCCCTTCCTTTGTGAGGGCGGTGGCGCGGGCCGGCGTGCGGTTCCACACCGTCACTTCGTAGCCGGCGGAGAGCCATGCGCGGGCGAATGCGCTGCCCATCGCACCGAGCCCGAGGAGCGTGACCTTCCGGTCCGCTCCGCCCTTCGCCTCGGTGTTGTTCTTGCTGGTCAGGGACTTGTCGATCAGGTTCTCTGTCATGTCGGCAACCCTCACCCGACGAGGCCTGACCCACAAGTAGGCACTGTGAAGACACTGGTTACCTGGAGGGAAGCTTCCAGGTCGTCGCGGTGTTGCAAGTGCTGGATTTTCCGTACGAGGAGGGTGTGGGGACCATGGCAAGCGAACGGATGCGGCCGGGGCGCTACCACTGCGGGGTCGACGCGGCGCTCGGTGTGATCGGCGGCAAGTGGAAGGTGCTGCTGATCTGGGCACTCGCCGAGTACCCCGACATCAGGTTCGGGGAGCTGCGACGACAGATACCGGAGATCACCGTCAAGGTCCTCGCCTCCCACCTGCGAGAGCTGGAGGAGGACGGCATCGTACGGCGCGTCGCATACGACGAAGTGCCGCCGCGCGTCGAGTACTCACTCACCGGCACGGGCATCCACCTCAACGAGGCCCTCGCCTCGCTCGGCGCCTGGGGCAGTAACTACATCCTTGGTGGTGGCAACGACCACGGCCCAGAGGCGGAGTATGCCGCGGCTACAGCCTAGATCTTCCAGTACTCCAGTCGTAGATCACGATCTTCGTGATCTTCGTGCCCGAGTGGTTCGCAGGAGCGGTTCAGAGCGCGTGTTTCGAGGACGCAGCGGAAGTCGGCGTCGCGCTTGGTGTTTTCAGCGGATGCTGTCGTCCGGTGTCGAGGGAGTGTCCGTGCCCCGTCTGACCAGGACGATGAGTCGCTCTGCTTGAGTGGCGTCGGTGGTGGTCAGGGCGATCCCGTTGGCCAGGGCGAGTAGTTCCGATGCGTTGAGGTCGGCACGGACGGTACCGGCGCTTTGCGCCCGGGTCAGCAGCGCGGACGCGGCTGTGTGCATCGAGTGGTGCCAGCGGTCGAGCAGTGCCGATCGCTGACCGGTGCGGTCATCGGTGATCGACAGCGCCAGTTCCCGCTTGGCTGCCACGTGTGCAATGAAATCCTGAAGCCAGTCGAAAAGGGCGTCGCCGGGAGGATCCTCGGCCAGTAGGGACTGGCTCCGGGTGCAGAGCTCGGCCACTTCCTCGGAGTAGACGGCGATGATCAGTTCGCGGCGCGTCGGGAAGTGCCGATACATCGTGGCGTTGCCGACACCGGCCCGGCGGGCGATGTCGTCAAGCGGGGCGTCGACGCCGTGGTCGTGGAAGACGTCCCTGGCCGCGGCCACGAGCAGGTCGTAGTTGCGCTGAGCGTCCGCCCGACGATGACGCTGGGGTTCCGAACGCGGCGCAGGTCCGGCGCTCTGCGATGGCATGACCCTCCTTGCTAATCGGGGAATTCCCCGGTTACGGTACCCGAACCCGGCAAGCGGGGAGTTCCCCACTTGTCGCCTCACGTATCCCACCAGAGGAGATGCCGCATGCCGCATGGAGCAGCAGACACCGCGCACCCAGGACCGGGAGAGACTCACCGGCGCATCGTCGAGAGCTACGTGCAGATCCTGGAAGGCCGCATCGAGGACGCCCTGAAACTGATCGACCCTGAGGTCGTCGACCACCGGGGCGGCACCCAAGGCGATCACCGGGGACGTGAAGCCTGGCGACAGAAGTGGGAGCGGATGAGCGCGGGCAGCGCGTTCCACGACGTCTCGGTGACGATCGAACAGAACGTCGTCTCCGGCGACACCTCCGTCAACCGGTACACCATGCGGGGCACCCGCACGGACTCCGGCCGACGCTACGAGGTCCTCGGCATGGACATGGTCCGCGTCCGCAAAGGCCGAATCGTCGAGCACTGGGCCCTGCTCGACACCGACGCGATGCGCAACCAGTTGGGCCTGTGAAAGAACTCCTGCCTCTGCCTCATGGGCCGGGTCGCGAGTCGGTTCGCCCGGGTCGAACCCCGGTGCCGGATGCGGAAGTTGGTGCTTGGACTTCTGTCCGACCTGCCGGGCAAGAACTGCTGGACCATCGCCGAGTGGGCCGGCGACACGACCCCGGACGGCATGCAGCACCTGCCGGGCAGGGCCAAGCGGGATGCCGATCAGGTCCGCGACGACGTACGCAGCTACGTGGTGGAGCACCTGCACGACGATCAAGCGGTGCTGGTCGTCGACGAGACCGGCGATGTGAAGAAGGGCATGGACACGGTCGGCGTCCAGCGCCAGTACACCGGCACCGCCGGCCGGATCGAAAACGCCCAAGTCGCCGTCTACCTGGTCTACGCAGGTCAGCATGGCCACGCCGCAGTGGACCGGGAACTCTACGTGCCGCGCTCCTGGACCTCCGACCCCGACCGCTGCCGCGCCGCGGACCTTACCGAGAAAACCACCTTCTCCACCAAGCCGGAACTGGCCACTCGTATGGTTGCCCGGTTCCTGGACACCGGCCACCAGGCCGCATGAGTTGCTGGCGACGAGGTCTACGGCGGCAACCCCAAGCTGCGAACCGCACTGGAGGAACGCGGCACCGGCTACGTCCTCGCGGTGGCCTGCTCGTACGAAGCCACCACCGGTGCAGGGAAGTTGCACGAACCGGCATCGCCGCGCCGGAGTTGGATGATGACGACTCGGATGTGTGGGACTGATCTGCAGCCACAGAGCCCTCGCGCTCGCCACCCCGTGAGGGCGGTGGGTGCGGGGGTTTCGTCGTGTAGGTCTACTTCCTCAAGTGCCCTACAGGTATGCCCTCTTGACGCTGCCCGCCGTGAGAGTGATGGTCGTGCAATCGAGCGCAATCGGATCGACAGAGGGAGAAGTCATGAAGCTACGTTTCCTCGGAATCATCCCGAACACGCCCGTGGACGACTCGCCGACCATCTGGTTGGACGAGCTCACGGGAGACCTGTTGATCCAGTCCTACAAGGCCACGGAAGAAGACGTAAAGGCATGCCAGGAGATCGGCTCCATCCCCGGTCACTCCACAGGCGTTCCGGACCACGAGACGATCGTCAGGCTTCCGGCAGTCATGCTGAAGTACATCCCGCAACCGGAAGGCGACAACGGTGAAGTACCCCGTACGTGAGGGACTGGCAAAGACGCAGCGTTCCGCCGTGCATCTGGAAATGCGCGACAGCTACACCCCGGATGACCCAGAGTTCGCCCGCTGGCGCGCCGGCCACCGGTACGGCAACGATCCTGCGAAGCTCCCCGCGTGGTGGGAGTCCTGGCGGGACCTGGTGGGCGAGATGACGGCACGCGGAGTTGAGATGCGCCGGGCTCGGATCATCTCGGAGCCGGTCACCGAGTACATCCGGTACGAGCATGACCTGACGTTCGCCAACGAGGCGGCGGGGGAACTGGTGCGTTGGCTGCCGCGCCGCAAGGCGGCTGACATCGCCCTCCCGGGTACCGACCTTTGGATGTTCGACAACTCGTCAGTGTTGTTCACCTACTTCTCTGGGGACGGTGAAGTTGTGGACAGGGAGTGGTGCACGCAGCCTGCCGTTGTGGAGTTGGTCAGCTCGGCCTTTGAGGCGGTATGGGAACGAGCCACGCCGCACGAGGACTACAAGCTGACCTGACCGATCATGCCCGCTTCAGGATCATCGAGCGTTCAGCAAGCCCGGCGACTCCTCGCCGGTCGTCTACGGGAGTTGGTGAAGGACGCTGGGCTGGAAGGCAAGGACATAGCCGCACTGTGTGGATGGCACCCGTCCAAAGTCTCCCGCATCTCCACAGCGAAGACCCAGCCGAGCGCTGACGACATTCGTGCCTGGTGCCGCGCGTGTGGCGCTGACGACCAGACAGAAGACCTCGTAGCTTCGCTGCGAGCCGTTGAAGGCATGTGGGTGGAATGGCGCCGCATGGAGCGCTCAGGGCTGAGACGGGCGCAGGAAGCCGTTCTGCCTCTCTTCGAACGCACTCACTGGTTCCGCGCCTACTCCTCATGGTTGGTACCTGGCCTGCTCCAGACCCATGGGTACACCGAGGATGTGTTGCGCGCGGTCCAGCGCAGGCGGGTCACAGTCGATGACGTGGCCGACGCCGTGGCAGTGCGCATGGAACGTCAGCGCGTTCTCTACGAGGGGGACCGGCGCTTCGCATTCCTGATTGAAGAATCAGTGCTGCGGAACGGGCTCGGGGAGTCAGACACGCAGGTTGAACAGCTTGAGCACCTACTCACGATCGGCTCGCTTCCCAATGTCAGCTTGGGTGTGGTAGCCAGTCGCCTCAACCGATCACGGATGCCGGTTGAGGGCTTCTGGATCTACGACAGGGCGCAGGTCAACGTCGAACTCATCTCGGGCTATCTCACACTGACGCAGCCCACCGAAGTAGGCGCCTATGCCGACACGTTCAGCATGCTGGCCGACCTGGCGGTCTACGGCGCGAAGGCTCGCGCACTGATCAGCGCGTCGATCAACTCGCTTGAGTGATTGCCCTGCAATCACGTGCAATCAACTGGTAGTTGCGGCAGCCAGGTTCCTAGCGTTGTCACCCTCAGGACGATGCGAGGGGTCCACCCATGACCAACCCGATGACGTATCCCAATCCGCCCGTAGAACTGCCCTTGAGACTCGAAGGTGACCCTCACCCGATTCCCGGCTGCGACGTATGCGGGGCACTGTGTGCAGAGCGCAGTGAGGCACGAACCACGGGCAACATGTCCAAGGTCTCGGACGTGAACGTCGAGATCCAGAACCATCCGCACGGAAAGTGGCGGCGCACATGATTCCCATGGATCAGTACAAGAGCGCGCGTACAGAAGCTGACCACATTGCGGGGCTCCTACGAGCCGCCCTTGTCCGTGCCGGGCTCTCCGAAGACGACGCGTCACGGGTTCGTGGCCTGGTCACCGGCAATGGGCGCGCGTACGTGGAAGTCGGCGTTCTCCGGGTCGCCGCCGCGAACACGCTGCTCGAAGCTCTGCCCCTGACACGGCTCGCTCACACGAACGACGACGATCCTCCCAAACTCCCCGCTGAGGCCTTCTGACCTCAAGCCCTCTCGCTGGGCTACCACCCTGCGCGGTGTAGGAATCCGCTTCGGATCCGGTGACGCCGAAGCCTCATTTGCAGCCCCGTCCGACGGCGGCGAAACAGACTCGTCGGGCGGGGCTACTTGCCGTCCGGGGCGTTGCGGTCTCGAACGTAGGTGCCCCGGTTCGGCACGGTGTAGACGAGTCCGTTTTCCCGGAGTACTGAAATCGCTGACCGGACCGTGTTCCGTGCAACCCCGTAACTGTTCCCCGTAGTCCTCGCGGGTCACGTCGCCCTATGCGTCGAGTGCCACGAACTCACCACCGCCCCGGTGGCAGTCCGCTGGATACAGAGCACGAGCGGCCCCGGAACCACCCTGTACGCCTGCCCTAACTGCGCCCCTAAGCTCGGAGCCGGACCAACCCCCGACGACGAGATCCCCACCCCGTAGTCACAGTCACAGCAAAGAAGACGTCCCGCCCGGTCAGATGCCGGGTGGGACAGAACACCTACTTACGAACATCGGGAAGGGGCGGGATCGGGGAAAAGCAACGTCTGAAACCCGCCAGCCCCCACCCACCCGCATGCGCGAGGCTCGGCACATGAACGCAACCACCACCACAACCACGACCTACGCGCCCCGCCCCATCCACCCCACCGCCCTCAACCAACTCCGCATCACCGACGACGCGGCCCGCCCCTGCGCGCCCTACGTGGACACGGCAGGCGGCGACCCCCTCCGCTGCTGCCTCCGCCCCATCGCCCCCGGCGAACACGTCGCCCTCGTCTCGTACGCCCCCCTCCGCCGCTGGGCCGCTCAGACCGGTGCCACCCCCGGTGCCTACGACGAGCAGGGGCCCGTCTTCATCCACGCCGAGGACTGCGAGGGCACGGCGCCGAGCGACGGTGAGTACCCCTTCGCCCGACCCGGCGCCCTGCGCACGCTCCGCCGCTACAACGCCGACGGGCACATCGTCGGCGGCCGTCTGTTCGAGATCCCGGACGCGCCAAGCGAAGGCTTCGACGCCGCCTTCGCGGAGGCCTTCGCCGATCCGGAGGTCGCCCTCGTGCACGTCAGGGCCGTCGAGTACGGCTGCTTCCACTTCGAGGTCCGCCGTCCCTGAAGCGCTCAGCGCTCAGCGGCCACCGCCCGCGCGAACTCCCGTACCCGCTCCGTCTCCCCGTGCTCGCGCCACACCATCCCGAGCACCGAGTCGGGCAATCCCTCCACCGGTACGAACGTGACATCGCGCCGCCCGTGATACTCCGCCGTGGGACGGCACAGCAGCATCGCCCCCCGCTCGGCCGCGACCAGCGTCAGCCCTTCCTGGAGGGTCCGCACCTCGGGCGCGGGCACGCCCGGCGGAGCGTGTGCGGTGCGCCAGTAGGCGGGTGCCGGAGCCGTCGCCGAGATCAGCGGCGTCCGCGTCAGCTCCGTCGCGTGCAGGGTGGCGCGGCTCGCGAAGGGATGGCGTACCGACACCGCGACCGTCTGCTTCTCTCGGGAGAAGACCGGGCCGAGCACCAGATCCGGTTCATCGACCGGCAGCAGCACGATCGCCGTGTCCACGTCCCCGTGCCGCACCGCCCCGAAGGGATCCGAGAAGGGCACCTCCACGATCTCCGTCACACAGGCCGGATGCCGCTCCTGGAAGTCGGCGATCGCGCCCATCAGACGCGCGTCCGCCGTCCCCTGGAAGCCGATCCGCAGCCGCCCCGTGACACCGCGCGCAGACTCCCGCGCCGTGTCCACCGTGGCACTCAACGTCACGTACGCCGGGCGCAGTTCAGCGAGGAACCGCTCACCCGCCGGAGTCAGCCGCACCCGTCGGCTCGACCGCTCCACGAGCCGCGTACCGATCCGCCGCTCCAGGTCCCGAAGGAGCTGACTGACGCGGCTCTGCGAGACGTAGAGCCGCTCGCCCGCACGGCCGAAGTGCAGCTCGTCGGCGAGTGCGATGAAGCACTCGAGCTCCCGTATCTCGAGCACCGGCAACCCCCTCATCCATGAGCCTCGCTCATTCAAGGATGAGATCTTCGCCGTTGTTCCCGGCAGGGCGTCCGACGAAGGCTTGACCTCATGAAAGCCACTCAGGACGCCGTCACCGAACCGACCGGGCCGCAGCGTTCCCTGCCCCTCCATCTGCCCCCGTCCGTCCTAGCCGTCGCCGCCGCCACCTTCTCCGTCGTCACCACGGAGATGCTGCCGGTCGGCCTCCTCACCTCCCTCTCCTCAGGACTCGGCGTCTCCGACGGGACCGCGGGCCTGGCCGTCACGCTCCCCGGCGTGGTCGCGGCGCTCGCCGCCCTGCTGCTTCCGGTGGCCGTGCGCCGTGCCGACCGGCGGGCGGTCCTTGCGGCGCTCATGACCCTGCTCGCGGCCGCCAACCTCCTCTCCGCGCTCGCGCCCGCCTTCGGCGTACTGCTCGCCGCGCGGGTTCTGGTGGGGGTCTGCATCGGGGGCGTGTGGGCGATCGCGGCCGGACTCGGCGTGCGCCTGGTGCGCGAGGAGTCCGCGGGGCGGGCCACCACGGTGATCTTCAGCGGGATCGCGGTGGCTTCCGTGCTCGGCGTCCCCGCAGGAACGTTCCTCGGCGAACTCGCGGGCTGGCGCTGGGCGTTCGCCGTGATGGGGGTGTTCGCGCTGGCGGTCGCCGGGCTCCTCGCCGCGGTGCTTCCCGCGCTGCCCGCGCCTGCGGCGATACGGCTCGGCACGTTCCCGGGGCTGCTGCGGAACGCGCGGCTGCGGGCGGGGCTCCTGGTGGTGCTGCTCCTGGTGACCGGGCACTTCGCCGCGTACACCTACGTACGCCCCGTCCTGGAGCGGGTGCCCGACCTCGGCGCCGGTCTTGTCAGCGGGCTGCTTCTCGCCTACGGGATCGCGGGCATCGTCGGCAATTTCGCGGGCGGCGCTTACGCGGCCCGCGACCCGCGCAGGGCGCTGCTCGTCATCGCCGCCGGTCTTGCCGTCGTGGTCCTGCTGCTCGGACCCGCGGGCGGCTCACTCCTCGCGTCCGTGGCGCTGCTCATCGCGTGGGGCCTGGCCTACGGCGGGGTCTCCGTCTCCACCCAGCACTGGATACTCGCCGCCGCGCCCCACGCCCGCGAGGCGGCGTCGGCGCTCTTCGCCGGAGTGTTCAACGCGGCGATCGCCCTGGGCGCGCTGACCGGTGGTCTGGTCGCTGACGGCTTCGGGACGACGGATGTGCTGTGGCTGGGGGGCGGGCTCGCGGCGCTAGCCCTGCCCGTCGTGGGGTACGCGAAGGGGGCGGCCACCGCATAGCGATGGGGGCGGCCACCGAACAACGGTGCCCGCCCCCATCGACGTACATACGCGAAAGGGCCGCGACCTCAGCCCTTGAGCTCGGCCGCCACCAGCTCCGCGATCTGCACCGCGTTCAGGGCGGCACCCTTGCGGAGGTTGTCGTCGGAGATGAAGAAGGCCAGGGCGTTCTCCGCCGTCTCGTCGGTGCGGATGCGGCCCACGAAGGCGTCGTCCTTGCCCGCGGCGACCAGCGGGGTCGGGACGTCCGTGAGGACGACGCCCTCGGCCGACGCGAGGATCTCGGTGGCGCGCTCGGCGCTCAGCGGACGCTCGAAGCGGGCGTTGACCTGGAGCGAGTGCCCGGTGAAGACCGGCACGCGCACGCAGGTGCCGGATACCTTGAGCGCAGGGATCTCCAGGATCTTGCGCGATTCGTTGCGGAGCTTCTGCTCCTCGTCGGTCTCGTTCAGACCGTCGTCGACGATGGAACCGGCCATCGGCAGGACGTTGTACGCGATCGGCGCGACGTACTTGTTCGGCGCCGGGAACTCGGTGGCCGAGCCGTCGTGCGTCAGCTGCGGCGCGTCGTCGCCGACCTTCTTGACCTGCTCGAACAGCTCGTCGACACCGGCGAGGCCCGAGCCGGACACGGCCTGGTACGTCGCCACGACGAGCGCGGTGAGCCCGGCCTCCAGGTGCAGCGGCTTCAGGACCGGCATCGCGGCCATCGTCGTGCAGTTCGGGTTGGCGATGATGCCCTTGGGGCGGTCCGCGATCGCGTGCGGGTTGACCTCGGAGACGACCAGGGGGACCTCGGGGTCCATGCGCCAGGCCGAGGAGTTGTCGATCACTACGGCGCCCTGCGACGCGACCTTCTCGGCCAGCGCCTTCGAGGTCGAGCCGCCCGCCGAGAACAGGACGATGTCAAGGCCGGTGTAGTCGGCCGTGGCGGCCTCCTCGACCGTCACGCCGTCGACGACCGTGCCGGCCGAGCGGGCCGATGCGAACAGGCGCAGCTCGTCGATGGGGAAGGCCCGCTCGACGAGGATCTTGCGCATGACCTTGCCGACCTGACCGGTGGCTCCGACGATTCCGACCTTCACAGGTTCTTCCTCCGTATGTGCAAGGGCACAGGCTTTGGCCTGCGCCGGTTCCATGATGCGTCTGTCCACCGGCGCCTTGTCCAATCCATTGTCCGAAGTTCGGGATGTCACATTCCCGTGGCCCTGAGCCGAACGTTTCGGGCCGTCCCCGCGTCCTAGGGGAAACGTGGGGACGGGAGGGGTGTCTTGCTGCGCGGAATGACGCGACGGGGCCGGCCGGAGAAGGCCGATCCGCTCGACGCGGCCCAGGAGGACCGGGTGCGGGCCGTGCTCGCGCTCGGCGGAGTGCCGCACGCCGATCTGCCCGACGGCGTCCAGCAGGTCAGGCTCAAGCTTCTGGAGCGGGCGGCTGACGGGCGCGATGCGCCACGTGACGTGTCCGCGTGGGCGGCGGTCGTCGCCTCCAACCTCGCCATGGACTGGCACCGGGCGCGCCGCAGACAGGAGCGGCTCGGGGAGCGGCTCGCCGTGCTGTGGCGGGAGGCGACGGACGAGGACGGGGCGGAGTCGCGGGCGCTCTCGATGGCCGTGACCCAGGGCCTCGACGCGCTGCCCGACACCCAGCGGCAGGTCGTCGTCCTGCGCTTCTACGCCGATCTGCCGGTCCGGGCGATCGCCGACGAGCTGGGCATCCCGGAGGGCACGGTCAAGAGCAGGCTGCATACGGCGGTACGGGTGCTGCGGACGCGGCTGCACGAGGGCGAGGTGGTGTGACGGTGAGCAAGGACGAGGGGGCCAAGGGCGAAGGGGCCAAGGGCGAAGGAGCCAAGGGCGAGGGGGCCAAGGATCAGTACGACGCCTTGATGCTCGCGCTCACGGATGAGCCTGTGCCGGAGGCCGCCCGGCGGGACCCGGAGCTCCTGGCCGAGCACGCGCGGGCGGTGGCGGATGTCGCGCTTCTTCAGGAGCACCTCGGGGTGGTGGGCCGCGCGCTCACGGCTCCGGAGCCGGAGCCGGAACGGCTGGTCGCCGTACGCCCTGCCGGGGTCCGGCGGCGGCGCCGCACGCTGGCGCTCGGGGTGGCCGCGGCCACCGTGGCCGCCTCGCTGGTGGGCGGGGTCGCCTGGCTCGCGATGGAGAGCGGGGGCGGGGTCACCCGGAGCAGCGCCGACTCCGATGCGGCGAAGGGGGCGGCGCCGGATGCCGGGGCCGGTGCGGACCAGCTGCCCGGGGCGTACGGGGCCTGCGCCCGGCTCATCGTCGAAGGCACGGTGAACCGGGTCGAGCCGGTCCCCGGCGGCGTCCAGGACCGGATCGTCCTGGACGTGAGCCGCTACTACAAACCGAACTACAAACCGGGCCAGGGGGCGAAGCAGGTCACGTTCGTGATGGCCGTGGACGTGGACCCGCGGCTCCGCCCCGGCGACCGGACCCTGATCGGTATCCCGAAGGGGGAGGTGTCGCCGGATGTCTGGTCCAGGGGCGAGAAGAGCCTGGCCAGGGACCGTGCGTGGGTCGAAGGGGAGCTGCGCCGGGGGAAGGGGATGAAGTGCTGAGGAGGAAGTGGGGATGAAGTGCTGAGGAGGAAGTGGTGATGAAGGGCTGAGGGCAGGCCGTGAGAGGCCCCCCCCAGCCCTCCCCCCCGAACAAGATGGCCTCGAACGCCGGCCGGGCTGAAAGATCAGCCCGGCCGGCGTTCGAGGACGAACCCAGCGGAGCCCTACGGCCCCGTCACCTTCTCGATGATCACACTGCCGGCCCCGGCAACCGTGCCCCGCCCGTTCAGCAGGGACACCTCACCGAACAGCTGACGCCCGTCAGCCGCAGCCGCGTCAGCCGCGACTTCGGCGGAGACCTGGGCCGACGCCCCGTTGGCCAGCTTCACCGGTGCCGATTCGTCGACCTTCACCGAGCCGAGGGCGCCGGAGAAGAAGACGTCGCGGTAGTCGTACTCGGTCGAGCCGGCAGGCACGGAGTAGCCCGCCACCTCGATCTCGTACGTCCCCGCCGCAGGCTTCGTGAGGCTGACCGACTCCTCCGAGTCACCCTCCGCCGACGACCCCACGACCGCCCCGTCCTTCAGGACCGACAGATCCAGGTCGGCCGCTACGTCCGACGTCGAACCGATCGCGACGTCGAGTCGCTCCGCACCCGCCGGCACGACCACGGTCGTCGTCTGCGTCTCGCCCTGCTTGATCGACGGTCGTGCCGCCTTCGCCGAGCCGAGCGAGCCGCCCTTCAACTTGCCGTCCACCGCGGCGAAGTTGTTCGTGACCTTCCAGGAGACGGGAGCCGGAGTGCCGACCTTCGCCTCCGGGACCTTCTGCACCGCGGGGTCGAAGGCGACACCCAGAGTGGAGACATCCAGCTTGTACGGGTTGTCCAGGAGCGGTGACGTCCTGCGCGACTCGACCTCGACCTCCCAGACGCCCGGCTGCGGGTCCGCGTACGAACGCAGGTCGGGGCGGCAGGTGTTGGCGGGGTTGTCGTAGTTCGGGTAGCAGACGAGCGACGACGTCTCGTCGAGGGGCACGCCGTACGGGTGCACCGCGATGAACCGCGTCTGGCTCTTGCCCTTCAGGCCCCCGAGCGCCACCTCGAGCGACTTGGCGCCCTCCGGGACCGTCACGAAGTACGACTTGGTGCTGTTGCGCTGCACCGAACCGGTCGCCGAGAACGTGTACGCGGGCTTGGCGAGCGGCGTCGAGACGACGACCGTCGACATGATCTGCTGGTCGATGCCCTCGGTGCGCTCGTCGTCCACCGTGAGGATCGCGCTGTGCAGACCGGCCGAGCCGGCCTTCGCCTGCACCTTGACCGTCACCGGCTTGTTCAGGCCCAGCGAGATCTCGTCGTCGCCCAGCAGACGGAAGGTGCCGTCGTGGTTGTTCTTCAGGCCGAGCTCGTGGCGCACGGCCCGGTCGGGACCCGACGTACGCGTGACGGTGACCTCGTACGTCCGCTTCTGGCCGGTCTTCAGGCCGCCCTCGCGGTCGTAGATGCCGGTCCCGGGATTCTTCAGCTCCTGCTCGAGCGCGGTGTCGACCGGCGCCTTCACTGAGTAACTGTGCGCGCTCGCACCCGACTTGATGGCACCCCAGGCGCCGACGATGTCGATCAGGCCCGTGCCCTGCGCGTACGCCTGCTCGCCGCGGATGTGGTCCGCGGTCGACGTGAGCGCGGTGCGCAGCTTCGCGGGGGTGAGGTCGATGTGCTTCTGCTTGGCGGCGGAGATGAGCAGCGCCGAGGCGCCTGCCGCCTGCGGGGACGCCATCGACGTGCCCTGCAGCATCGAGTAACCGGCCGGGAGCTTGTAGCCCGCCTCGGCTACCGGGGAGCCCGGCAGCCAGGTCTGCGTGGTGTTGATGGCCGAGCCCGGTGCGGAGATGATCGGCGCGAAGCCGCCGTCCTCACGCGGACCGCGCGAGGAGAAGTTCATCATCGCGTACGACTTCTCCACGGCCGAGCCGTAGTTGGCGGCCCATGTCTCCTTGGAGATGGCGGCGCCGACCGAGATGACCTTGTCGGCGAGGCCGGGGTCGCCGATGGTGTTCGCGCCGGGGCCGCTGTTGCCCGCGGAGATCACCAGCTGCACGCCGTACTCGTCGATGAGGCGCTTATAGAGCAGGGCGCGCGCGTTGTTGCCGTCGTTCAGCGCCGGGAGGCCGCCGATCGACATGTTCACGATGTCGACGCCGCGCTTCGTCACGAGGTCGATCATGCCCTCGGTGAGCGCGACGTTCGTGCAGCCACCCGACCAGGTGCAGGCGCGCGACGAAACCAGCTTGGCGCCGGGCGCCGCGCCGTTCATCTTGCCGCCGAACAGGCCGTTGGCCGCGGTGATGCCCGCGACGTGCGTGCCGTGCTCGGACTCGATGACGCCGATGTTGACGAAGTCGGCCTTCTTGCCGACCCAGTCGCCGCCGTACGGATCGGTCGGCACGTCCTTGCGGATCTCGACGACGAACGGCACGCGCTCGGCGACGTCGGTCGCCGGGTCGTCCTTGCCGAAGTAGGCGACCTGGTGGTCGTCCTTGTAGGGCTTCAGCGTCTCGTCGTCGGTGAAGTCCTTGTTGTTGTTCAGGTCGACACGGACCGTTCCGGCCGCCGGGTCGTAGAGGACGCCCCAGCTGTCGGTGGTGTCGCCGTCCCGGTTGATGTCGCCCTTGGCGTCGCCGCCGGTGGTGGCCGACTCGCGGAAGCGGTTGACCTGGAAGGAGCCCGCCGGGGCCTTCCACGTCTCGCTGTCCCAGGTGAAGACGGGTCCGGTGACGGGGTTGGTCATCCGCCGCCAAGTGCCGTCCGCGTCCACGATCGGGTCGGTCGCGGTCACCCAGTCGGTGATCTTCCGCTCGCCCGTGGAGGTCTTCTGGAGCGCGGGGTGACCCAGGTCGATACCGGAGTCGAGGATGCCGATGGTGGTGCCTCGGCCGTCCGCCTTCGGGTTCTTCTTCACGAAGTCGACCGCGCCCGTCTCGAAGGACGGGTTGTACGGGTTCTTCGCCGGGGTGTTCTTGCCGGGTCCGGCGTACGACCCCTCGGCCGCGGTCTTCGCGCCCTTGGCCCGGTCGGCGGCGGGCGTCGGGTCGTCCAGCTTGATCTCGTGCCGCAGGTCTATGCCGTGCACGGACGGCAGCTTCCCCGCGGCCTCGATGGCGGCTTCGGCCTTCGCGGTGGGCACGGTGGCGCGTACGTAGCCCAGCTTGTCGTACGTCCGGCCGACCGAACCGCCCTTGACGGCGTCGAGCCGGTCGGCGACCTGCTCGGTGGCGCCGGGGGCGGTGGCGACCATCATCGTGACGGTCTTCTCGCCGTCCGCCTTCGCGTCGGCGAGGAGGTCGGCGTCGGCGGAACCGAGCTTGTCGTCGGCGGACTTGGGGGTCTGGGCCCCCGGGTTGTCACCATCGGCCGCGAGGGCCATGGGTATGGGCCCGACGGCGGAGAGCGCGGCGGTCAGGCCGACGGCTATCGCGAGACGGGCCGTGCGTCTAGCACTGGATCTGTGCATCAGCATCCCTGTACGTAAAGGTCGAAAAGGTCCGGAATCCGGAGCCGGATGACCGCTTAGCTTTACGTAAGTGACTGCTGTTTGGGGAGAGTTGTCCGGACACGATCAGAGCGTGGCGTAATTCCGCCATGCGCCATCCGGGACATAGCGGATGATTGGGATGGCTGGGGGGTGGCTGGGGGTGACTGGAGGTGGCGGGGGAGGGCGTGGGGGTTCTTGCCTCTACGCCTCGCGCTGTAGGTCTACGCCTCGCGCTGTAGGTCTACGCCTCGCGCTGTAGGCCTACGCCTCGCGTGCCCGCGCGTAATGCCGCGACGCCTTGGCCCGGTTGCCGCACGCGGCCATGGAGCACCACCGTCGCGTGCCGTTCCGCGAGGTGTCGAAGAAGTGCAGGGTGCACGCCTCGTGCGCGCAGGGGCGGATCCGGTCCGGCGCGGTGCCGAGGAGGGTCAGATAGTCCCGCGCCGCCAGCCACGCGGCGCCCCACGTGGCATCCTTGAACTCGGGTTCCTCGCCCGGCCCTTGCGCGGTCAGGGTCGCCCGGATGCGTCCATGCCCGAGGACCTTGTCGACGCGGGCGGTGGCGGCGGGGTCGCCGGGGTTCTCCACGGCGGAGGCGAGCGCGTCGCGTGCCCGCAGCGCATGGTTCAGTGTCGCCTCGTCCGCCTCGAAACGGCCGTCGAGCCCATGGGCGGCAAGCCAGATGGCGAGCCCCTCGACATCGGTCAGCAGATCCTGGCGTACGCCGTCCGCCGTCCACCGGGTGTTGAGCAGATCGAGGGAGAGCGGCTCACCGACGAGCGGACGGGGGTCGCGGGGGGCGGCGGACATGAGGGGCTCCCTTCGAGGCGCAAGACTAACCGGCAAAGAGTACGTGACTGGTTGACGCTCTCCGTTTATAACCTCTAAAGTTACTGTAACCAGTTAGCCTGCGTTGGGTGGCCCACCGTGGGCCACCGTGGCCCACCGCTGACAAGGGGAGAGTCATGACCCCGCACGCCCCGTACCACCACGGCTCCCGCGCCGTTCAGGACCTCGTCGGTGTGCGGGAGCTGGCCGACCACGTGGGCCGGTCCATGGGTGACGGTATCCGGCCCGTCGTCGCCGCCTTCCTCGAGCTGCAGCCCATGCTGGTGATCGGCGGCGCCGACCCGGCAGGCGCCGCCTGGGCCTCGCTGCTCACCGGGAAACCCGGGTTCGTACGGGCCACGGGGCCGCACCAGATATCGATCGCGGGCGGCCCGCGCCGCGCCGACCCCCTCGCGCAGGCCCTCGCCCGGGAGGGCACCCCTGTGGGCACCATCGCCCTCGACCCCCGCACCCGCCGCCGCATACGCCTGAACGGCCGGGCACGGCCGACCCCCCGGGGCCTGGCGATCGAGGCCGATCAGGTCTTCTCCAACTGCCCGAAGTACATCCAGAAGCGGCAGCTCCCGCCGGGTGCCCAGCCGGGCCGCCCGGCCGCGCCCCGGCACGGAGTGAAGCTCACCGGCGACCAGCGCGTGTTCATCGCCGAGGCGGACACCTTCTTCCTCGCCACCGTCCACGCGGAAGGCGCCGACGCCAGCCACCGGGGCGGCAACCCCGGTTTCGTCCAGGTCCCTTCCCCCTACGAACTCGCCTGGCGGGACTACCCCGGAAACTCCATGTTCCTGTCCCTGGGCAACCTCGCCGCCGACCCCCGCGCCGGGCTCCTCTTCCTCGACTGGGTGACCGGCGTCACCCTCCAGCTCACCGGCACGGCCCGTACCGAATACGGCGACGACGGCTCCCGTACGGTCCGTTTCACCCTCACCGAGGCCGTCCAGACCCTCGGCGCGAGCCCCTGGAGTTGGACCGCGCCGGAGTACTCCCCTGCTAATCCCACGTAAGGGGACTAGCGTCACTCTGTGAACAAAGAGCTGCGGGTGGCGGCCTACGCCGTATGCGTACAGGACGGGCAGCTGCTGCTCGCCCGCTGGGTGGCGGGCGACGGCAGCAAGCGCTGGACGCTGCCCGGCGGCGGGATGGACCACGGGGAGGACCCGTACGACACGGTGATCCGCGAGGCCGACGAGGAGACGGGGTACGTCATCGAGCCCCGCGTGCTGCTCGGCATCGACTCCCTTCGCCGCCGGTATCCGCGCAAGCTCGGTGCCGTCGCCGACTTCCATGGCCTGCGGATCATCTACGAGGCGCTGATCACCGGCGGCGAGCTGCGCCACGAGAGGGACGGTTCCACCGATCTCGCGGCCTGGCACCGGCTGGAGGCCGTCGCCGATCTCGACCGCGTCGGGCTCGTCGACATCGGGCTCGGCCTGTGGCGCGACCGCCCCGACGACGGGCACATGGCGGCGCCCTCCTGACCCTTCGCTGCCCTCCGTGCCCCTCCCCTTCCCCGGAAGATGAACGTGGAGTGACGGCCTCCTCTCCGTCCGGAGAGAGGTGCGTGACCGCACAGGGTGCCTGGTGATCCACGTACGGTGATCGGCGTTGGCCGTTGCGGTCTCGTTAACGTGCAGGTCATCCCGGATGTCAACGATCCAGTACGAGCGGGAAATTCGCCCACTGCGGAGCTGCCCGCGACCACTGTCGACGCGTTCGCACTCGGGGAGACCGCGCCATGTCGCGCATACGCTCTGTCGCCACCGCCGCCCAGACCGCCACCCAGACCGCCACCCACGCCGCCGCCTCCGTCGCCTCATCGGTGGACCGCCGGGCTTTCCTCGCGGCCACCGGAGCGGTCTCCGTCTCCGCGGGCATCGGCTACGCCCTGCGGCCCGCCACCAGCCATGCCGCCGCCGGCGGGCCCACCCCCGTCGCCCTCTCCCGGCAGGCCCCCGCCGCGCCCCTGATGCCCTACCGGAGCGGCACCACGCTGGCTTCCGTCGCCGCCCCGCGCGGCACATCCGGCTATCGGAGGCTCGGTGACGGGCCGGCCTGGGACCGGGTGGTCCGGGGTGACCTGGCCGCAGCCAAGAACGGCCGCGAGGAGCGGCGCACGGCGCTCGCCGCGTTCGTCCAGTTCACCGATCTGCACCTGGTCGACGTGCAGCATCCGCTGCGGTACGAGTATCTGCGCGCCCAGACCGCGAGCGCCTGGCGCCCGCAGGAGGCCCTCTCGGTGGCCGGTGCGGTCGCGCTCGTCGAGCGCGTCAACGCCCTGCGCGGCGCGCCCGTCACCGCATCGCCGCTGCACTGCGTGGTGACGACGGGCGACAACACGGACAACAACTCCCGCTCCGAGCTCGACTGGTTCCTCAAGACCATGAGCGGCGGGCGCATCACCCCCAACTCCGGTGACCCGCGCCGCTACGAAGGCGTCCAGGACAGCGGCCTCAAGCTGTACTGGCACCCGGACGACAACCTCCGCGACTCCGACAAGGCCCTCGGCTTCCCGAAGGTCGACGGCTTCCTGGACGCCGCCCTCCGCGAGGTCAACAGCCCCGGCCTGGGGCTCCCCTGGTACTCGACCGTCGGCAACCACGACGCGCTGCCCGGCGGCTGCTGGGGGCCCGGAGACTCGTACTTCTCCGAATTCGCCGTCGGCGGGCGGAAGTTGATGTCCCTGGACGAGTCGCGCGGCGCCGCCCTGTGGAAGGCCGTCAAGAAGGGCCGCGACCCCAAGGGCGCCCACTTCAAGGAGCTCCTGAAGAGCGAGGCGCGGCGGATGCGCTCGGTCACCCCGGACGAGAGCCGCGCGCCCTTCACCCCCGCCGAGTACGTCAAGGCGCACCTGGACCCGGCCTACAAGGGCCACGGCCCGGCCGGGCACGGCTATACGCAGGAGAACCTCGACTCCGGGACTCAGTACTACTCCTTCCGCGTCAGCGACCACGTACTCGGCATCAGCCTGGACACGACGGACCCCGGCGGCCACTACGAGGGCTCGCTCGGCACGGCCCAGCTGGACTGGCTCGAGCGGGAGTTGAAGGCGAACGAGAAGCAGCTCGGCGGCGGTTCGTACGTCGTCGTCTTCAGCCACCACACCAGCAAGACGATGCGGAATCTGCGCCAGGACCCGGACCGGCCGCGTGAGGCCCGGCACGGAGGCGACGAGATCGTCTCCCTCCTCGGCCGCCACCCTTCCGTACTCGCCTGGGTCAACGGCCACAGCCACAAGAACGACATCACCGCGCACCAGACCCCGCGCGGCTCCTTCTGGGAGGTCTCCACGGCCTCGCACATCGACTTCCCGCAGCTGGCCCGCGTGGTGGAGCTCGCCGACAACCACGACGGCACGGTCTCCCTCTTCACCACCCTCATCGAATCGTCGGCCCCGCACCGCACGGATTACGCCGATCTCTCCCAGACCGGTCTCGCCGCGCTCTACCGCGAGCTGTCCTTCAACGCCCCTGGTGCCAAGCCCGCGCTCGGCGGCGAGCCGGGCGACCGGAACACGGAACTGATCCTCAAGAAGGGCTGAAACCGGCTCAACTCGCGCGAAGCGCTCAACCTCCTCACCGAACTCGTGAGTCCCTCCGGCCGACGTCGTGAACAGCGTCGTGAACAGCGCGTCGTGAACAGCGCGTCGTGAACAGCGCGTCGTGAACAGAGGGGGAGACATGGGAGACATCTCAGTACGCACAAGAGGCCTGATGGGCGTGGCCGCAGCGGTGGCCATGGCGGTGACGGCGGGGGCGTTCGCCGGGCCCGCCCTGGCGGCAGGGTCCGGCCACGGGGACCGGCACCGGGCGACGCGGAAGGCGATGGAGGCCGCCGTCAACGAGAACGCCCCCGGCGTGAGTGTCCAGGCCAAGGACAAGCACGGGACCTGGAACTCGGCCGCGGGCATCGGCGACGTCGAACGGCAGAGCCCGCGCGGCGCCCATGACCGCTTCCGCGTCGGCAGCATCACCAAGACCTTCGTCTCGACGGTGATCCTCCAGTTGGTGGCCGAAGGAAAGCTGAGCCTCGACGACAAGGTGGGGCGGTGGCTGCCGGGCGTCGTCGAGGGGCACGGCCACGACGGCGACCGCATCACGGTGCGCCAGCTCCTCAACCACACGAGCGGCATCTACAACGTGCTGAACGACCCCGGGTTCCAGGAACTGATGTACACCGAGAAGTTCCTCGAGCACCGCTACGACACCTGGACTCCCGAGCAGTTGACCGCCATCGCCATGCGTCACAAGCCGGACTTCGATCCCGGCGACGGCTGGAACTACTCCAACACCAATTACCTCCTCGCGGGCATGATCATCAAGAAGGTGACGGGGAAGTCGTACGCGGACGAGATCGATCGGCGCATCATCAAGCCGCTCGGCCTGACTGCCACCAGCGCCCCGGCGACGGACTCCTCGATGCCGGAGCCGAGTTCACGGGCGTACATGAAGCTGTCCAAGGCCCCGGGCGCCACGTTCCACGACGTGACGGAGCTCAATCCGTCCCTGGCCGGCGCGTCAGGCGGGATGATCTCCGACTCGGCGGATCTGAACCGTTTCTACACGGCCCTGCTGCGCGGCAAGCTCCTGCCGAAGAAGCAGCTCGCCGAGATGAAGAAGACCGTCTCGGAGGGGGAGGACAACCCTGCCGAGCGGTACGGTCTCGGCCTGGTGAGCCGCGAGACCTCGTGCGGCAGGGTCGTCTGGGGGAACGGCGGCGAGATCCAGGGTTCGCTCTCGATGACGCTGGCGACCGAGAACGGCGGCCACGCGCTCGCCGCGAACTTCAACACCCTGCACGGGGACCTGTTCGCGCTCCTGGATGCGGAGTTCTGCTCGAAGTGACGTAGGGGACAAAGGAGTTGTGCGGGGGAAGAGGGTGGGGCGGGGCCCGTCGTGCGGGTCCCGCCCCACCCTCTTCACCTACTTGGGCAGTACGACGACATACGCCGCCGGATCACGGTCGGCCGAGGCCATCAGCGCGGTCCGCATGACGGTCGCCTGCTGTTCGAGCGCCTCGCGCAGTTTCCTGGGCGTCAGATGGACGACGGTGATGCCGAGCCGCTCCAAGTTCTCCCGCTTGCGGGCGTATTCGGACCACTGCGCGTCGTCGTCCTGCCGGAGGCCATGGCGGGGTGCCCGGGTGTCCAGCTCGACCGCGACGGCCAGGTCGGGCCAGTAGGCGTCCACGCCACCGAGGTGCGGCCCGCCGGGCAATCGCAGGTCGACGTTCCACAGCGGATCGGGCAGGCCGTGCTCCGCGACCATCTGATAGAGCCGGTCCTCGGCGATGGCCCGCCCCTCGGCGAGCAGCGAGTCGACCGCGTCCACGACATGCGGCCGGGTGAGCAGCCGCGCCTGGTTCAACTCCCGGACGATGGCGGCCGGTTCGCAGTGTCCGCCGCGCACCGCCTCGGTGAGCAGCCTGCGCACCGCGCCCGCGTCGGTGAGCCCCGCCACGGCATCGGCGAGCGCGCGCGGCACCGGCGCCACCGGAACTCCGGCGATCTGTACGGCGGTCGGCAGCGCCTGGGTCCGCACGAGCCGCGCGAATCCGACGGACCGCAGCCGCCGGGTGCGGGGGACCAGGACGTCGATGCGATCCAGGGAGAGCAGTGGGGGAGCGGACGAGAAGCGGTGCAGGGCGAGTGCGGCGAGGCCCGTGATGAGGGCGTCGGCGTACGGAGCGTGGGGCTCGCCCGCACGGGGCTGTGCGGGCACGGTCTTCGCCTGCCTGGCCGGTGGCCGCCCCGCGTACAACAGGGCGCCGTGCAGCCGCTCTTCGCTGGTCGGCGGCCCCGGATGCAGCAGGCACACCCCCGGGAGCAACTGCTGCCACGGCCCTTCCGGGCGGCAGTGGGCGGAGGCGTCGGCGGCGGAGACGCCGTGGGCGCGGAGCTGGGCGGTGCTCATGACGCGGCGCTGGACGTCGGCGAGGTGACGGAGGGGGAGGGGGGAGGAGAGCGGGGTGTTGTGGTTCATGACCGGGCCATTCCCGCTGCCACCGCGCCCCCTAACCGCTGTTACAGCCCCGTCGACATAACCAGACAACTCAGCACTAAAGTCCAGACGTTCGACTGCCGAAAAGGTCCGTTTACGAACGGTTGGGGCGGGCGCGACGCCGAAGCTGCCGAGCAGCGACGGACGAGGCGCCCACCCGGACCGCTAAGAGGCCGCCGCGTCGCAGACCTGTGCCCGCAGGGAGCGAGCCAAGTCGTCCCGGGCTTCAAGCACGAGCCGCCGCAAGGCAGGCGCAGCCGCCTCATGCGAGGCGAGCCACACATCCGCCGCGTCCAGCGTCCCCTGATCGTCCTGGAGATGCGGGAAAAGACCCTTCACCACGTCCATCCCGATCTGGATGGACCGCTCGGCCCACAACCGCTCGATCGCCGCGAAGTACTTCGGAGCGTAAGGCGCGGTCAGCGCCCGCTGCGACGACTGGGCGAAGCCCGAAATCGTCGCCCCGACCAGTGCGTTCGACAGCGCGTCCGACTCCACCACGGCGGCCCACGCTTGGGCCTTGACCGCCTCGGACGGCCGCGCTGCCAGGCACCGCACCTGGTGCCGCTTGCCCGAAGCCGTGTCGTCGCGGGCCAGCTCGGCGGCGAGGACCTGCTCGTCGGCGACGCCGTGCGCGGCGAGCGGGTTGAGGAAGGACCAGCGCAGCTCCTGGTCGACGTCCAGGCCATCGATCTTCGCCGTGCCGCCCAACAGGCCTTGCAGCAGCTGCAGATCGGCCTCCGACGAGGCCACCGCGGCGAAGAACCTCGCCCATGTCAGCTGGTGCTGGCTGCCGGGCTCGGCGATCCGCAGCTCCCGCAGCGCGCCCTCGGCGAGCGTGCGCCCGCCCTCCTCGCGCCACTCGGGTGCCGCGTAGTGCGTGAGGGCCGAGTCCGCCCACATATGCAGCATCTGAAGGACGCCGATGTCGCTCTCGCGCCCCGCGAACCGCAGCACGAGCCCGATGAAGTCCCGCGCGGGCATGAGTGCGTCCCGCGTGAGGTTCCACAGGGCGGACCAGCACAGGGCACGGGCGAGGGGATCCGTGATGTCGCCGAGGTGTTCCCGCAGCGTGGCCAGGGAGTTCTCGTCGAAGCGGATCTTGCAGTACGTGAGGTCGTCGTCGTTGACCAGGACGAGCTCGGGGGCTTCTGCCCCGGCAAGATCGGCGACGGCCGTGCGCGGTCCTTCGACGTCCACCTCGGCGCGTGCGTACCGCTCGAGCTCGCCGTCGGCGGTGCGGCGGTACAGGCCCACCGCCACGCGGTGCGGACGCAGGTCGGGGTGGGAGGCAGCGGCTTCCTGGATGACGGCGAGCTCGGTGATCCGGCCCTCCGCGTTCAAGGTGACGAGCGGGGTGAGGGAGTTGACGCCCGCCGTCTGCAGCCAGGCCTGCGACCAGGACGCCATGTCACGTCCGGATGTCTCCTCCAGGACCGACAGAAGGTCACCGAGCCGGGTGTTCCCGTACGCGTGCCGCTTGAAGTAGCGCCGCGCGCCTTCGAGGAACGCGTCGCGCCCGACGTAGGCGACGAGCTGCTTCAGGACGCTCGCGCCCTTCGCGTACGTGATCCCGTCGAAGTTGAGCTTGGCGTCCTCCAGGTCGCGGATGTCGGCCGTGACCGGGTGCGTGGAGGGGAGCTGGTCGGCGCGGTAGGCCCACGCCTTGCGGTTGTTGGCGAAGGTGATCCAGCCGTTGGTGAAGCGTGTCGCCTCGACCATCGAGAAGGTGCCCATGAAGTCGGCGAAGGACTCCTTGAGCCACAGGTCGTCCCACCAGCGCATGGTGACGAGGTCGCCGAACCACATGTGCGCCATCTCGTGCAGGATGACGTTGGCCCGGCGTTCGTACGACGCCTGTGTCACCTTGCCGCGGAAGATGAACTCCTCGCGGAACGTGACACAGCCGGGGTTCTCCATCGCGCCCAGGTTGTACTCCGGGACGAAGGCCTGGTCGTACTTCCCGAAGGGGTACGGATAGTCGAAGTTGTCGTGGAAGAAGTCGAGCCCCTGCTTCGTGACCAGGAAGACGTCGTCCGCGTCGAAGTGCTTGGCGAGGCCCTTCCTGCACAGCGCGCCGAGCGGGATGTCGAGCGTCGTGCCGTCGTCGAAGGTGCGGCTGTAGGAGTCCGTCACGTAGTGATACGGACCGGCGACGACCGCCGTGATGTACGTCGAGATCGGCTTCGTCTCGGCGAACTTCCATACGCCGTCGACCAGTTCACCCGCGCCGTTCGACCAGGCGGTCCATCCCTCGGGCGCCTGCACCTCGAAGCGGAAAGGCGCCTTCAGGTCGGGCTGCTCGAAGTTGGCGAAGACGCGGCGCGAGTCGGCGGGCTCGTACTGCGTGTAGAGATAGACCTCGCCGTCCTCCGGGTCGACGAAGCGGTGCATCCCCTCGCCGGTGCGGCTGTAGGCGCACTGGGCGTCCACCACCAGTTCGTTCTCCGCGGCCAGGTCCTCCAGGGTGATCCGGGTGCCGTCGAAGACCTCGGCGGGGTCCAGATCCTTGCCGTTGAGGGACACCGCCGTGACGCTCGGGGCGATCAGGTCGGCGAAGCTCGCGGCGCCGGGTTCGGCGGAGCGGAAGCGGAGGGTGGTGACGGAGCGGAACGTGCGCGGCTCCTGGTCGCTCCCGCCGATCGCGGAGCGCAGGTCGAGAAAGACCTCGTACCCGTCGACGGACAACAGCGCGGCCCTCTCCTGGGCCTCGTCGCGGGAAAGATTCTCACCGGGCACGGGCGGTACTCCCTTGTACTCGCAGGTGGAAGTCGTGGATCGCACGACCTGTACGAATGTCTACGATCCTCGCATGTGCCCTCGGCGCGCGGTATCCGGGAATGCCCGGGTAGATCACTGACGTTCCCCTGGCCAAGCGCGAACGCATTCCCTAGGGAGAGACATGTCCGAGAACGCCAAGCCCGGCAACGGCAAGACCCCTGTTGATTTCTGGTTCGACCCGCTGTGCCCGTGGGCCTGGATGACCTCGCGCTGGATGCTCGAGGTGGAGAAGGTCCGTGATGTCGAGGTCCGCTGGCATGTCATGAGCCTTGCCGTACTGAACGAGAACAGGCTCGACGAGCTGCCCGAGGAGTACAGCGAGAACATGCGCCCCGGCGGCAAGTCCTGGGGCCCGGTCCGCGTGGCGATCGCCGCGCGCGAGCTGCATGGCGAGGAGGTTCTCGGGAAGCTGTACACCGCGCTCGGCACGCGTATCCACAACAAGGGCCAGGGCGTGAGCGACGAGAGCATCGCGGGAGCCCTCGCCGATGTGGGCCTGCCGGCCGACCTGATCGACTACGCCAAGAAGGACACGTACGACACCGAGCTGCGGGCCTCCCACAAGGAGGGCATCGACAAGGTGGGCCAGGAAGTGGGCACCCCCGTCATCGCCGTCCCCGGCGCGGACGGCGAGCAGGTCGCCTTCTTCGGCCCCGTCGTGACGCCCGCGCCCAAGGGCGAGGCAGCGGCGAAGCTGTGGGACGGCACACTGCTTGTGGCGTCCACGCCGGGTTTCTACGAGATCAAGCGGACGCGGACGCAGGGTCCGATTTTCGACTGAGCTAGCCGAAGGACGGGGGGAGCAGCCGGCCCTTGCTCTGGTACCAGAAGGGCTGAACCCAACGGCACCCCGATGTCGGGCAGCGCCAGTGGCCCTGGGCCTCGGCCCGGGTCATGTCTGTGGCCAGGTGGTCCTCCTCCTCTTGGTTGACCTGCCGGAAGTCCTGTGGATTTCCGCCGCATTTGGGGCAGTGCTTGGAAGCCATCGCCATGGCTTACACGGTTCACCGGAACCCCGCATACCGAAAGGCCCCCGTGAGTCATGTCCTCACGGGGGCCTTTCCTTCATCCGCCTGCCTCAGCGAAGGTTGAGAAGACGATCACGAGGCAGGACGCTTAAAGGGGGGTTCAGGGGTTCAGGGGGACAGCAGCAGGCTGTTCACGCGCTGCTTCGCCGCCGCGTAGCGCCTGGCCACGTCCTGCCAGTTGACGACCTGCCACATGGCCTCGATGAAGTCCACCTTCTGGTTCTTGTACTGCAAGTAGAAGGCGTGCTCCCAGGCGTCGAAGACCAGGATCGGCGTCGAGCCCTGGCCGACATTGCCCTGGTGGTCGTAGACCTGCTCGACGATGAGGCGGTTGCTGAGCGGCTCGTAGGCGAGTACGCCCCAGCCCGAACCCTGCGTCGTCGCCGAGGCCTTGGTCAGCTGGGCCTTGAACTTGGCGAAGGAGCCGAAGGACTCGGTGATCGCGTCCGCGAGGTCGCCGACACCGTCCGCGGCCAGCGGCTCACCGCCGCCGCCGTCCTTCGGGCTGTTCATGTTGTGCCAGTAGATGCTGTGCAGGATGTGGCCGGAGAGGTGGAAGGCCAGGTTCTTCTCCAGGCCGTTGATGGCGCCCCACGTCTCCTTGTCGCGCGCCTCCTCCAACTGCTCGAGGGTGTCGTTCGCACCCTTCACGTACGCCGCGTGGTGCTTGTCGTGGTGCAGCTCGACGATCTGGGGATTGATGACCGGCTCGAGCGCCGCGTAGTCGTACGGAAGTTCTGGAAGCGTGTAAATGGCCATGTCCGAGCCCTCCGACTGCTGCTCTGCTGTAGTGCAACCCTTATTGCAATGTATATGCAAGTGCAGGCTAGCAGCAGGAGTAGGTCGGAGTTGATCAGCCCTTCGTCCTAGGACCGGGGTCGAGGTAGGGGTGCGGGCAACGCGAAAGGGCCCCGAGTCCATCGACTCGAGGCCCTCTCGTACGTATGCGATGCCTACTCGGCGGCGACCGCCGCACGCTCCGCGATCTTCTGCCGCGCGTATCCGATCGCGGCCAGGATCAGCGTCAGCGTGCCCGTGGCCATGAGCTGCTTGCGGGTGTCCGGCTGATCCGTCATCAGGTAGAAGATGTACGCCATCGCGGCCAGGGCGATCCACGTCAGGAACGGGTAGCCCCACATCTTCACGACCAGCTTCTCCGGCTCCTCGCGCTCCGTCCTGCGGCGCAGGATCAGCTGCGACGCGGCGATGAAGATCCAGACGACGAGGATCATCGCGCCGATCATGTTCAGGAGCCACGGGAAGACATCGTCCGGGCGCCAGTAGCTGAGCAGCACGCAGACGAAGCCGAAGACCGAGGAGGCGAGGACCGCGAGGCGCGGGACGCCGCTGTAGACGCGGCCGAGCGCCTTGGGACCCTGGCCGCGCGCGATCAGGGAGTACGACATGCGCGAGGCGCCGTAGATGTTGGCGTTCATCGCGGAGAGCAGGGCGATCAGGACGATGACGTTCATGATCTGGCCGGCGGCGGGGATGCCCAGGTGGTCGAGCGTGGCGACGTACGGGCCCTTCGCCACGACCTCCTTGTTGTCCCACGGGAGCAGCGTGACGACGACGAGCATCGAGCCGATGTAGAAGAGGGCGATGCGCCACATCGCCGTGCGTACGGCCTTCGCGATGCTCTTGACCGGGTTCTCGGACTCCGCGGCCGCGATGGTGACGGTCTCCAGACCGCCGTACGCGAAGACGGATGCGAGGAGGCCGATGATCAGGCCGTCCGTGCCGTTCGGCATGAAGCCGCCCACGCCGGTGAGGTTGTCCGTGCCGGGGGCGGAGACGTCGGAGCCGGGCAGGATGCCGAGGATCGCCAGGACGCCGATGCCCAGGAAGAGTGCGATCGCGCCGACCTTGAGGGCGGCGAACCAGAACTCGAATTCGCCGAAGTTCTTCACTGCCGTCAGGTTGGCCCCGCAGAACACCAGCATGAAGAGGGCGACCCACGCCCACTCGGGGCTGTCGGGGAACCAGCCCACCATGATCTTCGCCGCGCCGATGCCTTCGAGGCCGACGGCGACGCAGAGCAGGAACCAGAAGCCCCAGCCCGCGGTGAAGCCCGCCCAGGGGCCGATCGCCCGCTCGGCGTGGACCGAGAAGGAGCCGGAGGCCGGGTTCGCCGCCGACATCTCGCCGAGCATCCGCATCACGAGCATGACGAGCGCGCCCGATATCGCGTAGGCGAGGACGATCGAGGGGCCGGCCGCGGCGATGCCCGCTCCGGAGCCCACGAAGAGGCCCGCTCCGATCACGCCACCGAGGGCGATCATGGAGAGATGGCGCTGCTTGAGACCATGGACGAGCGGCGAATCGACCTTGTGGGCCGTGTCGGGAGCCGCGTCGGGTGCTGCGTCGTCCTGGGGAGTGGACGTCCGAGACATGGGCGTGCCCTGTTCAGTAGCTGAGACGGGGAGTGGAGCGAGGCGGAGCGGCCCACAGTCTGAAGTCCGGTACCGCTGACAGGGAACACCTGACCGCTATACGGACACGACGCTCACACGTTGTGAAGCATCGGGCACGAAATGTTCACACCCGTTTCATGCGCGCCCGAGCGCCTCGCGCCATTCCCGCAGCCCCGCGACGGCAAGCACGAGCGCGGTCGCACCCGCCGACCACAACAGCTGCGGACGCGCCGTGTCATCGGTCAGCATCAGCCCGAGCACGGCCGCCATCGCGGCGAGGGCCGCCCACGTCAGATACGGGAACGCCCACATACGCAGGACGAGCCGCTCCGGCGCCTCGCGCTCGATACGGCGGCGCAGGCGCAGCTGCGAGACCGCGATCAGCGCCCACACGAAAAGGAGCACCGCGCCGACCGAGTTGAGCATGTAGAGGAAGACCGAGTCGGGCCACTTCAGATTGAGTACGACGGATACGAACCCGAAGGCCACGGACGCGAGGACCGCCCGGCGCGGGACCCCGCCGCCCGACACCTTCAGCAAGGCCTTCGGGGCCTCGCCGCGCTCGGCCAGCGAGAAGACCATCCGGGACGAGCCGTAGAGGTTGGCGTTCAGCGCGGAGAGCAGCGCCACGAACACCACGATGTTCATGATCGTGCCGGCGGACGGCACCCCGATCGAGTCGAGGACCGTCACATACGGACTGATGCCCGCCTTTTCCGCGGTCCACGGCAGGACCGTCACGATGACCAGCATCGAACCGACGTAGAAGAAGAGGATGCGGTAGACGGCGCTGCGTACGGCGCGGGCGACCGAGCGCACCGGGTCGTCGGACTCGGCGGCGGCGATCGTCACGACCTCGAGGCCACCGAAGGCGAAGACGACGGCGAGCACGCCGGACGTCACGCCCTCCCAGCCGTGGGGCAGGAAACCGCCGTGCCCGGTGAGGTTGGTGAGGCCTACGGGGTTGGTGTCGGGCAGCACCCCGAAGACCGCGAGCAGCCCGAGGACCAGGAACGCGACGATCGCGAAGATCTTCAGCGCGGCGAACCAGAACTCGAACTCGCCGAAGTTCTTCACGGCGGCGAGGTTGGCCCCCGTGAACACCAGCATGAAGATCAGCACCCAGGCCCACTGCGGAACCCCCGGCGCCCAGCTGTTGGCGATCTGCGCGGCACCGGTCGCCTCCACGGCGAGCACGACGACCAGCAGGAACCAGTAGAGCCACCCGACGCTGAACCCCGCCCAGCGCCCGAGGGCGCGCTCGGCGTGCACGGAGAAGGACCCGGAAGCGGGCATCGCGGCCGACATCTCACCGAGCATCCGCATCACGCACATGGCGAGCGCACCGGCGATGAGATACGAGACGACGATGCCGGGCCCGGCAACAGCGATACCGGCTCCAGAGCCGACGAAGAGCCCGGCCCCGATGACACCCCCGAGCCCGAGCATGGTGAGGTGCCGCTGCTTCAGACCGCCGCCGAGGGGCTCGGGTTCCGTTGCCGTTGTGGGCAGTGGTGCGTCGTGCATGGTGCTCAGGCTGCTCTCGGGCTCACAAGGGAAATTGGCGGGAACCTACAGTCTCCCTGGACGGCATCCCCGTGCGCAAAACGGGCCCCAGTCACGCCCCACCTCAGTGACGAGCATCACGCCCCCCGCAGGGGTACCCCCCGCACTTTGTGCGGAACCCACCACCGGAGCCCCCGGCTCCTTGTCACCCACCCCCGGTGAAAGGCGCCCCCGCCTGAGATAGCGTCGCGGAGTCCCAGCTGCCCGTCCCAGAACCCGCGGAGTCCCGATGAGCATCGCCGCCGTCTCTTCCCGTCCCGGCCAGGTCCTCGCGGACCTGCTCCCCGCGTCCCGCGCGAGGGACGCGGCCTTCGTCATCGGTGGCGCCGCCCTCACCGGCATAGCGGCCCAGATCGCCGTGCCCGTGCCGGGCTCCCCCGTGCCGGTGACGGGGCAGACCTTCGCCGCCCTCCTCGTCGGCACCGCGCTCGGCGCCCGCCGCGGCTTCCTCTCCCTCGCTGTGTACGCCCTCGTGGGCATGGCGGGCATGCCCTGGTTCGCCCAGGCGGGCTCGGGCGTCGCGGCGCCGTCCCTCGGCTACGTCCTCGGCATGTTGCTCGCCGCCACGGTGGTCGGCGCCCTCGCCCGCCGCGGCGGCGACCGTTCCGTCCTGCGCACCGCGGGCACGATGGTGCTCGGTTCCGCGATCATCTACGCGGTCGGCGTCCCGTACCTCGCCGCCGCGACCGGCATGTCGCTGACCCAGGCCGTCGCCGCCGGGCTCACGCCCTTCCTGATCGGCGACGCCGTGAAGGCCGCGCTCGCGATGGGCGCGCTGCCCACGGCGTGGAAGTTCCTCAACCGGTAGCAGCCACGCCGTAGTTCCGCCTGAAGAGGTTCGCCGGGTCATAAGTGGCCTTCACCCCGGCGAGCCTCTTCTGCGTCCGTGAGTCGTACAGACCCTCGCCCCGATCCCCGCCCGCGAAGGCGAAGTTGAGCGACCGCCCGACGGTCCGCGGGGCGAGCAGCCCGAAGCCCTCCGCGTGCACGGCCCGTACCGCGGCGCGGTCCGTGGTCTCGTCCAGCGGCGAGAGCATCCGGGCCAGCCACTTCGCGTCCCGATGCGGCACCGCGTTCCCCGCGGGCTTCGCCAACGCGCCGCCCAGGTGGTTGAACTGGACGATGTGCATGAAGTCGGCGCCCGGTCCCGTGAGCGAGAGCAGCTCACCCGCCGCCGCGACATCGAGCTCGCTCAGCATCACGCTGTCCCCGTAGTAGGCGTGTGCGAAGTCCGGGTCGTTGTGAATCGTGTGGTTCTCGCTGTACGGCATCTCCCGCAGCGAGTCGGACACCGCGGGCCCGATCTCGCGCAGCGGCGCCACAAGACGCTCACCGGCAGCCTCAGAGCCCGTATAGGCGACCCGGACCGTGACGAGATAGCGGCCCCGCAGATGCGGCGGCAGCTGCGGCATGTCGGGATAGACGAGCGCCGCCACCGACGAGGTCACCTCGTCCGGCACCGTCCGCGTCCACGCCTCGTACGCCCGCAGCACGCCCGCCGGATCGACTTCCCGCCCGTCGAACTCGATCGCCCCGCCGTACAGGCGCGCCACCGGCACCAGGCCGATCTCGAGGGCCGTCACCACACCGAGGTTCGCGCCCGCGCCGAGCAGCCCCCAGAAGAGCTCGGGCTCGGTCTCCGCCGTGACGTGTCGCAGCGTGCCGTCGGCGGTGACGACGTCGAGCCACCGGACGTGGTCGGCCGCGTACCCGAACTCCCTTGCCAGGAGGCCGAGTCCGCCGCCCAGCGTGTACGAGACGGCGCCCACGCTCGGCGCCGAACCGTTCAGCGGCGCGAGTCCGTGCGCCGCCGCGGCCTCGACGACCTGGCCCCAGCGGACGCCCGCGCCCACGGTGACCGTGCGCGCGTCGGCGTCGACCCGGACGGAGTCCATCCGCCGGGTGCTGATCAGTACGCCGCCCTCGGCGGCGTCCGGCTGTCCGTGCCCGGTGGCCTGGACGCCCACGGGCAGTCCCGATTCAGCGGCGTACGAGACGGCGGCGACGACGTCATCGGCGCTCTCGGCGGCGAACACGATCGCGGGCCGCTGCGCGAAACCCAGCTGGAACCCGGCGGTCTCCTCGTCGTACCCGTCGTCGCCGGGCCGGAACACGAGTCGCTGAGCGGTGAAGTCCACGGTGATCCTCCAAGGTGCGCGCTGTCTTGTGGACAGAGCTTCCCTTGAAAACCTGACATCCGCCGTCAGCTTTTGTCGGTGTCCCGCACGACGCACGCCGCACGACGCACGCGATCCGGGCGGCACGAAGCCGCCCGGATCGCGTGTACGCACCGGCTAGGCGTCGACGCCGGTGTCGACCGTGTCGGTGTCCGTGTCGATATCGACACTCGCGTCGGTGTCGGCGCGGGGCCGCACCTTGTCCCGTACGACGGAGAAGACCACCACGAACGCGGCGGCGAGGAGCGAGAGCAGCACCTGCTTGCGCCCGGCCTCGTCGGTCAGCATGTAGACGAGCACGAACGAGATCATCGCGATCGTGACCCAGGTCAGGTACGGGAAGAGCCACATCTTCACGACGAGCTTCTCCGGCTCCTCGCGCAGGATGATGCCGCGCATCCGCAGCTGCGTGAACGCGATCATCAGCCAGACGAAGAGAGCCACCGCGCCCGACGAGTTGAGCAGGAAGTCGAAGACGGTGTCCTGCCACTGGTAGTTGAACCAGACGGCGACGAAGCCGAACACGACGGAGCCGAGGATGGCGGTCTGCGGCACACCGCGCGAGTTGGTGCGCGCGAAGGCCTTGGGCGCGTCACCGCGCTGGCCGAGCGAGAAGGCCATGCGGGATGCGGTGTAGAGGCCGGAGTTGAGACAGGAGAGGACGGCGGTGAGGACGATGACGTTCATGACCTGACCGGCGTGCGGAATGCCGATCGAGTTGAGCGCGGCGACGTACGAACCGTCCTTCATGATCGTCTTGTCGTTCCACGGAAGCAGCGTGATGACGACGAAGATCGAGCCCAGGTAGAAGACGCCGATACGCCAGATGACGCTGTTCGTCGCCTTGGTGACGGCGCGCTGCGGGTCCTCGGACTCACCGGCGGCCAGCGTGACGATCTCCGAGCCCATGAACGAGAAGACGACCATGAGCACACCGGTGAGGATGGCGCCCGCACCGTTGGGCATGAATCCGCCCGCGTCGGTGAGGTGCGCGAATCCGGCGCCGGGGTTGTCCGAACCGGGCAGCACGCCGAAGACGGCGAGCAGACCGATGATCACGAACCCGCCGATGGCGACGACCTTGATCCCGGCGAACCAGAACTCGAACTCGCCGTAGGAGCCGACCGAGACGAGGTTCGTCGCGGTGAGCACCACCATCACGATGAGTGCCCAGCCCCACTGCGGTACGGCCGGTATCCATCCGTTGAGGATGACGGCGCCGGCGGTGGCCTCCACCGCGAGCACCACGACCCAGAAGAACCAGTACAGCCAGCCGATCGAGAAACCGGCCCAGCGGCCGAGTGCCTGGTCCGCGTAGGTGGAGAAGGAGCCGGAGGTGGGCCGTGCGGCGGCCATCTCGCCGAGCATCCGCATCACGAGGACGACCATCGTGCCGACGAGGGCGTACGAGACGAGGATGGCGGGCCCTGCGGCGGCGATACCGGAGCTTGAGCCGACGAAGAGGCCCGCTCCGATGACGCCACCGATGGCGATCATGGAGAGGTGGCGGTTCTTCAGCCCGGCCTTGAGGCCGTCACCGGTGTCTCCAGACTGCGGATCCCCAGGTTCGTTGGGGCTGCGGTCTGCCTTCGCAAGGGAGGGTTGCGAGGTCATGGACGAATCCTTAAGTTCTCGGGTCACGAGCTCCCGCATTCAAACTCAGGGGTGCACGTGACGGAAGTCCCGACTCCGGATCGTTGTATTCCGGCCCCCTGCCCCTGCCTCCCGGCCCCCTTGCCCCCGGCCCTCTGCCCCCGGTCGCCGATCCCCGCCCCGTGACGTGCCACACTCATTCACATGCGCGTGTACCTCGGCTCGGATCATGCCGGCTACGAACTGAAGAACCACCTGGTCGACTGGCTCAAGAGCCACGGCCACGAGCCCGTCGACTGCGGGCCCCACATCTATGACGCCCAGGACGACTACCCCCCCTTCTGCCTCCGCGCCGCGGAGAAGACGGCGGCGGACCCTGAGTCGCTCGGCATCGTGATCGGGGGCTCCGGCAACGGGGAGCAGATCGCCGCGAACAAGGTGAAGGGCGTACGGGCCGCTCTCGCGTGGAGCGAGCAGACCGCTGCGCTCGGGCGTGAGCACAACGATGCGAACGTGGTGTCGATCGGCGGGCGGATGCATACCCGGGAAGAGGCGACGAAGTTCGTCGAGATCTTCCTCGCGACCCCCTACTCGGGCGAGGCCCGCCACACTCGCCGCATCGAGATGCTCTCCGCCTACGAGACGACGGGCGACCTGCCCCCCATCCCGGCGGGCCACCCGCAGCAGTAGCGCCCCCGGAGGGGCTGTTGCGCAGCCCCTCCAACGCCGTTTCGCGGCGGATCTTCCCCACCCACCCTTTTCAGCCCGTCCGGCGTTTGAGGGCGAACTCGGCGGAGCCGGTGATTTTCCGGTCACCTCGAGGCCGGCGCAGCCGGAAGGAATCGGGTAGGGGCGGGGTTGGGGAAAGAAGAACCCGCCCTCACCCGACCCCAGGAGGACCCGTGCCGGAGGGGCACACCATCCACCGGCTGGCAGCCGATCACAGGGACCGGTTCGAGAACCGTGGACCCCTCCGGGTAAGCAGCCCCCAGGGCAAATTCTCCGACAGTGCCGCCCTCCTCACCGGCCAGGAGATGGACACCGCCGAAGCCCACGGCAAGCACCTCTTCCTCGGCTTCGCCGAAACCGGCTGGGTCCATATCCACCTCGGCCTCTTCGGCAAGGTCACCTTCGGCGGGACGGCGGCAGCGAACCCGCCCACGGACACCGTCCGCCTCCGCCTGGCGACCAAGGGCGCCTACGTGGATCTGAGGGGTCCCACGACCTGCGCCCTCATCACGGACGAGGAGAAGCAGGCGATACACGCCCGCCTCGGCCCGGACCCGCTCCGGAAGGCGGACGACCCGGAGAAGGCCTACCGCCGCGTATCCCGCAGCCGCACCACCATCGCCGCGCTCCTCATGGACCAGAAGGTCATCGCGGGCGTCGGCAACGTCTACCGCGCCGAGGTCCTCTTCCGGCACGGCATCGATCCGTACACCCTGGGCAGGGACATCACGACCGCCCAGTGGACGGCGATCTGGGACGACCTGGCCGCCCTGATGCGCGAGGGCGTACGCCTCAACCGCATCGACACCGTCAGGCCCGAGCACACGCCGGAGGCGATGGGCCGCCCGCCACGCGTGGACGACCACGGCGGCGAGGTCTACGTGTACCGCAGGGCCACCATGCCCTGCCACATCTGTGGCGGCGAGATCCGCACCGCCGATCTCGCCGCCCGCAACCTCTTCTGGTGCTCCGGCTGCCAGCAGAACGCCTAGAACCCGTGCGGCAGCCACGGCGCGACATCCGACCCGAAGGCCAGCGTCGCCTCCGCGAGGGCGCCGGGCCGCAGTTCCCGCACCCGGCCCGCGGCCGCGAGTGACGTCAGGGTCACGCCGCCGAGGTAGGCCGAGCCCAACTCCCGTACGGACAGGGCGAGATCGGCTTCGTCCTCGGTGCGCTCGCAGGTCGCGCCCTTCAGGTCGCCCTTGAGTCGCCAACGCCCCGCGTTCCAGGGGCAGAAGGCGTCGTCGACTTCCAGCACCAGGTTCAACGGCGCCCGGTAGGTGCGGGCTTCGAGAGCGGCGCCCACCTCGACCAGACGTACGTGGAGCGAGTCCCGCACCTGGATCCTGCACCGCCGCACGTCCGAGACGAGCTGAAGCATCGCGTCGTCCATCGGGCGGCTGTGCGCCTCGACCTGCGAGGTCAGGTCGATGTCGAAGAGGAACCGCCACAGCGACGCGTAGGCCGCGGGGTCGAGCGCTTCCAGATCGCTCAGCTTGACCGTGCCCTTGGGGCCCGCCACGTCCCAGTCCGGCTTCACGCGAAAGCGCGTGTATCCGACGAGCTCCCCGTCCCGCTCAGCGACCACGCACTGCAACGGCGACGCGCCGTGCCGATCGCTCTCCGGGTCGAGCAGTCCGAGCCGCTCCCAGCCGGGCTGCCGGGCCAGCATCCCCGGGCGCTCGGTCACCCGCCGCGCGTACAGCGCCTCGCAGGCCTCGTGGACGTCGGCGGGCTTGGCGTACCGAAGGCGCACATCATCGGTGCCCGCCGGGACGGAGAGCCGGACCCGCGACGTGTCGATCTCGGCCTTCAGCTGCTGCGTCGCCGCGCCGTACCCGAACCGTCCGTAGATGACGGGCTCGGATGCGGTCAGGACGGCCAGGGCCTCACCCCTCGCGCGTACGTCGTCGAGCTGGCGCCGCATCATCGACGTCAGGATGCCCCGCCGCCGGTGCGTCGCCGCGACGCCGACCATCGTCACGCCGGCCGCGTCAACCAAGGAGCCGCCAGGCACGGACAAGCGGAAGCTGAACGCTCCCGTCGTGCCGACGCAGGTCTCGCCCTCCCAGGTGCCGAAGAATCGGTCGAACTCGGTCAGCGCGTTCCAGAGCTCGTGCTCCTCCTTCGACTCGGCGACGCCACCGAAGGCGGTCTCCAGCGTGCCGTAGTACTCGTCCCAGTCTTCCTGGCGCAACTCCCGCATTTCCGTCGTCATATGCCATGCCTACCAGGGTGAAGCGGGCG
Organism: Streptomyces sp. NPDC048441; assembly: GCF_043200235.1. NCBI lineage: Bacteria > Bacillati > Actinomycetota > Actinomycetes > Kitasatosporales > Streptomycetaceae > Streptomyces > Streptomyces sp. NPDC048441. Next base: position 428,624 of record NZ_JBICXM010000001.1, read on the forward strand.
GGGCGACAGGATTTCCGCGCGCTGACACCATGCCCCTGACGGGGGACAACGGGCACCTCCCGTGCGAAGTGGCTGGCCCGGTGGATAGGGTCCGGGAGCAATGGCAGGCAGGCGAGCGGAAGCCGAGACGTTTACAGCCCGGATGAAGAAGCGGATCCACCGGGTGCGGATAGGGCTGCGCAAATCCGGGGTCGACTACTTCAGAGGCGACGGCTCGGACTGGATCGCGCTCGCGGGCCTGCTCCTCACCATCCCGGTGATCACCTTCTGCACCATCGTCAACCACGTGTGGTGCGCGCCGTCCGCGCTCGTCCTGCCCATCGTGGCGGGCGGGCTGCTCCTGCGGCCCTCCAGCCTGCTCGGCCTGTACGCGGCTGCCGCTGCCGCGCTCATCGTGGAGTCCGTCCAGCTCGGCCCGTACACCCAAGGGTCGTCCCGGGTCACGCCCGGAGTGGTCCTCGTCGTCGCGGCCTGCGGCTTCTTCGGGCTGATCATCGCGCAGTTCCGCAGCCGGGTCGGGGTGCCGTGGCGCGGCGGCGGCACGATGCTCTTCGACCTGCGCGAACGTATCCGCGTACAGAGCAAGCTGCCCCCGCTGCCCCGGGGCTGGCACCGTGAGATGGCGCTGCGCCCCGCGGGCGGCCAGTCCTTCTCGGGCGACTTCGTGGTCGCGGCCCGCACGAACGGCGGCCGCACCCTGGAGGTCGTCCTCACGGACGTCTCGGGCAAGGGCATGGACGCGGGCTCCCGCGCCCTGCTCCTGTCGGGCGCCTTCGGCGGCCTGCTCGGCTCGCTGCCGCCGCACGCCTTCCTGACCGCCGCCAACGGCTATCTCCTGCGCCAGGACTGGGACGAGGGCTTCGCGACCTCCATCCATCTCGTCCTGGATCTGGAGACCGGCGACTACGAACTCTTCTCGGCGGGCCACCCGCCGGGCCTCCAGCTCAGCGCGGGCAGCGGCCGCTGGGAGGAGAAGACAGCGGAGGGCCCGCTCCTGGGGGTCTACGACGGGGCGCAGTTCGACCCGGTGAAGGGCTCCCTGCGCCCCGGTGACGTACTGATGCTGTTCACGGACGGCATCGTCGAGACCTCCGACCGCGACATCAGCGAGGGCATCGACCGGCTCACCGGGGAAGCCGACCGCTATGTGGCGGGCGGCTTCCACGGCGCGGCGTGGCATCTGATCGAGGCCGTCGCCAGGGACGTCAACGACGACCGTGCGCTGCTCCTGATCTGCCGGGAGCCGTCAGCGGGCGCCTGACAGTTCGGGCTCGGGATCGGGGGCGGTCGCGCGCTTGCCCGGCAGGATCCGGGCAAGCCACTGCGAGCGTCCCGCGGCCAGCGGGCCGAGTACCGCGAGCACCAGCACGTACCCCGCGATGAAGGGGGAGAGGCGCTCGTCGAGGCCCGCGGTCGCCGCCATGGTCGCCAGGATCAGGGCGAACTCGCCGCGCGCGAGCAGCGTGGTGGAGATGTTCGCCGCGGGGCCCGGCCCGAAGCCGTACACACGTGCCGCGCCGATTCCCGCGAGGACGTTCATCAGCAGCGTGACCGCCACGGCGGCGAGCACCGGCCAGAGCACGACGGGCAGGTCGCCCGGGTCGATCGAGAGCCCGAAGGCGAAGAAGAAGATCGCCCCGAACGCGTCCCGCAGGGGGTGCACCAGCTTGCGGATGCGTTCGCCGGACGTCGTACTGCCCAGCATCAGACCCACCATGAACGCGCCGATCGCGTCCGCGACCCCGAACCACTCCGAGACTCCGGCGACGAAGACCGCGGCTCCGAGGAAGGAGATGACGAGCAGCTCGTCGTCGCGGGTGTCCATGAGCCGCCCGACGACCTTGGTGCCGAAGCGAGCCGCGAGCGCGAGGAGCAGCAGGAAGCCGAAGGCCTTGCCGCCGTCCATGACGGCCGAGGCGAGGCTGTCCGAGCCGGACAGGATCGGCTGGAGCGCGGCCAGGTAGAGCGCGAGGAAGATGTCCTCGACGACGATGATGCCGAGGATCGGCTTCGTCTCCGGATTGCCGAGCCTGCCGGTGTCGACCAGGACCTTGGTGACGATCGCCGACGAGGAGATGCCGAGCACTCCGGCGAGGACCAGCGCTTCGGAGGTGCCCCAGCCGAGGGCGAATCCGAAGCCGAGGCCCGCGCCGACGTTCAGCGCGAGATACGTGCCTCCGGCGAGGGCCATCTTGCGGCCACCCGTCTTGAGGTCGTCCATGTGGAACTCGAGGCCCAGGTAGAAGAGCAGCAGGACCAGGCCGAGCGCCGAGAGCATCTCCAGGTCGTGGGGGTCGGAGAGCAGGACCACGCCGGGAGTGTGCGGGCCGAGGAGGATCCCGGCCAGGATGAAGAGGGGGATGGTGGGGAGTCCGATACGGCCGCCCACGCGGGCGAGTACGGCGGCGGCGAGAAAGGCGCCGCCCATGGCTATCAGGGTGTCTGCGTGTCCGATGGGCCCGTTCCTCCTGGTAGTCGGCGACGCCCCCACACGCGTGAAGCGCACACGAATGGCAAAGGGAGCGTCAAGAACTCGTCAATAGTTAGCTTACCAAATGATTTAGACAGCAACTATGTAGGGCGTACATCCGCCTTCTGCGGGGGCTATCCCCACCCCCGATTCGCCGGGGGACCTCATGGTCCACAGAGCCCCCGAATCCGTACGTTCGAGGCATCACCTACGGAAGGCGGAGAAGGCCATGGGGCTGCGGCGCAAGAAGCGATCCGAAGCGGGCGTCGAGCGCGAGGGGGCGGTGCCCCCGATGCCCACTGAGGTGCCCCGTGGCGCCGACTGGGCCGTCGAACTGCACGGCGTACGCCGCAGGTACGGCAAGGGCTCCGGCGCCGTCCATGCCCTCAGCGGCATCGACCTCGCCCTGGAACGCGGCAGTTTCACCGCCGTCATGGGCCCGTCCGGCTCCGGCAAGTCCACGTTCCTGCAGTGCGCCGCCGGGCTCGACCGGCCGACCGCGGGCACGGTGCGCCTCGGCGGCACGGAGATCACCTCCATGAGCGAGAACAAGCTGACCGCCCTGCGCCGCACCCGCCTCGGCTTCGTCTTCCAGGCCTTCAACCTGCTGCCCTCGCTGACCGTCGAGCAGAACGTCGTCCTGCCGATGCGCCTCGCGGGCCACCGCCCCGACCGCCGCAAGGCGTCCGACATCCTGGCCCGCGTCGGCCTCGGCGCCGACAAGCACAAGCGCCGCCCCGGCGAGCTCTCCGGCGGCCAGCAGCAGCGCGTCGCGATCGCCCGCGCCCTGGTCACGAACCCGGACGTGATCTTCGCCGACGAGCCGACCGGCGCCCTGGACACCACCACGGCCGCCGAGATCCTCGGCCTGTTGCGCTCCGCTGTCGATGGTATGGGCGCCACCGTCGTCATGGTCACCCACGATCCGGCCGCCGCGGCTTACGCGGACCGGGTCCTCTTCCTTGCCGACGGCGCGATCGTGGACCGCCTGGAGCGGGCCTCCGCGGCGCTCATCGCACGGCGTATGGCGACCCTGACGGCTCCCATCCACGCAACTGCCGCGGCCTGAGTACACCTGCGGGCCGGATGTGGCTGGCCGCGCCCACGCGGCGGAGCCGCACATGTCACAGCCCCGCGCCCCTTTGGGGCGCTCCAACTTCCGGAGAACCCTGATGCCCAACGGCCTCGCCCGCGCAGCGATCCGCTTCAAACCCGCCGCCTTCGCCGGCACGTTCGTCGCGCTGATGATGGCCGCGATGATCGTGTCCGCCTGCGGCATCCTCCTGGAGACGGGGGTGCGCGCATCGGTGCCGCCCACCCGGTACGCCGCCGCGCCCGTGGTGGCCGCCGCCGAACAGCAGGTCCACTTCGTCTCGGGCAGCGGCGAGAACCGCTCCGAGTCGAACACGCCACTGCCCGACCAGGCCCGCATCGACAACTCCCTGGTGGCGAAGGCGGGTTCGGTGCCCGGCGCGCGCACCGCCGTCGCGGACGTCACCTTCCCCGTGCAGTCCGGCGGCAAGAGTGTCACCGCGCACGGCTGGGGCTCCACGTCCTTCACCGGCGAGAAGCTGACCGCGGGCCGCGCCCCGCAGCCCGGCGAGGTCGTCCTCGCCGCACCCGGCGCGTCCGTCGGCGAGCACACCACGCTCACCACGGCGGACGGGCCGCGCGACTTCCGGGTCTCCGGCACGGTCCGGGCCCAACAGGGCGAACCCACCGCGTGGTTCGCCGACTCCGATGCCGTACGAGTCTCCGGCCACCCCGACCGCATCGACGCCATCGCCGTCCTGCCCAAGGACGGCGTCACGGACGACGCCCTCAAGGCCCGGGTGGCGCACGCCCTCGGTAAGAAGGCCGCCGTCCACACCGGCGACGACCGCAGCGAGGCCGAGGGCTCCGAGCTCGCCTACGCCAAGGAGATGCTCACCGGGCTCGGCGGCTCCTTCGGCGGGATCGCCACCATGGTGGCCATGTTCACCGCCGCGGGCACCGTGGCGCTCTCCGTCGGCCAGCGGGCCCGCGAGTACGCGCTGCTGCGGGCCATCGGCACGACACCCCGGCAGATCCGCCGCACCATCGCCACCGAGGCCCTGCTCGTCGCACCCCTCGCCGGAGCGGTCGGCGTACTGCCCGGAATGGCCCTGGCCGGCTGGTGGTTCGGGCAGCTGAAGGAGAAGGGCGCGATCCCGGAGGCCCTGGACCTCTCCATCTCGTTCATCCCGCTCGTCGCGGCGATCGGCGGCGCCGTGCTCACCGCGCTGGTCTCCGGATACCTGGCGGCCCGCCGACCCTCCCGGATCAGGCCGGGCCAGGCCTTGAGCGAGTCCTCGGTGGAGCGGCTCCGCCCCGGCTGGATCCGTACGCCCCTTGGCATCGCGGCGGCCGTCGGCGGCTGCGTGCTCGCCGGGGTCGCCTCCTCCATGACGGGCGACGACGCGGCCAATACGGCGCTCGGCATCGTCATGCTGTTCATGCTCGCCGTGGCCCTGCTCGGCCCGCTGGTCGCCCGTGGCTGTGCGGCCCTGTTCGGACTTCCGCTGCGCGGCGCGGGAGCATCGGCCTCGCTCGCCGCCGCCAACTCCCGTACGAACGCCCGCCGCCTCGCCTCGGCGATCACTCCGATCGTCCTCGCGATGGCCTTCTCCTCGACCCTCGTCTTCATGCACACCAGCGAGGACCGGGTCGCCGCCGACCAGCAGCGCGACGGCATCACCGCGGACCACATCGTGACGGCCTCGGGGGCGGGCGTGACCGCCGCGGGCGTCACGAAGGCGGCTCGGGCGCCGGGCGTCACCTCGGCCGTGGGCCTGCTCAAGACCTCCGTCCTGGTGGCCCAGGGCTCGGGCGGCGACGCCTGGCTCGAGTCGGCATCGACCCAGGGCGTGACGGGCTCGTCCCGCAACCTCGCCAAGGTGCAGGACCTGGACGTCAGGACGGGCACGACGGCGTCACTCGGCAAGGGCGAGATCGCCGTCGACGCGAAGCTGGCGGAGTCCGCGCACGTGCAGACGGGCGAGCGCCTTGCCCTGCGGCTGCCCGACGGTACGAAGGCGTCCCCGAAGGTGGTGGCCACGTACGGCCGAGGCCTCGGCCTCTCCCAAGTCACCATCCCCGCAGCCGACTTGAAGCGGCACGTCACCTCGTCCTTCTCCTCGGAGATCTGGACGAAGGGGGCGGCCCCCAGCGCCCTCACCTCCCTCGGCACGCTCCAGGACCGGGACGGCTACGCCACCGCCCAGTCCACGGACCGTGCGGTCAACGCCTGGGCGAACACGGTGATGGCGGCCGTACTCGGCGGCTTCGCGGCGGTCGCCGCCGTCAACACCCTGGTGATGACGGTCCTGGACCGCCGCCAGGAGCTCAGCACACTGCGCCTGATCGGCTCCACGCGGAGTCAGGTGATGCGGATGGTGCGCTGGGAGGCGCTGCTCGTCGCCTGCGCGGGCATCGTGATCGGCTCCGGCATCGCGCTCGCGACGCTGACCCCCATGATGAACGGCCTGACGGGGGAGGGGCCGTACATCCCGCCGCTGACGTACGGATCCTTCGTGGCGGCGACGCTGGCCCTCGGCCTCGCGGCGACGGCGCTGCCCGCGAGGGCGGCGTTGCGGGGCGCGCGCTGATCACCGGCGGCCTACGCCACCCGCATCCTGGAAACCCCCGGCGCCCGCTTGGTGAAGGAGGCGGACCTGGCCCACAACGCGAACCCGGCCCGCCTAGCAGCGCTAGACGGGCCGACCCGCACCCGCCTCACAGCGAAGTACGCCAACATGCGCGCCCTGCTGGGCGTCGAGCCACCGGCCTAGGGAGAGGTCTTGGCCCGCTCCCGGGCCACCGCGGCGGCGTCCCGCTTGAACGCCCACTCCATCTTCGGCTCCATCGCGAAGCGGAACATCCGCTGCACCGGAGGCGTACACAACAGCGTGATCACCGACGCGGCCACCAGTGACACGAACACCTCGCCCGCAGGCTTGTGCAGCCACGCGTAATCGTCGAACCAGCCCCAGAAGCGCGAGCCCTTGGCGAGGAAGCCGTGCAGCAGGTAGCCGTACAGCGTGCCCGCGCCGAGCACCGTGAACCACATCTTCCTGCGCGGCACCCACGCGAAGAAGCACGCGGTCATGATGGCGGAGCAACCGAACAGCGCCAGCGTCATCACGACACCGGCCCACCACGGCGCACCCAACTCCTGCGCGCTGTCCCGGCGGTAGAACCAGGCCGAGGTCATCCGCGGTCCTGCCCAGTACGCGAGGAGCAGTGCGCTCGCGCAGATGGGGATGGAGAGGAGCCGCACCTCGCGCCGCCGCACCAGCTGGAAGTACTCGGGCTTCATGAACAGGCCGAGCACGAAGAAGGGCAGGAACTGCAGCACGCGCTGCAGATCGAGATCGTCACCGATGTCCGGCGAGATCGTGGCAAGCACGGCGATGGCGAGCGCGAGCGGAATCGGCCAGCGGACCAGCTTCCACAGCGGGGTGGTGAGCCGCCAGACGAAGAGCGCGACCAGGAACCAGGTGAGGTACCAGGGGTCGAGCAGGCTGATCGGCTGCGTCGGATCGTCGTCCGCGTAGCGCTTGAAGAAGGTGTACGCGACTTCGAAGATGACATACGGCACAGCGACGCCGGTCACCAGGCGCTTGAGGCGGTCGGACCGCATGTCGAAGCTGCGTGAGAAGTAGCCGGAGATGAGGATGAACGCCGGCATGTGGAACGTGTAGACGGTCATGTACAGCGCTTCGGCGACGCGGCTGTGATCCGTCAGAGGTTCCCAGGCGTGCGCCATCGCGACCAGGACGATCGCCAGATACTTGGCGTTGTCGAAGAACGCGTCGCGCTGCTTGGCGGGTTGGCTCGTCGATGCGGGTCTGCCCGTGGGTGCGGGATGGCCCGTGGAGCCGGTTCGAGCGGTGGTGCCGACCGGGGCGTGGGGAACGGTCGCGGCCATGGTGGACTGGGGGGCGCGGGGGCCAGGTACTCCGTCCGCCGGCACTTGTGCCGGGGGGAGCGGCGCCCGGTGGCGGCCGTGCGGGTGAACCGAGTTCGTCACAGGCCCTCCCACCAAGAACTAGGTGAGACGACCCGGGACCGCACTGCGCCTGCGGGGATGGTGGCAGCGTGGAACATCTGAGGCACCCTAGCGTCGCCCCAGTGTTTTCGTAAAACCCTCAAGCCAGTCGTCATCTCCCTCACGGACGGTGGTCGGCTATTAGGGGTCCGAGTACCCGGGGAATCGCAGGAGCCACCTGGTGATTCCACTCCAAAACACCGGATGATATGTCCAGTACGTCACAACTCATCCCCCTTAAACATCGCATAACGCCCGCAGGCGACTCTGGCGAAATGTCCGATTGATTGGGCCTTTGTGGAGCCGGTGATGTGCGTCCGGCAACAATTCGAATTTCTGGCGAACGAGTTGTGTGGCAATGGAAACGATCAAGCCGAATTAGTGGCTGCGCGCGGGCCTCGAATTGCCGTGCGGGGGCGCGGAGTTCATACGCCCCAAGGGCGCCCCCGCGCGCCGGGTCCGCGCCGGGCAGGTGCGGCGTTGGCCGACGATGTGTCACCGGCCGCATATGGATGGCGTGTTGGTGGCACGATGGTCCTGGCGGGGGTGTGCGGGGTCGTACCCCCCGGGCCGGGGAGAGACCGACCTAGGGTGTGATCAGTGTGGCCATTTCGCTGTCAGTTGTGTTGCTGTTGGCGATCATCCTTGTGGTGCTGATCCGCGGGGGATCGATCAAGACGGGGCCCGCGATCGTCGCGGTGCTCTTCGGGTTCTTCCTCGCCTCAACTGGAATGGCGCCCTCCATAAACCGCTTCCTCAATGAGGTGGCCGAGACCATCAACTCGATCAGCTTCTGAGCGGCGTACGCGACCTCCATTGCGTACGCTGCCTCCTCTGCCCGGCGTTCGGGGATGAGGTCGGCGGGGACGGGGGTCCACGAGGATGGTGCTGCGCGAATCGGATCCGTCGGAGATCGGCGGCTATCCGATCGACGACCGGCTCGGCTCCGGCGGCATGGGCGTCGTCTTCCTCGCCCGCTCCGCTTCCGGACGCCGCCTCGCGATCAAGGTCGTGCACGGGCAGTACGCCGACGACCCCGAGTTCCGCACCCGCTTCCGCCGCGAGGTCGACGCGGCCCGCCAGGTCAGCGGCGCCTTCACCGCCCCGGTCGTGGACGCCGACGCGGGCGCCCCGCGGCCCTGGATGGCCACCCTCTACATACCGGGCGAGAACCTCGGCACCCACGTACGCCGCGAAGGCCCGCTGCCCCTGGACAGGCTGCTCGAACTCGCCGCGGGCCTGACCGAGGCGCTGCGCGACATCCACCGGGTCGGCATGGTCCACCGCGATCTGAAACCGGCCAACGTGATGCTCGCGGACGACGGACCCCGCGTCATCGACTTCGGCGTCTCCCGCGCCGCGGAGGCCCTCGCGGGCGACGCCCTCACCCAGACCGGACGCGTCATGGGCACCCCGCCCTACATGTCCCCGGAGCAGCTCACCAGGCCCCGCGAGGTGGGACCCCCCTCCGACGTCTTCTCGCTCGGCGCGGTCCTGGTGCACGCGGCGACGGGACGCGGCCCCTTCGACAGCGCGAGCCCGTACGAGACAGCGACCCGCGTCGTCGAGGGCGACCCCGAACTCGACCGCGTCCCCGAGGAGTTGCTCCCCTTCGTCGAGCAGTGCCTCGCCAAGCACCCCAAGTCCCGCCCCACCCCGGACGACCTCCTCGCCCTCCTGAGGGGCGAGCCCCTGCCACCGCCTTCTCCGGAACCGGAGCCGGAACCGGAACCGGAACCGAAGACGGAACCGGAACCGGAACCGAAGACGGAGCCGGAATCTGAGGCCCCCGCACCACACCGCCGCCGCAGGCGCCTGCTGATCGGCGCGGCCGTCGGCGGGGTGCTGCTCGCGGTCCTCGGCGCGGGAACCGTCGTACGGCTCGCGACGTCGGACGAGGCCGGACGCAGCGATGTGCCCGACGGCTGGCGGGCCTGGCAGGCGAAGGACAAGGGGAACGCCCAGGACGCGGTCGGCCCCTTCGCGAGCTGCGCCGCCGTCTCGCGGGGACTCGTCTGCGCGGGCAGCGACGTGAAGGCCGCGCGCTTCTCCCTCGCCACGGGAGACGTCGCCTGGAGCAAACCCATCGACCCCACGCCGGACGGGCAGTCGAGCGAGGAGGGCGACGTCATCGGCTCCGCGGGGCGCCGCGTCTTCGTCTACCGCAACAACGAGATCGTGCGGGGCCACGATGACGAGGCCGTCGCCGACTACGCGATCCAGGCCGTCGACGGCACGACGGGCCGCGTGTTCTGGACCGCACCGACAGGGAAGGGCCCTGAGGTCAACGCCCCCGACCCCGACCTGGAGGCCGGCGCCGCGGCGGCCACGGACGACGGCATCCTCACCCTCACCGGACCCAGAGGGCGGTCCTATGCCCTGATCGACGCCGACGACGGCGAGCGACTGTGGCAGCGCCCGGTCCCGGAGGGCCAGGACTGCCAGGTGCGGGAGGCGGCCGGGCACGGCTATCTGGTCTGCTCCATGCTCGACTCCGACTCCGACGCCACCCGCATCGCCCGGCTCGACCCGGCCACCGGCAAGCCGCGCTGGAGCGTCACGGAGAACGGTGCGCTCTCCCTCGTCGGCCAGAGCGACGGCCGTCTCCTCCTCGCCGCGGCCGACGGGACCACGCACCGCCGGATCATCACGCTGGGCGCGCAGCGGCACGACCGGCGTACGGTCCGTCTCGCCCACTCCCAGGACGGCATCGCGAAGGTCACGCTCAGCCGGGGCACGCTCTACTTCGTCCTCCCCAACGGCAGCGTCCGCGCCGTCGACCCCCGCTCGGGCCGCCTGAGTTGGGACCGCAACTCCACGGTGGAGTTGCCGGGCCCGCCCCTCGCCTCCGCCACCCACCTCTACCTGGCATCCCCGAGCGGCCGTGTGGCCGCGCTCGACCGCGAGACCGGTGAGGTGAGCTGGACGCGAGCGGGCCGGGCCTCCGAGCCGGTCCGGTTCTCCGGCATGGAGGGCGGCGCCTCCCCCATCCTCGTGGGCGACGCCCTCTACGTCCCGTACGGAGTCCGCTCGGTGTACTCCGTCGACGTACGGAACCCATAAGCCCAGTGAGACCCAGCAAACGCAGAAATGCCTCCGGCCCGGTTCCGAAGAACCGGGCCGGAGGCCACAGAGCGGGTGACGGGAATCGAACCCGCGTAGCTAGTTTGGAAGACTAGGGCTCTACCATTGAGCTACACCCGCACAGCTCGCGCCGCCAGGCCATCGAGGGCATCGAAGGCACTGTGCTGGTCAGCGACCGCGGCACGGCAAGCATCGTAGCGGGTCGGAGCGCCTCGCCGCACACCCCGTACGCACTCGCGATTAAGCGGGGGCCGCACTGCCTGCGGGCATGTACCCTACGTGTCGCACCGACGGGGTGTGGCGCAGCTTGGTAGCGCGTCCGCTTTGGGAGCGGAAGGCCGTGGGTTCAAATCCCGCCACCCCGACCAGCAGGATCCCTACAGATCAGCCGGCAGCATCTCTCCAGATCAGCCAGGCGATCACCCTCACGAACGGCTTCGTAAGATCGCATTGTGGGTCGGCTCCCGCTTGCCGTTACTATGCAAGCTGTGTGCCCGTGTGTCTCTGAGGCCGGGCAAAATCCCCAGAAGTCAGCCCCAAGGAGACCGAACCGTGAAGAGCGCCGTGGAGACCCTGAACCCGACTCGGGTTCGGCTCACTGTTGAGGTGCCCTTCGAGGAGCTCAAGGAAAGCCTCGACGCGGCCTACAAGAAGATCAACCAGCAGGTCACGGTGAAGGGCTTCCGCAAGGGCAAGATCCCGGCCCGAGTCATCGACCAGCGGTTCGGCCGCGGCGCCGTCCTCGAAGAGGCCGTCAACGACGCGCTCCCGAAGTTCTACACCGAGGCCGTGAACGAGGCCGAGCTCAACGTCCTGGGCCAGCCCGAGGTGGACATCACCGAGCTGAAGGACAACGAGACCCTCAACTTCACCGCTGAGGTCGACATCCGTCCCGCGATCGAGATCCCGGACTACTCCGGCATCGAGGTCGAGGTCGACGCGGTCGAGGTCAGCGATGAGGACGTCGAGAAGGCCGTCGAGGAGCTCCGTGAGCGCTTCGCGTCCACCTCGCCGGTCGAGCGTGCCGCCGAGGACGGCGACGTCGTGACGCTCGACCTGGAGGCCAAGGTCGACGGAGAGGTCCTGGAGGACGGCGTCGCGTCCGGCGTCTCCTACACGATCGGCTCCGGCGAGCTCCTCGAGGGCATCGACGAGGCCGTGACGGGCGTGGAGGCCGGTGGCGAAGCCACCTTCACCTCCGAGCTCAAGGGCGGCTCGGCGGCCGGCAAGGAGTCCGAGGTGACCGTCAAGGTCACCCAGGTCGCCGCCCGTGAACTGCCGTCCCTGGACGACGACTTCGCGCAGCTCGCGTCGGAGTTCGACACCCTGGACGAGCTCAAGGCGGACAGCCGCAAGCGCCTCGAGAACATGAAGCAGTACGACCAGGCGACGCAGGCCCAGGAGCGTGTCCTGGAGAAGCTGCTCGAGCTGGTCGAGGTCCCCGTCCCCGAGAAGCTCCTCGCGGACGAGATCGAGACCCGCAAGCACAACCTGGTGAACCACCAGCTCGGCCAGATGGGCCTCGACCTCGAGAAGTACCTGGAGATCCAGGGCAAGACCGAGGAAGAGTTCGACGCCGAGACCAAGGAGCAGGCCGAGAAGGGCATCAAGACGCAGTTCGTCCTCGACGAGCTCGTCAACAAGGAGAAGCTGAACGTGAACCAGGAGGAGCTCACCGAGCACCTCATGCGTCGCGCGCAGTCCTCCAACATGAGCCCCGACCAGTTCGCCCAGGCGGTCGTCGAAGGCGGCCAGGTCCCGATGCTGGTCGGCGAGGTCGCCCGCGGCAAGGCGCTCGCGGTCGTCGTCGAGGCGGCGTCGGTCAAGGACACGAACGGCGAAGTTGTCGACCTGGACGACGAGGACGAGACGGAGACGGCCGCGGAGGTCGCCGCCGACGCCACCGAGTCCGAGGCCCCGGCAGAGGCCGCCGCCGAAGAGAAGACCGAGGCCTGAGCAGCCTTGCTCTGACGCTCGTACGACAGGCCCCCGGGATCTCGATCCCGGGGGCCTGTCGCGCCCTTAGGGGCGCGGGGAACCGCGCGAGCAACCCGAGACGACCCGCACCCGCCGTGGGGCCTGCGACGGCAGACGCGACTGCGGCCCCGGAGGGGGCTGGCCGCGCAGTTCCCCGCGCCCCTGACGGGGCGCCCCCAGCGGCTGAATAGGCGCCCCGCCAGAACCTGCGCTCACAGCGAACAGTCACCTTTGCGGGATTCCCCGGACGGGGCTGAGCGTTAGGGTCCATGAATACGAGGGCAGGGGAGTCCCCGAAAGCCGCCCCGGAGCGGCCCGCACGCGGGGTCCCTAGCCTCAGAAGAAGACGTGAGACGGCCCGGCGCCGTCGTAAGACGAGCAGGTGGATACGTGACGAATCTGATGCCCTCCGCCGCCGGCGACCCCTCCATCGGTGGTGGCCTTGGCGACCAGGTCTACAACCGGCTGCTCGGCGAGCGGATCATCTTCCTCGGCCAGGCCGTGGACGACGACATCGCCAACAAGATCACCGCGCAGCTCCTTCTCCTTGCCGCAGAGCCGGACAAGGACATTTTCCTCTACATCAACAGCCCTGGTGGATCCATCACGGCCGGCATGGCGATCTACGACACCATGCAGTACATCCAGAACGACGTGGTGACGATCGCGATGGGCATGGCGGCCTCTATGGGCCAGTTCCTGCTCAGCGCCGGTACGCCCGGCAAGCGCTTCGCGCTGCCGAACGCCGAGATCCTGATCCACCAGCCTTCCGCCGGACTCGCGGGCTCCGCGTCGGACATCAAGATCCACGCCGAGCGGCTGCTTCTCACCAAGAAGAAGATGGCGGACCTCACCGCGTTCCACACGGGCCAGACCGTCGAGCAGGTCACCCGCGACTCGGACCGCGACCGCTGGTTCGACCCGCTGGAGGCCAAGGAGTACGGCCTCATCGACGACATCATGCCCAACGCGGCCAGCATGCCGGGCGGCGGCGGCACCGGAGCCTGAGCCTCACCGCTCAGCCCTTTCGAAGCCGACCTCAGCCCACGCTCCTCAGGAGACCTACAGAGATGAAGAACTACCCCGGCAGCGGCCTCTACGAGCGCACCCAGGCCGCTCAGGCCGAGTACACCGGCCCCACCGCCGAATCCCGCTACGTCATCCCGCGCTTCGTCGAGCGCACCTCGCAGGGCGTGCGTGAGTACGACCCGTACGCGAAGCTCTTCGAGGAGCGCGTGATCTTCCTCGGCGTGCAGATCGACGACGCGTCCGCCAACGACGTCATGGCGCAGCTCCTGTGCCTGGAGTCGATGGACCCGGACCGTGACATCTCGGTCTACATCAACAGCCCCGGCGGCTCCTTCACGGCGCTCACGGCCATCTACGACACGATGCAGTTCGTGAAGCCGGACGTCTCGACCGTCTGCATGGGCCAGGCCGCCTCGGCCGCCGCCGTGCTCCTCTCGGCGGGTACGCCGGGCAAGCGCATGGCGCTTCCGAACGCGCGCGTCCTGATCCACCAGCCCTACAGCGAGACGGGCCGCGGTCAGGTCTCCGACCTGGAGATCGCCGCCAACGAGATCCTCCGGATGCGTGCGCAGCTGGAGGAGATGCTGGCCAAGCACTCCACGACGCCGATCGAGAAGATCCGCGACGACATCGAGCGCGACAAGATCCTCACTGCCGAGGACGCGCTGGCGTACGGCCTGATCGACCAGATCATCTCCACCCGGAAGATGAACAACGGCTCGGTCGTCTGACGCAGGCCTGTAGCATCTGCCGTTCCTTGGCACGGTCCACGTCAAAGTGAACCGTGCCAAGGGGGGCCCGAACGGGGGGCTCGGCAAGGTACCGTCGGATATGAGGCACCAGGAGTCGCTGAATGTGGCGTCTCCCAGGCGAAGGGGAAGCACCTCGTGGCACGCATCGGTGACGGCGGCGATCTGCTCAAGTGCTCGTTCTGCGGGAAGAGTCAGAAGCAGGTCAAGAAGCTCATCGCAGGTCCCGGTGTGTACATCTGCGATGAGTGCATCGACCTCTGTAACGAGATCATCGAGGAAGAGCTCGCGGAGACGAGCGAGGTGCGCTGGGAGGAACTCCCCAAGCCTCGCGAGATCTACGAATTCCTCGAGGGGTACGTCGTGGGCCAGGAGCCCGCGAAGAAGGCCCTCTCGGTAGCGGTCTACAACCACTACAAGCGAGTGCAGGCCGGTGAGACGGGCAGCGCGCAGGGCCGTGACGACGCGATCGAACTCGCGAAGTCCAACATCCTGCTGCTCGGCCCGACCGGCTCCGGGAAGACCCTCCTCGCGCAGACGCTCGCGCGCATGTTGAACGTCCCGTTCGCCATCGCGGACGCGACGGCGCTCACGGAGGCGGGCTATGTCGGCGAGGACGTCGAGAACATCCTCCTGAAGCTCATCCAGGCCGCTGACTACGACGTCAAGAAGGCCGAGACGGGCATCATCTACATCGACGAGATCGACAAGGTGGCTCGCAAGAGCGAGAACCCCTCGATCACGCGCGACGTCTCGGGCGAGGGCGTCCAGCAGGCCCTGCTCAAGATCCTGGAGGGCACGACGGCCTCGGTGCCCCCGCAGGGCGGCCGCAAGCACCCGCACCAGGAGTTCATCCAGATCGACACGACGAACGTCCTGTTCATCGTGGGCGGCGCCTTCGCGGGCCTGGAGAAGATCATCGAATCCCGTGCGGGCGCGAAGGGCATCGGCTTCGGCGCCACGATCCACTCCAAGCGCGAGCTTCAGGAGAAGGACCGGTTCGAGGACATCATGCCGGAGGACCTGGTGAAGTTCGGGATGATCCCGGAGTTCATCGGCCGTCTCCCGGTGATCACCTCGGTCCACAACCTGGACCGCGAGGCCCTGCTCCAGATCCTGGTGGAGCCGCGCAACGCACTCGTCAAGCAGTACCAACGCCTCTTCGAACTCGACGGCGTGGAGCTGGAGTTCGAGCGCGAGGCCCTGGAAGCGATCGCCGACCAGGCGATCCTGCGCCAGACCGGCGCGCGTGGCCTGCGCGCCATCATGGAGGAGGTCCTCCAGTCGGTGATGTACGAGGTCCCGTCCCGCAAGGACGTGGCCCGCGTGGTCATCACGGCGGACGTCGTCCACTCGAATGTGAACCCGACGCTGGTGCCGCGTGACGCGCGGGGTCCGGGGCCGGGCGAGCAGAAGTCCGCATAGCACCTGGCATACGCGAAAGGGGCGCCCGGCGATTCGATCGCCGGGCGCCCCTTTCGTGTGGACGCGGGAAGGGACGGGCTGCGGGGTGCCGTCAGAGCTTGACGCGAACTTCCTTGCGGAACTTGGCGGTTATGTCGGCGGAGTCCTCGGGGGAGGACCCCTTGCCCGTCGCCATGCTCGCGATGTCCATGGGCATGACGAGACCGAGGGTGCTGTAGTCGCCCCAGATGCAGTACGTCACGTTCATCTCTTTCGGCCCGGTCGCGCCGACACCGGAGTTGTCCACCTTGGCCTGCTGGCACTTCAGGACCGCGCCGTCGAGGCCATCGGGCTCGTACGCCTCGGGGCTGCCGACGAGTGAGACCTTCTCGTCCGAACCGCCCTCGCCGGACTCCTTCTTCATGTTGGCGAACATGGCGTCGACGACCTTCTCCGGGTCCTCGATCTTGCCGTAGACGCCGCCGAACTGGATCATTTTCTGCGCCAGCGGGTTGCTCTTGTCACCCGACTCGTAGGAGGCGCTGACGTCCTTGGGATTCGTCACACCCCACTTCGCGGCGTCCTTGAGGTCGGACTCGGTCATGCCGCCGCTGTCGCTGTCGGACTTCTTGTAGTCGGAGAGGACCGTCTGGGGCGTGACCAGCTTGTGCGGGCCGTCGTCCGCGACCGAGGAGCCGCCGTCCTTGCCCGCCGTGAACCACCAGACGCCGCCCGCGATGGCCACGAGTGCGACGACCGCGCCGATGATGAGCCCGGTCTTCTTGCCACCACCACCGGCGGGCGGCGGCGGGACCTGCCCGTACGGGGGCTGCTGCTGGCCGTACGGAGCCTGCGGCGGCTGCCCGTACGGGCCCGGCTGCTGCGGCGGTACGCCCTGCGGGGCCTGCTGGGGGTAGCCGTAGCCGGGCTGGGGTGCCTGCGGCTGCTGGCCGTACGGGCCGGGCTGCTGCCCGTAGGGGCCCGGCTGCTGGGGCTGCTGGCCGTACGGGCCTGGTTGGTTGTAGCTCATGACGTGGGTTCCCCCTAAGCGTGCTTATGTGTTCGAGACATCCTGACGGAAGCAGCCCCGGTCGGAGTGACCGGGGCTGCTGCTGAGCGTGGAGTGCGGGGTGACGCCGTCAGGGCTTCGGCATCAGGGCATCGGCGTCAGGACTTGACGCGGACTTCCTTGCGGAGCTTCGTCGTCGTGTCCGCGGCGCCCCCGAGGTCGGGGCTCTTGCCGGTCATGGCGCTCGCCATGTCGACCGGGATCACGACACCGACGGTGCTGTGGTCGCCCCAGATGCAGAGCGGCATACGGATCGACTTGGGCCCGGAGCCGCCGCCCTTGACCTTCATCTCCTGGCACTTCACGACCGCGCCGTCCGCGTCGAAGCTCTTGGGGGTGCCGACCGGTGAACCCGTGTCGGACTCCTCCTTCGCGGCGTTCTCCTTCATCTTGGCGAACATGCCGTCGACCACCTTGGACGGGTCGTCGATCTCGCCGTAGACGCCCATGAACTTGATCATCTTCTGCGCCAGCGGGTTGCTCTTGTCGCCCGACTGGTACTCGCCGTCGACGGGCTTGCCGTTCTTGACGCCGTCCTTCTCGGCCTTCTTCATGTCCTCGTCGTCGAAGCCGCCGTCGGCCGAGGCCTGCTTCTTGTACTCGGAGAGGACCGTCTCGGGCGTGACCAGCTTGTGCGGCCCGTCGTCCGCCACCGCCGAGTTGCCCGCCGACGAGCTGTCGTCCTTGCCCGCCGTGAACCACCAGATGCCGCCGCCGATCGCGACGAGTGCGACGACCGCGCCGATGATGAGCCCGGTCTTCTTGCCGCTGCCGCCACCGGCGGGCGGGGGCGGCGGAACCTGCCCGTACGGGCTCTGCTGCTGGCCCTGGTCGTACGGACCGGGCTGCTGCGGCTGGCTGTAGCCGCCCTGCTGCGGGGGAACGCCCTGCGGAGGCTGCTGGGGGTAGCCGTAGCCGGGCTGGGGCGCCTGCGGCTGCTGGCCGTAGGGGCCAGGCTGGCCCGGCTGCTGCCCGTAAGGACCGGGCTGCTGGGGCTGCTGCCCGCCGTACGGGCCAGGCTGGTTGTAGCTCATTGCGTGGGTTCCCCTCCGAACGCTTATGTGATGCCGACATCCTGACCGAAGGCGAGGCCCCATGGGGTGCCGGGCCGCAACCGTTACTGAAGAATCCGGTTTCGGGACGGGTCTGTGACACCTCTAAACTGACTCCGTGACCGAGAACTCTCAGCAGCAGAATTCAGCGCCCACCACCGAACTGCCGACCCAGTACGCGCCGGCCGAGGTAGAGGGGACGCTGTACGAGCGCTGGGTGGAACGCGGCTACTTCACCGCCGACGCGGCGAGCGAGAAGCCCCCGTACACCGTCGTCATCCCGCCGCCGAACGTCACGGGATCCCTGCACCTGGGCCACGCCTTCGAGCACACGCTCATCGACGCCCTCACGCGCCGCAAGCGTATGCAGGGCTTCGAGACGCTGTGGCAGCCGGGCATGGACCACGCCGGCATCGCCACGCAGAACGTCGTGGAGCGCGAGCTCGCCAAGGAGGGCAAGTCCCGCCACGACCTGGGGCGCGAGGAGTTCATCGAGCGCGTCTGGCAGTGGAAGGGCGAGTCCGGCGGCCAGATCTCCGGCCAGATGCGCCGCCTCGGCGACGGCGTCGACTGGGAGCGCGAGCGCTTCACGATGGACGAGGGCCTCTCGCAGTCCGTCCAGACCATCTTCAAGAAGCTGTACGACGACGAGCTGATCTACCGCGCCGAGCGCATCATCAACTGGTGCCCGCGCTGTCTGACGGCGATCTCGGACATCGAGGTCGAGTACCAGGACGACGACGGCGAGCTCGTCTCCCTGAAGTACGGCGACGGGGACGAGACCGTCGTCGTCGCCACCACCCGCGCCGAGACGATGCTCGGTGACACCGCCATCGCGGTCCACCCTGATGACGAGCGCTACAAGCACCTCATCGGCAAGCTGATCAAGCTGCCGCTGACCGACCGCTCCATCCCGGTCGTCGCGGACGAGCACGTCGACCCCGAGTTCGGCACGGGCTGCGTCAAGGTGACCCCGGCGCACGACCCGAACGACTTCGAGATCGGCCAGCGCCATGACCTGCCGAACATCGCGGTCATGGACGAGCACGCCGTGATCACGGTCCCCGGCCCCTTCCAGGGCCTCGACCGCCTGGAGGCCCGCAGCGCCATCGTCGGCGCGCTGCGCGCCGAGGGCCGCATCGTCGCCGAGAAGCGTCCGTACTCCCACTCGGTCGGCCACTGCTCACGCTGCAAGACCACCATCGAGCCGCGCCTCTCGATGCAGTGGTGGGTCAAGGTCGGCCCGCTCGCGAAGGCCGCGGGTGACGCGGTCCGCGACGGCAAGGTCAAGATCCACCCCCAGGAGATGGAGAAGCGCTACTTCGACTGGGTCGACAACCTCCACGACTGGTGCATCTCGCGTCAGCTGTGGTGGGGCCATCGCATCCCGGTCTGGTACGGCCCGAACGGCGAGGTCGTCTGCGTCGGCCCTGACGACGAGGCACCCACGGGCGAGGGCTGGACCCAGGACAGCGACGTCCTGGACACCTGGTTCTCGTCCGGCCTGTGGCCGTTCTCCACGCTCGGCTGGCCCGAACAGACCGACAGCCTGGCGAAGTTCTATCCGAACTCAGTCCTGGTCACCGGCTACGACATCCTCTTCTTCTGGGTCGCCCGGATGATGATGTTCGGCCTGTACGCGATGGACGGCACCCCGCCGTTCCACACGATCGTGCTGCACGGCATGGTCCGCGACCAGTTCGGCAAGAAGATGTCCAAGTCCTTCGGCAACGCGGTCAACCCGCTCGACTGGATGGACAAGTACGGCTCGGACGCCGTCCGCTTCACCCTCGCCCGCGGCGCCAACCCCGGCACGGACGTGCCGATCGGCGAGGACTGGGTCCAGGGCTCGCGGAACTTCGCCAACAAGATCTGGAACGCCACGCGCTTCGCGCTGATGAACGGCGCCACGATCGAGGGCGAACTCCCGCCCGTGGAACAGCAGTCGGCAACGGACCGCTGGATCCTGTCCCGGCTGAACGCGACGGTCGCCGAGGTCGACGCGCTCTACGACGACTACCAGTTCGCCAAGCTGTCGGACGCGCTGTTCCACTTCGCGTGGGACGAGGTCTTCGACTGGTACGTCGAGCTGTCCAAGACGACGTTCATGGGCGGCGGAGACGCGGCGAAGGTCTCGGGCCGCGTCCTGGGCGAGGTCCTGGACGTCACCCTCCGTCTCCTGCACCCGATCGTCCCGTTCGTCACGGAGACGCTCTGGACGACCCTCACCGGCCGCGAGTCCCTCGTGATCGCCGAGTGGCCGAAGGACAGCGGCTTCCGCGACGCCACCGCCGAGCAGGAGATCGAGACGCTCCAGCAGGTCATCACGGAGGTCCGCCGCTTCCGCGCCGACCAGGGCCTCCAGCCGGGCCAGAAGGTCCCGGCCCGACTCTCCCTGGACGGCACGGCGCTGGCCCCGCACGAGGCGGCCATCCGCCAACTGCTCCGCCTCCAGCCGGAGGGCGACGCCTTCACGGCCACGGCGACCCTGCCGGTCTCGGGCGCCACGGTCGCGCTCGACCTCTCCGGCACGATCGACGTCGCGGCGGAGCGCAAGCGCCTCGCCAAGGACCTCGCGTCGGCCGAGAAGGAGAAGGCGCAGGCCACGGCGAAGCTCGGCAACGAAGCGTTCCTCGCGAAGGCGCCGGACAACGTGGTCGACAAGATCCGGGGCCGTCTCACCAAGGCGGACGCCGACATCACCCGACTCCAGACGCAGCTGGACGGCCTCCCGCAGGCCTAGTCAGGCGGTGGAGACGGGGGGGGGGGGGGGGGGGGGGGGGGGGGGGGGGGGGCCCCGGGGGGGGGGGGGGGGGGGGGGGGGGGGGGGGGGGGGGGGGGGGGGGGGGGGGGGTAC